>NZ_QUSX01000002.1:0-330781 GCF_003933245.1 Maribacter algicola
TACCGTTCGCGACACGGACGACACGACCTGTTCCAGCGAGACGGGCACCATAACGATAGACCCCGTACCGAACGCGCCTGAAAACCCTGTGGTATATATCGAAAACTCAACATGTGAAATGATGGGTTCTGCGAGCATAACGAACTACGACGACACGCTGACCTATACGTTCTCCCCTGCGGGGCCTACGGTAGGAGCCGGCGGTGTGATCTCCGGCTTCCTATTAGATACTGCCTATTCGGTCACTGTAAAGGATTTAAAAAGTGGATGTGAGTCGGGTGAGTCAATATTCAGTGTAGGTTCATGGCAGGAAATGAGCTGTAGTATCGTACAAGATCAGCTTACCACGGATCATCTAACAATGGATGGGGTGGCAACGGCAACACCTTTTGGGGGTATGGCACCGTTCACCTATTTATGGGACAACGGGGAGACCACTCAAACGGCCACCAAATTGACCTATGGGATGCATTCCGTTACCATTACAGATGCCAACGGTTGCGAAACGATGTGTCAAATAGATATTGCCAAGGAACTCTATTGTTGGATAAACCTGATACAGCATGTAACAGAGTATGGCGGTAAAGACGGTGCCGCACGTGTAAGCGGTAACGGAGGATACAGGCCCTTTACCTTCCGGTGGGATGACGGGTCTACGGAAGCGACCAACCGCTCGTTAACGGCAGGTATACATACTGTGACCATTACCGATGCCACGGGGGCGACTTCCGAATGTACTATTACTATAATGGAGCCTACCGGAAGTGCATGTGATAAATTTACAAGTGAGGTGGAACAAGATAAGCTTACTACTGACCATTTGACAAAGGACGGGGGGGCAACGGTAACGCCTTATGGCGGTACTGCGCCCTATACCTACTATTGGGACAATGGTGAGACCACCCAAACGGCCACCACTTTGACCTATGGCATGCATTGGGTGAAGGTTACGGACGCCAATGGTTGTGAATCCGTGTCGTATATAGATATAGCCAAGGAACTTTATTGTTGGGTGAACCTGATACAAAATGTTACAGAGTATGGCGGTAAAGACGGTGCCGCACGTGTAAGCGGTAACGGAGGATACAGGCCCTTTACATTTAAATGGGATGACGGATCTACGGAAGCGACCAACCGCTCGTTAACGGCCGGGATACATTATGTGACAATCACGGATGCCACGGGGGCGACCTCGCAATGCAGTATTACCATAACCCAACCGGGACCAGAGGTTTGTGATGGTGTAGATAATGATGGAGATGGAAAAGTGGACGAAGGGTTCGATTCCGATATGGACGGAATCGCCGATTGTTTCGATGAGTGCGATAATAGATTGGACTCTGACCAAGACGGTGTACCCGATTGTTTAGATATATGTCCAAATGGAGATGATTCCAAGGATTCCGATGGTGATGGAGTGCCCGATACCTGTGATGTGGAAGAGTGCGATGGTCTCGATAATGATGGCGATGGTAAAGTAGATGAAGGATTCGATGCCGATATGGACGGGATTGCCGACTGTTTTGATGAGTGCGATAATAATTTAGATACTGATCAGGATGGTGTGCCGGATTGTTTGGACAAATGTCCAGGATTGGATGATAACTTGGATACAGATGGAGACGGTACCCCCGATTGTATGGACGATTGTGACGATACCGTTGACACAGACGGTGACGGTATTGTCGATTGTCAGGATGACGAAATCAATTCGCCCTGTCCAGATAGCGTAGATGCCAACGGCGTCTCTTTGGATACGGATGGAGATGGCGTAGTGGATTGTTTGGATGTATGTCTAGGTTTTGATGATAGCTTGGATACCGATGGAGACGGAACTCCGGATGGATGCGATGTTGAAGAATGCGACGGTGTCGACAATGACGGTGATGGTGACATCGATGAAGACGTATTATTGCCAACGGTTGAGTTTGTTTCCTTTGACGAAGTAAGTATAGATGAAGGAATTCAGTATAACCTTTCTGGAGGCAGCCCTGAAGGGGGTGTATATAGTGGACCTGGAGTAACGGATAACGAAGACGGCACTTACAATTTTGACCCATCGTTAGCCGGCATAGGGGAACATACGCTAACCTATACCTATGTTAGCGAGAATGGTTGTTCCAATTCCGCAACGGATGTAGTTAAGGTATTAGAAGCTGTTTCTTTCACCGTACTTATCAATGAATTCCAGCCAAATCCACCTGGTACGGATCCATCTGAACAGTCTATTGAACTCAAAGGTCCTGCTGGTCAATCCTTTACTGGATGGATAGTAATTTTGGATTCTGATTCGGCCAATTCTGGCCAGGTTAATGATGTGGAGCAAGTTACAGGCACTTTTGACGCAAATGGACTTTTAACAGTTTCAATTCCGGATATAGAGAACCCGAGCTTTACCATAATGATTACGGATAACTATCAAGATGGTATCAACGATTTTGATAGTAATGATGATGGTGTTTTGGATACCGGCATTTCCAATCTCGGCAATATCATGGATGCCATTGGTATTCCTGATGAATCAAGTGATGAGAACTTCTTGTTTGGTACTCAATTGGGAGGTGCTGACTTTAAATTTACAGGGGATGAACCGGTTCTGGTATTTAGGGATAGCAATACGGATGCCTGGTATGCAATAAATGATCATACAATAGAAATCGCTTATGATATAGATGCAAATCCTTATGCGTTTAGTTCATTTAGTGGAAATTTGCAAGCACCTACTTTTGGAATGGCAAATCCATACCTTGTTACAACGGCACGTACCTTTCAAATGGAAGTATGGCCAAATCCTACGGTTGAAATTTTAAACTTGGAAGTTCCTAAGAACTCTGGAATAGTAAGATTTGATCTTTATGATATTTCTGGAAAATTGGTGAAGAGTGTTCCCGGGACTTCTTGGAACCTTATGCAAATAGATGTAAGAAATTTAGAAACGGGTGTTTATATCATTAGAGCAAATGGTGGCAACTCCGGCGCTATGATTAAAAAATTCATTAAAAGATAGATACTTACATTAATCAAGTAAAAGGCCCTAAAGCAATCATCTTTAGGGCTTTTTTGCTATTGTATTTTTTCCATATCCGTAACAGTTCCATGCTTTCAATGTTACAATTTTAACATTTTATTACCATTCATCCGATAAATCATACAGTTCATAAGCTGGAAACGTGTAAATACCTTATTAACCAGTACCTTACATAGGTATAGAATTCAGTTGGAACATTAACTGGTTTTTGTAACCCCACAATACAAAGAACCAAACTACTTCCTATGGTCATTGTAACCAATCACCAAAGGAAAAATGAAAAACCACCAAAAAAGAAGGAACTTTCTTAAAGGTTCCATCATGGCATCAACTGGTGCCGTGCTTTTGCATACGACCGATTTATTCGCAAAGGAACCATTTTCTTCCCCTTCAATTTCTAAGACAGATATACGTACCAAGCTCTTTGGTAAGCAAGTGGAAATTTCCGGGCGGGTTTTCGATGGTTCGGGAAAGAATCCCCTTCAAAATGTGAAGATTGAATTCTGGCACCTTTCCCCCAATTCGGAAAAAATAGGGCACAAGGGCTCATTGTTAACGGATACTCAGGGAAGGTATATTTTAAAGTCCGATTATCCATCCAAAGAAATGGGTAAGCATACTACCATCCACTTTAGGGTCTCAAGGGAAAATAAGGAATTGGTCACGGAACTAAAATTTTCAGATTTTGGGGCGTACATCACCGATAAACATTGGGAGTCCCATCAAAATTTGGAAGACAATCTACTTTTTCCACAACTGGAAAAATCACTGTATAAAACAAAAATCAATTTCAATATTTCAATCAACCAATAAATTAAATAATTATGGAAGGATATTTAGCACAAATAATTTTATTCGCCGGTAATTTTGCACCTAGAAACTGGGCTTTTTGTAACGGACAATTGTTGCCCATTTCAAGCAATCAAGCACTTTTTTCTCTTATAGGGACTTTCTATGGAGGTGACGGTAGAACCACTTTTGCATTACCTGATTTAAGAGGGCGGGTGCCTGTTTCTTCAGGAACGGGACCAGGTCTCTCCAATTATAATTTAGGTGACAAACAAGGTTCAGAGACTAATACATTAAATATTAACCAGTTACCGTCGCATAATCACGGAGTAAAATTACCGGCTAAATCTGAGGCGGACACTGATAATCCTGTAGGTAATTTTATTGCAGGGGCTGGATTTAATGGATTTGGTACCTCTTCGGATGTCGAGATGGCTGCGCTTCCCCAAAATAATGTAGGGGGTAATCAATCGGTAAACAATATTCAACCGACTTTGGCTTTGAATTATATAATTTGCTTGCAAGGTATATTTCCTTCTAGGTCTTAAGACAGTTCAAAACCAACCAATCACAAACCTGTTATTATGAAAAAAATTCTACTCTATTACCTTTTTAGTCTTACGTTTTTCTGGTCTTTTGGACAAACCGCTCTAGGACCAGGTGACATAGCATTTGTTGGTGTAAACACGGATGGTGCTAATAATACGGAGGATAGTTTTGCCTTTATATTATTAAAGGATATCGATGCCGCCACCCAAATTATTTTTACGGACCGTGGCTGGAATGATGGTGCAGGTTTCTTCGATGCGATTGGTGACGGTGAATTTACGTGGACTTCTGGGTCTGCCCGAAGTGCAGGAGAGGTCATCACCTTGAATTTTTCGAATCTTACTCCTATTGCCGCGGCGTTTACCTATTTAGGAGATCAGTTATTCGCCATACAAGGAAGTATTTCAACGCCCACTTTTATTGCGGGAATGCAACTGAACGATACCCCAACAAGCAATGATGCAAATTGGGACGGTGCGGCAACGGATAACCAGACCTCGGCCTTACCAGATGCCCTGACTACGGGTGATACTGCCGTGAGGTTCACTCCTGAAGCTGATAATTGGCAGTTTAGTTGTAGCATAGCGGGTTGCCCCTTGTCCGGTACCCCTGAACAGATTAGGGCCATAGTGCATAACCTGGCCAATTGGATAAGTAATGATAATACAGTGTATCCCGGTACGGTGGATGCTAGTTTGGGTACGCCAACAATAGGAACAATTGATAATATGCCACCGGTGATAACGTGCCCTGCCGACCAAACATTGATGGTGGATGCCAATTGCAATACTCTCGTGCCAGATTACACAAGCATGGTCACGGCAACCGATGATGTTACGGCATCACCTACCATTACGCAAAGCCCTCCTGCGGGATCTACATTCAACGGAACGGGCAACACCGTAATTACCTTTACCGCAACCGATGAAGCAGGTAATTCGTCTACTTGTAACATGCGTCTTTCCCTTGAGGACAATAAAGCTCCCTCTCCTATATGTATCAATGGTCTAAAGGTGGAATTGGATGCTACAACAGGACTTGGGACAATTTTCGCTTCGGATTTTATTGCGTCACCAACAGTTGATGCTTGTGGTCCCGTAACCTATTCAATATCTCGTGGCGGTTCAGACATAAAGTCACCAAGCCTGACCCTAAATTGTGATGATGAAGAATCGATTCTAGTAAGGGTATGGGCAGAAGATGTAAATGGTAATAGCGATTATTGTGAGACATATATTCAAGTTGACAAAAGCCAGTTTAATTGTCCGGATGTAAGCCCCCCAGTCATTACATGTCCGCCAGATGTTACTGTTGAATATGGTGCTTCCACTAGTTTTGTCGACACCGGAAGTGCAACCGCCAACGATGATACGGACGCTAATCCTATTGTCACGTTTTCAGATTCTTTTATTGCAGCTTGTGGTTCAACAGGTACCATTACTAGAACTTGGACTGCAACAGATGAATCTGGAAAAAGTAGTAACTGTAAACAGACCATTACTATAGTAGATAAGATGCCTCCAGGTACGACCACTCCGCCAGCTGATGTAATAGTACAATGCGAAAAGGATATTCCGCTATCGGCAGAATTATATGTTCTGGATACCAGTGGTCATAATCCAAATGGCCCTGTCTCTTGTAATTATTCTTTTCCTTTGGTAGTGCAGGGCATAAAGATTGCAGATGTATGTGTTAGTTATATAACATATAATGGTGGGGGATTTAGGTTAGATATAAAATATTTTGATGAGAGTTTGATTCCATCAAATGATGCCACTGATGTTTTGGCCAAGTTGATAAGAGACAATGTTACCGCAATGGGCCTATCGAACGGAGGTTACGGTTGGGGACCTGAGGTTGTAGAGGTAAACGGTAGTGATGGTTGGTTTGAAGATGCTTTTGTGCAATCAGCGGCGAATAAATGTGGTATAGTAGGGAATGCAGATATTGAGGCCGATCTCCTTTCAGGTGCTCAAAGCTGTATCCTTGCTAATTTATTTTCACCTGATTATTTTGATTCATTTGCAGGTGTAGATGCTCTTAATATTTATGATTTAAATGGAATAATACCAGGTATTTCAATAGTTGGAATACCAAATGACAAATTTTTGGAAGGAGAAACCCCTGATACTTACAAAATTTTGAGAACATGGACTTTTACAGATGCTTGCGGTAACGATAGTTCTGTTTCCCAGACTATTACGGTAAATTCACCCCCAACCGTAGAGATTATCGGAAACGATAGCTATTGCCACGATGGTAACGGCGTGGTGCTGGATGCCGGGGCGGGCTTTGCCAGCTATCTTTGGTCACCAGGCGGGCAGACCACGCAGACCATTACGGCTCTTGAGGGAAGCTATACGGTAACGGTGACCAACCAAGAAGGTTGTTCAACGACCTCAGAGGTATTTGTGGTTACCCAGAGTGAGCTTTTGACCTGTAGCATTGTCCAAGATGAGCTAACTACAGACCACCTTACCAAGGACGGTGTGGCAACTGTAACGCCTTATGGCGGTATGGCACCATTCACCTATTTATGGGACAATGGTGAGACGACGCAAACGGCGACCATGTTAACCTATGGCATGCACAGTGTAACGGTGACGGACTCCAACGGATGCGAGACCAGTTGCCAGATAGATATAGCCAAGGAGCTCTACTGTTGGATCAACCTGGTCCAGAACGTGAGCGTGCGTGGCGGCAACGATGGCGCTGCCCGTGTAAATGGCAACGGAGGCTTTAGGCCCTTCACCTATTTATGGGACGATGGTTCTACAGCACAATTGAATAGTAAGCTGGGCGCAGGCATCCATTATGTGACCATTACGGATGCCATTGGGGCCACCTCACGGTGTAGCATTACCATCTCGGAACCTACGGGCGGGGATTGCGATTCCTTCTTAAGCTCTGTAGAACAGGACAAGCTTACAACGGACCACCTTACCCAAGACGGTGTGGCAACAGTGTATCCCAAAGGGGGAACGGCACCGTTCACCTATCTATGGGAAAATGGAGAGACCACGCAGACTGCGACGAGGTTGACCTATGGGCTCCGCACCGTTACGGTGACGGATGTGAACGGCTGTGAGACCGTTAACCAGATAGACATCGCCAAGGAACTGTACTGCTGGATCAACCGCAACGGGAACGTTAGCGTACACGGTGGCAATGATGGTTCGGCCACGGTACATGGCAATGGTGGTTATAGACCGTTTACCTTCAGGTGGGACGATGGTACTACCAGTCAGTTGAATACTAACTTAAATGCTGGCACGCACTACGTAACCATCACGGACGCCAAGGGGGCGACCTCCCGATGCAGTATCACCGTTACGGAACCCGGTCAAGAAATATGCGACGGAGTGGACAATGACGGTGATGGTGAGATAGACGAGGGCTTCGATGAAGATGGCGATGGTATTGCAGATTGTTATGATAAATGCCCGAACGGCGATGATACCGTGGACCAGGATGGTGATGGCATACCTGATGCATGTGATGATGAAGTATGTATTAAATCAGAAATGCCTCAGACAGCCTGTTACGAAACCGCTATCTGGAATACAGACAATTGCCGCTGGGATATTATAGGGAAGCAACCTGAAAAGCCCAAAACGGAGTGTTTTGAAACGGCTAGTTGGAACCCGAATACCTGTAGTTGGGATATTACAGGCGAACAGCCGGAAATGCCTCCAGTTTCTTGTTATGAGACGGCAAATTGGAATCCTAACAGTTGTACTTGGGATATTACGGGCGAACGACCTGAAATGCCCAAAACCGAATGTGATGAAACGGCTGTATGGGATTTTAACTCTTGTAGTTGGGTTATTGTGAACGAAAGACCCAAGATGCCCGAAACTGCCTGTTATGAGAATGCTGTTTGGAATGCGGATACCTGTAGCTGGGATATTGAAGGCGAACAGCCCGAACAGCCTCAGACGGCCTGTTACGAAACTGCTACTTGGAACCCAGATACCTGTAGTTGGGATGTTGAAGGTGAGCAGCCTTTAGAACCTCAGACAGAATGTTATGAAACGGCAACATGGAATCCGAACACTTGCACTTGGGATGTTGAAGGTAGTCAACCGGAAGAACCACAGATGGAATGTTACGAGACTGCCACATGGAACTCTGACACTTGTAGCTGGGATATAGAAGGCGAACAACCAGGAATGCCGGAAACCCTGTGCTATGAAACCGCAATATGGAACCAGGATACCTGTGAATGGGACATTGTTCAAGATGATGATAAAAGTTGCGCTGGAGGTTCTATTGATGAATGCGAAACCGCATTTGCCAGGTCCTCGGATGAAAACGTACGAACTTGTTTCTTGGATATACCCAATATCAATGGTAATAGATGGGGGTGGACCAATGAGTTCCCGTCGATAGATGGCGTCTATGAAATGGACCTGTACGCAGCTGCCGGGCAATGCGATATCAGTAAGGGAGCCCTTGTCGGAAGTGTTCAAGTGGTCTATTCCGGTGGTAGCGTAAGCGTTACCGTATCCACATTGGGCGGTTATAAGATGACGGAGGCCCAGCTGTATGTGGGCAGCAACGCAATACCTGCCAAACCGAACAACGGTAATTTAACGGTGGCACCAGGGGATTATCCATATGAGGACAATATCAGCGGAGACTTTGTAACCCATACCTTTTCAGACGTAAGTGCGGGGGATATGGACAGCTTCCACGTAATACTTCACGCCGAGGTATGTCCTGTGGAGGATGTGTCCAAATATCAGGCACCAACCTTGGAACTATCCGGATATCCAATTCCATTTAAGGAGGATTTTACCCTTGTGGTGATTTCCCCTAGGGAAATGAAAAGCGAGTTGTCCCTTTATGATGGAATTGGGAAAAGGGTACAGACTTTTGGAAATTATTATCTGAAGAAAGGAAGAAATGAGATTGGACTGAAAACAAACGAATTGCCTGCTGGAATGTATTATATATATGTTACTACCGGTAGCGGCAATCAAATCTTAAAGGTGCTTCGAAAGCCCTAAGGTATTTTGTAAATGGATAAAAGGCCACCTTACTTAAGGTGGCTTTTTGTTTTGAATATTTTTTTCCAAATGGTACAAATTATGTGTAAACCTATAAGGATTTAAAAATGTTCATATGTAACGCATTCAAATCATGAATGTTAAAATTCAAATTTTGGGTTAATAGTTCTATTCACAATAATTCTGTAAGATGAATATTACATTCCCTTTCATCGACCATCCCTTTATTTATGGGCTCTAAGCGGGTTACCGATGAACAAGGTATAATAACGATTATTGTTCGAAGGGATATTCTTTCCCGTTACTTTTATCTCACAAATTAACTATAAAACCAAACTAACCCAATTTCTTTCCTTGTTGAATGCCTATAATCTTACCTCAGAATTTGGGGTATTTTTTACAACAGTAATCCCTTTTTTTGAGAATAATAAAGCTGATGAGAAAATGGTGCTCATCATTTAAAAAGAATAATAGAAAGGAATGCCCAATAGTATGATAGACTTTTTAACCAATTACTTTTACCTGTCCCTGATTGCTGGTTTGGCAGCCTTCTTTTTGTCTTCCAGCATTTATCTATACCCTGTTATCATAAATGTATCCAAATTAAAGGGTTTGATGGATGATCCCGATCATCGGAAAATGCATGCCACCAAAACCCCAAACTTAGGTGGATTGGGAATATTCTTGGCTTTTTCGTTATCCATTATTGTGTTTGGTATTTTGACAGATTTGGTACCCACGGATTTATCCAAACTGCTCGCCATTATGGGTTCATCGATAATCTTGGTCTTTTTGGGCATTAAGGACGATTTGACCGGTATGGCTCCTAAAAAGAAATTGATTGGCCAGTTGATTGCCGTGTTGAACGTGGTTGTACTTACAGATATTAGAATTTTACATTTTGGGGGAATTTTCGGTTTAAACGAGTTACCTTATTTCGCATCCGTCCTATTTTCCATTTTTGTATTCATGTTGGTCATCAATGCATTTAACCTAGTGGACGGTATAGATGGGCTTGCAGGTTCGCTTTCCATATTGGGAAGCATCACCTTTGGTGTGCTTTTTTCCTTAAAGGGCAATTTTTTGATGACTTTGGTAGCTACAATATTTGTGGGCTCCGTTCTTGGTTTTTTAAAATATAACTTATCCAGGGACAAGAAGATCTTTATGGGGGATTGCGGGTCATTGTTAACGGGCTTTCTTTTGGCTTATCAAGGCATTTATTTTCTAAACTTGAATACAGAAATAGGAACAACAAATAACTATATGAACTCGCCTGTTATTTTGTTGGCCATTCTTTCATATCCATTATTCGATTTATTGCGTGTATTTTCTATTCGGATTCGGGAGGGGAGAAGTCCCTTTAGTGCTGATTCCAATCATATTCATCACCGGCTTTTACGTTTAGGGATGTCTCATAAAATGGCAACTTTTACCTTGGTAATGGCTAATTCCTTGGTCATTGCTTTTGCCTTTTTAACGATGCATTTAAATATCCATATACACTTGGTTGTTTCGGTTTTGTTCGGTGCAGCTATTTATTTACTGCCATTTTTAAAAGTTTTTAAAATCAAAACGAAAGTACAATCTGCTTCCCTTAACCATGAGGTGGCATCCGTATATGGCAACAATACCATGGATGTTTTCAAAATGAAAGATTCGGCCAAAGCCGACCAAAATAAAGGCTTCAAGTCGGCTTTATTTGAGAATGACACTAGTCTAGCTACTAAAACCAATGGAAATGGGAAAGAATTCCTAAAAGACAGAACCAAGAACTTTAATGTTATAAAGGGAAAACTAAAGTATAAGAAGGACAAGGCTTTAGACAAGGACGGTGTCCTGTAAGAATAGGTTGTACCGAGGCAAGATCATCTTAAATAACCGCTAAGAATTGTATCATATAAGGTCAATTTTAAAATTCAGGAGTTGGAAAAATCCATAGAACTTACCAAAGTAGACAATCAAAAAGGAAGCAGCTATAGACAGATAATGAAAGCGACTTCTATCTTTGGGGGTGTCCAGGTCTTCAATATTATCATTTCCATATTACGGTCCAAGATTATGGCAGTCCTTTTAGGTCCTGCGGGTGTGGGTATACTGGGTTTACTCAATACTACGATTCTATTGATCAGTTCATTGACGAATTTTGGTTTAGGAATAAGCGGCGTAAAGGACATAGCCACGGCAAAGGATTCCAATGATGGTTCTCGCTTGGCAAAAACAATGGCGGTACTTAACCGACTAATTTGGATTACAGGTGTTTTAGGTTCATTGATTACCTTGTTTGGGGCAAAGTGGCTTAGCGAGGTGGCTTTTGGAAATTCTGAATATACCCTTGCCTTTGTTTGGCTATCAATTACGGTCCTACTAAAGCAATTGGCCAGTGGGCATTTTGTATTGCTTCAAGGGCTGAGAAGACTCAAGGATTTGGCAAAGGCCAATATGGTAGGTTCCGGCATAGGGCTTTTATTGTCCATACCTTTTTATTACTACTTGGGATTGGAGGGTATAGTTCCTGGATTGGTCATTACGGCTTTGGCAACTTTCCTTGTAGCCCTTTATTTTGGGAATAAGATTAAAAAACAATCCGTACCTCTAAGTATCAGGGAATTGAAATGGGAAGGAAAAGGTATGATGACCATGGGTTTCATGCTCAGTCTCAGTGGTATAATGGTTTTGGGGGAATCATATGCTTTAAGGGTTTTTATTAATTATTCAGGAGGGGTAGAGCAGGTGGGGCTTTATAATGCGGGAATTGCCTTGATTACCACCTATGTTGGTTTGCTTTTTACGGCGATGGAGACCGACTACTATCCTAGGCTAGCTTCAGTTGCATCAAATAATATCAAAGCGAATGAGCTTATAAACCAACAGACCGAAATAGCATTGTTAATATTGGCACCCGTTTTGGTTGGATTAATGGTCTTTATTGATTGGGTCATTATTATCCTGTATTCCTCAGAATTCTTGGCAGTCAACGTTATGATTTACTGGGCATTTTTGGGTCTCTTTTTCAAAGTTCCTGCGTGGGTGGTTGGGTTTATATTTATAGCTAAAGGTAAGGGTAGACTTTTCTTTTGGAACGAGCTTATTTCAAATTTATACCTGTTGCTATTTAATATCATTGGCTACTACTATTGGGGCCTAACTGGTTTAGGTATTTCTTTTCTGGTATCCTATGTCGTATATCTGGGGCAGGTCTTTTTTATAGCTAGGACCAAATATCAGTTTTCCTTCCAAAAGGGGTTCTCCAAGATTTTTGGTTTGCAATTCGTCTTTGGTCTATTGTGTTTGGTCGGGATAAAGATCCTTGATACTCCATGGATGTATATCTTAGGCAGTGTTCTAATCCTTTTGTCCGGTTATTTTTCATTTGTAGAATTGGATAAACGATTGGGTTTGAAGGAACTCATATTGGGTTTTTTTGGTAAGAAGTAAAAATCGGTACGATAAATTAAGATCGGAATGAACAATTTTAAAAAGCTGGCAATCTTTGGGGTTTTGTTCATACTTATCTATTTGGGCCCTGTCCCCGTAGGTCCAACCACTTTTTCCCAATTTTGGAAGATTCCCCTTTTTCTCTTTTTGATATGGCAGGTATTGATCATTCGCAATCGAAGGAAGCCTAATTTTATAAAATGGTCCTATGCCCGGGCTGGAAAAAACCTGGTGACGGCAAATTTCTCCGTTAGCTATTTTGCGAGCATTATCGATTTTGTGCGCTACATGATGTTTCCACTCATGTTCGAATATGCGCTCATCAAAATCAAGGATTTGAGAAATTTGGACAAAATACTTTTAGGTTTTGCCCAGTTTGTGGTTTTATCGGGCATTCCCTTTATTCTGGGTATTTTAGAAACCAAGGCAAAGGATACGGTAGACTATGAAAGCTTCGGGACCTTTTCAGGAATGTTTCAAAATTCACATGGGGCTGCCATTACCACCACTACCGCGGTTTTGATATTGATCGCTTTTTTGAAGGCAAAATCCAGCATCATTAAGTATACAAAACTGAACTACGCCATAACCATATTCGGCATCTATCTTATTTATTTGACTTTTGTAAGAACAGGATACGCCATGCTGGCCATTGGTCTTCTGTTCCTGTTTTTGCCCAAGAAATTTTCCATCAAACAGATTGCAACTGCCACGTTAACAATTGCCATACTGGCCATTGGGTTTTTCTATCTTTTGGAAACCAACGAGACTTTTTACAACCGTATTTTTGATATCCGGAACGGTAAACAGACCGCTGCAGGGTCTGGCCGACTCATTTTTTGGCAAACTGCAGTAGAATTATGGTACAGCGGTAACCTTTTTGAAATGCTCTTTGGTTTTGGTTTCGACGCCTTGGTTGACAAGATAAAGGAAGCTACTGGCATCAGGGTATATGCCCATAACGAGATATTCACCCAATTAGGTCAGAATGGGATTCTGGGTATCGTCTTTTTTCTTGGATATCTTGTTTCCCTCTTTAAATTTATTTGGAAAAGAAAAAATAGACCCTCATATCGGTTGGCGCTGTCCGTATATTTTTTGTATTTATCCTTGATGCTGACTCAAGGGGGAATGTGGTTTGAGCTCGATGTCTTCATGGTACTGGTTTATGTAAAATTGGAGTTTGAGGACATGATGTTCAAAAAAGTGAATGTCCTTAGGAAAAAAAGAAACATTGAAGAAGCACTTACCTTGGCCGATGCCCGTTGAAAACCTTTAGAATTTATTGACCGCTCATGGCAAAAATCCTTGTAACGTTACCGCATTTAAGTTCCCCGGGAGGAGTCAGTTCCTTTTGGAATGCCCTTTTGCCCGAGTTTGGAGGAAGAAAGGAATTTGAAATAATTCCCTTGGAAATAGGAGGGCACGGCAAAAACCCGTTTGGTCCGCTAGTGGATCAATGGAAGCTTTTGAAATCGGTTAATAAGGTTGATTTGTGCGTACTAAACCCTTCCTTAGGCGCACGCAGTTTTTTTAGGGATGGATTGTTCGCAAAACAGTTGGCCTTAAGGAAAAGGAAGTTTGCCATCTTTTTTCATGGATGGGATGAGGATTTTGAACAAATGGTAACGAAGCGTTATATCCCATTATTTAAGGGAACCTTTGCAAAGGCCGAACAGATTTTTGTGCTTTCAAAGGACTTTGAATCCAAACTCCGGGAATGGGGTTATACAGGTGTGGTCACTGTTGCCACCACAACCATTGAAGGTAGTCTCATCCAAGATTTTTCTATTTCGGAAAAAATGAACAATTTAAGAAGTACGGATAAAATGAGACTGCTTTTTATGTCGAGACTGGTAAGGGAGAAAGGTATTTACGAAACTATAGATGCTTTTAGAAAACTAAAAAAGTCGGTCCCAAATTTGGAACTTCTGATTGCAGGTGACGGTAAAGAAATGGATAGGGTGGTCAATGAAACCCAGAACGATGCTGATATTGAAATTCTAGGACATCTAACGGGAAGTAGAAAAAGGGAAGTATTCATAAATTCACATGTGTATTGTTTGCCTAGCTATACGGAAGGTCTCCCTACATCCATATTGGAAGCCATGGCTTTTGGAATGCCCGTTATTACGACACCCGTGGGCGGGTTAAAATATTTTTTCAAGGATAAGGAGATGGGATATTTTGTAGATCTGAAAGAAGAGGAAGATATGGCCGCTCGGTTAAAGGATTTGATTTTGGATAGGGAAAAGATGGTCCATATGGGCAATTATAATCACGACTTTGCCCTAAGTAACTTAACGGCTAACAAAGTTGCGGAGCGTTTGGCAAATTCCTTTGCCAGTATGATAGCGCGTTCTTAATTCCATCATATACCAATGAAAGAAAATAGGAATTTGGATAATATTAAAGCGGTTTGCATTTCGGATGATTTGGCAGGTTATGACCCCTACGATATATGGATGACCGGTATTGGTATTCAAATCAAGTCCTTGTTCAATAAAAACAAGTACGTTGGGTTGCTACCAGCAGCGGCTTTAACACTCTATGATCATTTCATAAACAACAATGCCCGTCTGTTTTACAAAAAAAGGGAATACCCCACGGCAAGGGCTATGGCGGCACTTACCCTGTTCAACATTTACAAAATTGAGAAAAAGGATGAATACCTAGAGTTTGGGAAACGGCATGTAGATTGGCTTATTGAACATAGCTGCAAGGGTTACGCCGGACTTTGTTGGGGTTTGGGCTTTAAGTGGGCCGTGGGGGAAGGGTTGGACTACAACGAGAATACCCCTTTCAGTACACATACACCCTACGCCTTGGAAGCAATACACGCCTATATTCAAATAACCAATGATTCAGAATACATTCAGCATATTGAAAGCATATTTACTTTTTATGAAAACGATATAAAGGTTCTTTTTGAGGATTCGGATGAAATGGCTACCTCCTATGGCCCTGCAAAGGACAGACTTGTCACCAATGCGGTTTCCTATACTATGTATGCCTATGCGATTTTTTTGGGCTATTTTCCTGATAAAAAAGAAATTATAAAGAAAAGAATAGGCAAGTTGTACAATTTTATTAAAAACAGTCAGCGAAACGATGGTTCTTGGCTGTATTCCCCTGAAGATAAAAATTCCTTTATTGATTGTTTCCACAGCTGTTTCGTACTAAAGAATATCTACAAGACCCATAAAATTCTACCCTTAAAAGACGCCCAGAAAACCATGGCGATGGGCTATGATTATTTAAAACTAAATTTTTACGATTCCAAGGACGGGCTTTTCAAAAGATTCAGCCTGAGCAATAAGCCCTCCATTATAAAATACGATTTATACGATAATGCGGAGTTCTTACATTTCGCGGTTCTTTTTGGAGACCACGATTTTGCCAAAAAATTGGCAACTTCAATAGGCGTGAAATTTCGGAAAGGGGATGATATTTATTCGGTCATTGACACGTTCAATTTCCGTAAAAACAAAAACACCTTACGGTGGGCAAAAATGCCCTATTTATATGCACTTTCGGCACTTGAGCTAGATTATCATGGATAGGATTGGGCGTCGATTTACCTCATTTGGTAGAATATATAGGCCGTTCATCTATCGGGATGCATTTCTGTGTGACCTTCAATTTTTATCCACCATCAGTTTGTCCATGGCTTAAGGTGTTTAATCGTGTTTTTATGTTAGTGCCAATGCGAAGGACTTACTTTGTCAATGGTAAAATTTTCAACAGAAAGAATAATAAACTAGCCATATGTGCGGAATTTTAGGATCGGTAAACATACCATTCTCGGAGGATATCCTTGATTTGATAGCACATAGGGGCCCCGACGATTTTGGTATCGAAAGGTTCGATGTTGGCGAGCATAGTGTACATTTTGGACATCGCAGGCTCTCCATAGTCGATTTGAGCCCCGCAGGTCACCAACCTATGGTTTCCCCTTGCGGAAATTATGTACTGGTTTTTAACGGTGAAATCTACAATCATCAAGAATTAAGACAACGATTACCCAAGGATTTGGAATTTAAGGGGCATTCGGATAGCGAAACCCTGTTGTATTATCTCATTCATTTTGGACAACAAGGCATTGCAGACCTTAATGGGATTTTTGGCTTTGCCTTTGCGGATAAGGTCAAAAAGCAAATAATTTTAGCTCGGGATCCTTTTGGTGTAAAGCCTCTGTATTATTCTCAGAGTGACAAAGGACTTGTTTTTTCATCCGAAATTAGACCAATACGCGCCCTTCACAATGATGGTAAACTTGATGGACAGGCACTGGCCAGTCTATTGAGATTAAGATATAATGCGGCACCTCGAACACTTTTTACGAATATTCAAAAAGTTCCTGCAGGGCATTTCATTACTTGGGATGTTTCCAATACCGATATTGCACATGAATCACGTTTTTATGCCTTCCAATTGCCAAAAACTAGTAAGGGCAGTAAAAGGGAATTGATTGATAATTATGGAGCAAACCTTGAGGCGGCCGTAAAAAGACAATTGCTATCCGATGTTGAAGTAGGGGTATTGCTAAGCGGGGGCATAGATAGTGCCTTGATCGCGGCCCTGGCAAAAAAGCATTATCAGGGCACCTTAAAGGCCTTTACCATTGGTTTTGAAGGAGAATTTGATGAGGACGAAATAGCGGACGCCAAGGAAACTGCAGATCTTCTTGGCCTGGAACATCATGTTGAAAAAATATCATTCCACGATTTTCTAGGATTGATAAAGGAGTGCTCCCGCATCGTGGAGGAACCCTTGGCAACCACTTCCATGATTCCTATGTACTATTTGGCCAAATTGGCCTCCTCACATGTAAAGGTCGTATTGACCGGGCAAGGTGCCGATGAGCCTTTGGGAGGCTATACCCGGTATCGCTCTGAAATCATTAGAGAACATTTGCCTTCCCCGATAAGGTCTGTGTTGAAACCTACATTTCAATTCTTGGGAACCAAGAACGATCAATGGATCAGAGGCGCAAAAACTATGGAAATTTCGATTGAAATGGAACGGTTTTTATCAGTCTATGAGATTTTCGACAAGGAAGAAATAGCACGATTGATAGGTGAGGATGATCATCTCAGTGAAGGTTTGATAGGTCATTTTTATGATAAGTTGGACTGTAAATCCCGTATACATCCTGCTGAAAAATTGATGGCTTTGGACACCCGACTCAACCTGTCCGACGACCTATTGAACTATACGGATAAAATAACGATGAATTTTGCGTTGGAATGCAGGGTTCCCATGTTGGATTTAGAATTGGTTCGCTTCATGGAGTCACTTCCATTGGAACGGAAAGTCAACTACAGGGAGGGAAAACTGATCCATAAGGCATTTGCGGAAAAATTGTTGCCCAAAAAGATTATAAATAGGAAGAAAAAAGGTTTCCAGTCACCAACCAATACATGGTTTAGGGAAGAAATGGACATCTTGAAAGGGCTGTTGCTGGATCCAACATCTTCGTTCGCAAAGGTTTTTAATTTAAAATATGTAGACCAAATTTTAAATGCTCATGCCTCTGGTTACAACAAAGAGAAACAGATTTTTCTTTTGTTGGGCATTTATTATTGGTTTGATTCTAATGACACTAACTGAAAAAAATATGGTTTGGGAAATGTTGAACGGGGTCAAGACCGCTGTTCCCAATTCACGCGAAGAACTACTGGAATATGTTTTTGAAAACAAAAATATCCTGGTTGCCGTAAATGCCGAAAAAATCCATCATGCCACGGACCTTTCAAAGGAAATTATCAACAGGAATGTGGGGTATCCTGATGGCGTAGGTGCTGTTTGGGCCCTCAATAGAAAGGGACATAAAAATGTCCAGAAAATTCCGGGATGTGAGCTCTGGTTGGATATTGTTGCAAAATATCATGACACCAAATCTTTTTTCCTTATGGGAGGTGAAGATGCTGTTATCAATAAAACGGTAGAACTTTTAAAGTTGCAATTTCCAAACATAAATCTAGTTGGATATCGCAATGGTTTTCTGAAGGACCAAAAAGATAAGGAAGACCTATTGGAAGAGATTGCATTAAAACGCCCCGATGTGGTTTTTGTGGCCATGGGCAGTCCAAGGCAGGAACTATTGATGGAAGAAATGGCAAAACTACATCCTGCCGTATATCAGGGTTTGGGAGGTAGTTTTGATGTTTTTACGGGTAAGGTAAATAGAGCACCACAATGGTGGATTAAAAATGGTCTTGAAGGCGTTTACAGGACCATGAAAGAACCCAAGAAGCGCGTCATGAGAGATATAAGGGTATTGCCATTTTTTATGAAATTGATATTGAACCAGTTATGATACATCTTGCAAAAGCATCCGATTTTAAGACTTGGAACAGTTTCCTAGAAGATGAGAAGGAGCACCAGCTTGTTACCATTGCACACAATCCTTCCTTGGGACGCATTTTAGCCAAGACCTTTGGTTATAAGGACGAGAATATGTTTATCATGAAGGATGAACAAATTATTGGTGTCCTGCCCGCAATGAAGGTTGGTAAGAAACTAGTATCCATGCCCCATTTTTCCTATGGTGGTCCTATTATTTGCTCTAAGACAAAAGAAAACTTGGAAGTTTCACAACTTTTTAATGAGACTAGTTTTGAAGTAAGGGGGCTACATAAGGTAACGGATAATTTTTATGCAAATAAGATACTGTCCAAAGTAAAACTGAAGAATTGCCCAGAGGAACAGTTCATGACCATATCATCATCGGCAAGAAGAAAGATAAGACAGGCAAGAAAAAGAAACTTTCGGGTAGTTCACGGAGGTGCGGAGCTAGTGGATGATTTCTATAAAGTATATTCCAAAAGAATGTTCCAAAAAGGGTCGCCCCCCTTGGGAAAGGATTTTTTCAAAAACCTTTTGGAGGATTATGAACATGGTAAAGCCCAGATATCGGCGATTTATGCAAATGAAAATGTTGCTGCTGCCGGTTTCACCCTTTGTTATAAGGATTTTAACGAGCTATGTTGGGTAAGTTCAGATAAGAAATATGACAGGTACAACGTGAACTCCCTCTTATACTGGAATATTATCAAGGATTCCATTGAGAATGGCTATTGTTATTTTTCCATGGGAAGGTCTACGTTGAACAGTACCAATCATAGATTTAAAAAACAATGGAACCCTATAGAACTTCCACTATTTTTTAATCATTCCCATTCCGTTGGCAAATCGATTAAGGAATTTAAAATTTTAACGAAACTCTGGAAGTTACAACCATTTAAAACCTCCATTCTTTTCGGAAAATATATCTCTAAATATGTGTACTAAAGGCGATTGGAAACGAAAAACGTAAAATGATAAATTACCATAAAAATAATATTGATCACAGTGCTGTTTTGGAGGTTTGTTTGGATTCTAATATTTGGAACTCCTTTCTTGAACGCGAAATGGGGCATCAAATGGTTACGATTGCTCACAATCCATGCCTGGGAAAGATATTGGAGAAGACCTTTGGATATACAGCCCTTAATTACGCCATAAAAGAGAATGAACAGATAATCGGGCTTTTTCCAACTGTGAAAATAGGAGGGAAAGTAGTCTCCATGCCGCATTTTTCGTATGGCGGCCCTTTAGTAAAGCATTCCCTAAATAGAGAGATTTTTATTGAAAATATAGTACCTCAAGGAAAGTTTGAGATTCGGTCATTTGAAAGACTGACCCAACATGTGTACGATAAAAAAATAAGTTGTGTTCTTAAGCTCTACCCAACCGCCGAAGAACAGATAATGTCCTTCAAGTCAAAATTACGGCAAAAGCTTAGAAAATCGGCCAATAAAGGATTTACAAGTAGGGTAGGAGGTCTGGATCTATTGGATGACTTTTATGATCTGTATAGTAATAAGATGTTGAAATTTGGGTCCCCACCTATTGGGAAAGTGTTCTACAGGAACCTTCTGGAACTTTATGAATACGGTAAGGCGGAAATCACCGTTTTGTACGATGGTGTTAAGGTTATCGCAGCGGGTTTTTCCCTGTCCTATTTAAATTTCAACGAAATCTGTTGGTCTGCCACGGATTGTGCCTATGACAAACACAATCTACATGCCCTTATTTGTTGGGAAATGATGAAAGACTCAATAGGGAAGTATGATTACTTTTCCTTTGGTAGGTCAACTAAAGAAAGTAACAACCACAGGTTTAAATTACAATGGAATCCTATAGAGCTCCCTATTTACTATAATTTCTCCGAACCCATTGGAACTTCCATTAAGGACTTAACATTTTTAACCAAAATCTGGAAATTACAGCCTCTAAGAACGTCAGTCTTTTTTGGCCACTACATTTCAAAATACGTTTACTAGATGAAGGAATTGAATATTTTGACATTTGACATAGAAGAATGGTATCATATTTTGGACAACCCCTATACCAAGACGCCTAAGGAATGGGCCAATTTTGAAACGCGCATACATCAAAATATGGAAACTATCCATGAAATCTTGAGTAAAGGAAATTTGAGTGCGACCTTTTTTGTGGTAGGTTGGATTGCGGAAAAATTTCCCGAGGTTGTCCGTGAAATTGCATCCAAGGGATATGAAATTGGAAGCCATACCCATTTACATCAGTTGGCTTATGAACAAAACAGGAAGACTTTCACCAAGGATGTAGAAAAATCCATTAAGACTTTGGAGGATTGTACCGGTAAAAAGGTTCGGTCCTTCAGGGCTCCGGGATTTTCCATTACGGAAAGCAATAAATGGGCCTTTGAAGTACTCTATGAATTGGGTATCACGGTCGATTCTTCCGTATTTGCCGCCAAAAGGGGGCACGGGGGACTATCGGAATATGGAACAAGCAAACCTTCCCTTTTACGGTACAACGGGGCGGAGTTAAAGGAGTTTCCCATAAACACCCATCCTTTTCTTGGTCGACAACTTATTTTTTCCGGTGGTGGATATTTTCGGTTGTTTCCTTACCGATTCATTAAACACTTTAGTAAGAAATCGGATTACGTAATGACATATTTCCATCCCAGGGACTTTGATTATGGACAACCTATGCTGCAGGGTCTTTCGTCTTTCAGAAAATTTAAGTCGTATGTCGGCCTTAAAAATTGCAAGTCAAAATTGGAGCGATGGATTCAAGACTTTGAATTCGTGGATTTGGATACGGCTATTAAACAAATCGATTGGGCGGAGGTTGACGCTGTGGAATTGGAAGCAGCGGAACACAAGTGCGTTTCCCTTTTGTCCACAAGAACCTAAAATAACTACATCCATCCTGAAGAAATTTGAAAATGAAAAAGATTACCATAATTGCAGGTGCAAGACCCAATTTTATGAAAATTGCACCTATCATACATGCCATAAGGGAAGCCCAGGACCAAGGAGCGAAAATCGACTATAGGCTGGTACATACCGGCCAACACTACGATGAAAAAATGTCCGGTAGTTTTTTTGAGCAACTTCAAATTCCTAAACCCCATGTAAACCTAGCCGCTGGTGGAGGTACACAAGCGGAACAGACCGCAGCAATCATGCTTAAGTTCGAAAAGGAACTCATGGCAAATCCGGCAAATTTGGTTTTAGTAGTGGGTGATGTAACCTCCACCATGGCCTGTGCTATTGTGGCACAGAAACTTCATACAAAAGTAGCCCATGTAGAAGCTGGGATAAGGTCTCACGATTGGAGCATGCCAGAGGAAATAAATAGGCTGGTTACGGATGCCATAACCAATTTCTTTTTCACTACATCTGAATTGGCAAACCAAAACCTTTTGGCGAACGGTGTAAAGCCCCAAAATATATTTTATGTGGGCAACACTATGATTGATACCTTATTGAAACAACGTCCACGTTTTAGAAGACCTGCTTTCTGGGAAAACTTGGGTTTAAAGGAGCAAAGTTATATGGTCATGACCTTACATAGGCCGGGCAATGTTGATGAGGAGGAGAACCTTAAAATACTTATCAATGAGATCATTCTCCATTCTGCTCCCTATGACTTGGTCTTTCCTGTCCATCCCAGAACTGCAAAGGTGCTGGAGAGGCTCAATATTGGCGACAAACGACTTCATTTTGTAGAGCCACTGGGGTATCTGGAATTCAACTACCTAGTGGAACGCGCCAAGGCAGTTATTACGGACTCCGGCGGGATTACGGAAGAGACCACGGTCATGGGCATACCATGCATGACACTTAGGGATAATACGGAACGACCGGAAACGATTACCATGGGTACCAATGAACTTTTGGGAACAGATCCAAAGGCCATTCGCCCGGCCATGGAAAAGTTACTTTCCGGAAATTGGAAATCTGGTGGTATTCCACCTCTTTGGGATGGTGCCACTTCCCCCCGTATTATCGAGAAAATATTGGGATTGAACGAATTATAAATACAGGGCCGACAATTATCCTTAGCTTCGATCTTTACAGAAGTTGGCGAAATCTTTTGTTGAATTCTGAATTTAAATTCTTTTGAACGGTGTCTTTAAATAAACAGTGTTTAAAATTTTGAAAGAATCCTGTTCTTTCATTAGGTGTATCTAAAAGGATACACGTGAAAATTATGAGTGAAAAGCCATATATCTTAGATTTCAAGGATGAGGACGAGACCGTTTCCATCAAAGACATACTATTAAAATATGCCCGGTATTGGCCTTGGTTCGTTGCCAGCTGTGCCATTTTTTTAGTGTTGGGACATTTTTACAGTCAATATGCGCCAAAAACCTTTTATACAGAAGCTAAGATCAAAATTTTGGACGATGCCAAGGAACCAAAAATCATTCCCAACGATAGGGTCATGAACAACCCTAACCTAGGGCTGAACCTTGAAAACCATATTGAAGTAATCAGATCGTACAGATTGTTGGGGGAAGTGGTGGACGAATTGGGACTTAATGTGGATTACTACCAGTCTAACAATTTGGTATATTCCCAAATTTGGGCAGTTCCCTTTGTTTTGCAAACTATAATCGACGATACGGAAATAATAAATCCAATGGTCTATGAAATTGAAATGGCATCGGCCGGATTCAATATTATGGATGGCGAAGGAAATTTTTATTTAGTTTCCTATGAGGAAGACCGTGATAGGGACTTTAAACTGCCCTTCAGGATTATTTTGGGGGATATCGACCATATCAACAACTACAAGGGTATCACTTATAGGGTCGTATTAAGGTCAAAAAAGCAAGCCACTAGTTTACTTTCGGAAGCATTGCAAATTGGTACTTCAGAAAAACAAAGCGATGTCATTACCCTATCCATGAAAGGGCATAGCACGCAAAGGACCGAGGCCATTCTGGATGCCATTGTATACAAATTCGATAACAACAGTTTGGAGGACAAGCAGCTTGTCGCCCAACACACATTATCCCTTATTGATCAACGATTCAAGGATTTATCCATGGAATTGGACTCCATCGAGTTGAGCAAAAAGGACTATAAAAAATTGGAGGACCTCTCGTACATACAGTCGGATGCCAACGCCAGCCTAAGTAAAAAGACCATAAGTGAGAGTGAGGTTTTGCGATTGGAAACCCAAATTTCGTTGTTGGGCATTCTAAAGAAATCCCTGTATTCCAATGATGCCTACGGTCTGTTGGCGGCGGATATTGGTCTCGCCAACCAGGCCTTGAATACGATGGTCCAAGATTATAACGAGTTGGCAAGGGAACGACAAAAACTTATGCTCTCCGTGGGAAAGGACCATCCGAATCTTAAAAATCTGTCGGAACGGTTGAATTTTGCCAGGGAAAACATTCTTAAGACAGTAGGGGTTTACGAGGCACAGATGAAAACCTCTTTGCGCACTTACAATGAGGAAAGAAACCGCGCCGGTTCTGATTTTTCCCAAATACCGGAACAGGAGCGAATTCTAAGGTCTATTGAACGACAGCAGAACATAAAGGAAAACCTGTATCTTTTACTTTTGCGCAAGCGCGAAGAAGCGGCCATAGAATATGCGGCACCGGCTTCTTCCATAAAAGTTATAGACTATAGTGTAAGCGGTCTCAAACCCGTTTGGCCCAAAAAGGTCTTAGTGTATCCTGTTTCATTGATGTTGGGATTTATTTTGCCTTTGACATTTATATTTTTCCGTTCTTCCATGGATACCAAAGTCCAAGGTCGGGAGGAAATTGAAAAAATCAATCCGGAAATACCTACACTGATAGAGATTCCATTTTTTAAGTACAAGAAAAATATGCAAGGTTTCCAGGAAGGATCTGCATTGGCGGAATCGTTCCGAATTTTGAGTACCAATACGGATTACCTTGTTCCAAAAAAAGAAGGTGGCAAGGTTGTGTTCGTCACTTCTGCGATCAAGGAAGAAGGCAAGACCATGACGGCATTAAACCTATCCTTGGCTTACGCCAGTTTAGGGAAAAGGGTGCTTTTAGTGGGAGCAGATCTTAGGAATCCACAATTGCATAGTTATATGGATTTGGAAAAAAATTCGCCGGGCCTTTCAGACTTTCTAAAGAACGATTGGTTTGATTTTCAAGATGGAATACAATTCGGTTTTAAGAAAAACTTCAATCATCATGTTTATTTAAGTGGGGCCATTCCAGAAAGTGCGCCAGTATTACTCTCAAATAAACGTTTTGGTAAATTTCTTGATGAGGCCAAAAGAAGCTACGATTACATAGTTGTCGATACAGCCCCAACCATGTTGGTTACGGATACTTTCTTGATTTCAGATTATGCGGATGTTACCTTATTTGTGCTTCGTTCAGGTATGACGGATATAAATCTGCTTCACTTTTCAAAAGAATTGCACAAAAACAAGAAATTGAAGAATATGGCATACGTGGTAAATGCCGTGGGCAATCTAAAACAAAGGAAATATAATTATGGCTACGCCTACGGTTACAATAGTTAAGGAAGGTAGGAATATTCAATTGGCCATTCACCGAATTTTTATCTATAGCTGTTTTCGTTCTAACTTTAAATAAAAACCTTTGGTAAAAAGAGTTGGAATATTGATTTCTGTTGATGCCCCAATTCAACATTGGCAGCAGCGAATTATCAAGTGGTCAGTGGAAAACCAAAGCTTTGAAACGGTTTTTCTTTCCATGGAAAAGGCTCCTACTCGAGATATCACATCATATACTACCGGATTTTCTGTTTCAGCAAAGCTTTTGAATCTTCAGGCGGCTTTAGAGAGAAAGTTGTTGAACATCCCAAAACCTGATGTTAACATATCAGACTTTATCCGTGATAATTATCCGAAGGCTTTCTGCATCGATGTACCTGATTTGAAGATTAAATCGCACGATGATCAGGGCTTTGAGGTCATTCTCAACCTGTCCGATATTTTTTTATCGGATGACCCTATCTATAAATCCCGAAATGGTATTTGGAACATTTTATTTTCCGATCTTGATCAAAGAAAACACGGTCCCATAGGTTTTTGGGAGATTCTGGATGCCCAAGAAGGTATTGGGGCTTCGCTAATCAAGGCAAACAAGGGTAACTATGACCATTGTGAACTGTTAAGTGCTTGTTTTTTTAATAGGGCTTGGTCAATGACCGAAACAGCTAAAATTGTTACGGAGGGTGCTGTATCCATGGTTCTCAAGGAATTGGGCGCCTTATTCAAAAGAAGTCAATCTAAATACCCAAAAACCGCGTATAATCTTCCTACAAAGGAATACCCGGGGTTTAGGAACGTGTTGAGGTATTTGCGTAGGTTTTATTTTCGACTTGGGGCAAAGACTTTGGAGAAATTAGGGGATAAATTTTTGGGCATACGACCGGAGAAATGGTCGCTTTTTCTGGGTACGGGCGAATTTGAAACATCTTCCTTGGAAAAAATTAGACCTATCCCAATGCCCAAGGATGAGTTTTGGGCAGATCCTTTTCTATTTGAACACCATGGAACCGACTATGTTTTTTTTGAAAACTATTCGTATCGGACAAAAAAAGGGAAAATTTCCTGTGCACGAATAGAAGGGACTACATTGGTAGATATCAAGGATGTCTTGGTAACGGACTACCATCTTTCCTTTCCCTTCATTTTTAGGGATGGTAAGGACATCTACTTAATGCCGGAAACTTCTGGAAACAAAAGACTCGAGCTGTATAGGGCGGTCCATTTTCCTGTTTATTGGGAACTTTACAGTACCGCCTTTGAAGGAGAACTTGTAGCTGATCCCTTTTTTTACACCGATGAAGAAAATCAAAGATGGCTTTTCCTCAACAAACAAATGGATGCGTCCGCTCCTATGAACAGTGAGCTTCATATCTATAAAGTGGACTCCTTGAAATTGGAAACATTGGTGCCCCATCAAAATAACCCCGTACTAATAGACGCTCGCGTAGCCCGAAACGGAGGTGGTGTTTTTACAAAGGGAGGGATTTCCTATAGACCTTCACAAAGAAACGTGGATGGAATTTATGGCAGGGCGTTAAATATCAATCAAATAAAAAAACTAAGCCTGGAGGAATATGAGGAAGAGGTGAAGACAGTTTATTATCCAACTTTTGCTAAGCATCTTATGGCCATACACCACCTGCACCAAACAGAAAAGGCCTTTGTTTTTGACGCGGCCTACCTAAATTCACTTAATCTAAAAACGTAAGGAGTCATTACTCAGGTAATCCACTCCAAATCTCAATGTTGTCGATCCACTGATGCATGGGATGGGTGTTACCGTATACTTGGGTAAGGATGATAAAATCCAAATTGTCGCCATCATTGGTGGTAGCCCCGTAATGCTCCGCGACCAGGTTGCCATTAACCCGCATGGATGCATAACCCTCAGGCTTATCGCTCCATTTTAGAAAGTACTCCACTTTAAACCATTCCTCCCTAGGTATGGGTACTTGATAGTTCCTAACTTGCCAGATAGGTTCCGTTGGATTTATATCACCTTGAAGAAGCCAGTGGGGTGTTCCATTGTCGTCCGTTGCTATGAAGGCAATCATACGAAATCCATCGGTTCTGCTGATATTGTATTTTTTTGTCTTGTATTCCCAAATGGCACGCCAATTATCGGGCCCATTTAGGGAGGTATCGTCTATCTTCATCCAATAACTAATGTACAGCTCGCTTGGATTTTCTTGTACACTGTTGATTTGATAGGGTGTTTGTGTTACCCCTATGTCATAATTTACGCGCTGAAAAAGGGCTGCTGTCTCCGTACCATTTACGCCTTCTATGCTTTCAATATAGTTTTCTATAGCGGATCCACCATCATCCTCAATTCTATGGATGCCAGCAAAATTTGACCCCAGAATTTTTATAGGCCATGTAAACCCCGTGGTACCATCCGTACCGCGTATGACCTGATAATTGTCCCTTACTTGGTCCACATACGTGGCATCTTCAAAACCCGAACTGAATAACATCTGAGGCGTTGTTTTTTGGCTATCTGTTTCTCCGTCATTATTGCACGAAGCAAACAGTAGCGTTACGGCCAAAATATAAGGCAACACTGATCTCATAAGTGACTACAGGATATGCCGACTTTACAGAAATCGGAACTAAACAATTTTTTTCAAATATACCTATTCTAGGCATTGAAAAATCAATCCTTCTTTTGAATACTTTTATTTCCGATATATGGACGGATTTTTGAACAATGGTGATGATATTAATCAAGGAGTTGGGTTTCCATCCCAAATTTCAAGGTCGTCCACCCACTGGTACAGAGGGTGGGAATTGCCATATACTTGGGTAAGCATCATAAAATCCATAGGGTCTGAATTGTTGGTCGTTGGGCCATGATGTTCCCCAATAAGCTGGTCATTTACCTTCATGGATGCGTACCCATTGGAATCATCACTCCAACGCAAGAAAAACTCGAGCTTAAACCATTCGCCCCTTATCAAAGGAATCTTATAGTTTTCTACCTGCCAAACAGGCATTTGAGGATTTTTGTCCCCTTGGAATAGCCAAAACGGTTTACCCTGATTGTCCTTTGCCATATAGGCAATCATCCTAAAACCTCTATTTTCAGCATATTCTTTTGTTTTGTACTCCCAAATGGCACGCCATTCATCTGTGCCCAAAAGCGATACCGTATCCGTCTTCATCCAATAGCGTACATACAATTCACCGGGGTTTTGTTTGATGTTGTTGATTTGATACGGTGTTTGTGTCACTTGTACGTCGTACGTTACTTCTTGATAAAGTGTGTTGGTTATATTGCCTTTTGGGCCCTGCACTTTTTCCAATTTATTTTTTATGGCCTTGCCATTATCGTCATTGACCCGATGAATGCCACTAAAGTCAGAACCTAGAATATATATGGGCCATGAAAAATTGGTTATCGCATCTTGTCCTGTAATATATTGATAACCATCTTTAGGGTTACTTATAGAAACACCTTCAAAACCGGATTTGAAGAGTAGGGTTGGAGGGGTTTCCCGACTTTGGTCCAAAGTGGTTTCCTCAGATAACAGTTTTTTGGAATCCCCGACTTTTTTATCTTTTGAAATGAAAAGGAAACCGCCACATCCCATGACTATCGACACAAGTACCAAGAATGGCTTTATCATTCTCATTTTTCAATAAACTTTAAATTGGCTAGAAGTTCAAAAAATTACTCTTCCATGGTATGATAGACGTTCTGAACGTCATCATCTTCCTCGATTTTCTCTAGTAATTTTTCAACGTCGGCGGCCTCTTCCTCACTCAAGGGCTTGGTGACCTGGGGTATGCGCTCAAAACCGGAGGATAGGATTTCGATTCCCCTATTTTCCAATTCTTTTTGTATCGCACCAAAGCTTTCAAAGGGAGCATAGATTAAAATGCCGTCATCATCTACAAAGACTTCTTCGGCCCCAAAATCTATCATTTCCAATTCCAGCTCCTCTGGGTCAATGCCGTCTGCCGGAATCCTAAAATTACAGGTATGGTCAAACATAAATTCCACGGAGCCGGAGGTTCCTAAACTACCGTTGCATTTGTTAAAATAGCTTCTAATGTTGGCAACGGTTCTGGTATTATTGTCCGTTGCGGTTTCAATAAGAATAGCGATTCCATGGGGTGCATAGCCTTCAAACAATACCTCTTTATAATCTCCAAGACTTTTATCACTTGCTCTTTTGATGGCACGCTCCACATTGTCCTTGGGCATGTTTACCGCTTTGGCATTTTGAATCACGGCCCTAAGTCTAGAGTTGGAGTCCGGATCTGGTCCTCCCTCTTTTACTGCCATTACAATATCCTTGCCTATTCGTGTAAAGGCTTTGGACATTGCCGACCATCGCTTCATTTTACGTGCTTTCCTAAATTCAAAAGCTCTTCCCATATTCTAATATTATTGATGCTGGCAAATTTAACAAAATTCCCAAAGGTTAAAACCTAAAACCAATCTTTAAAGATAGGTCGTTAATCACTTTCAATTATGTCCTCGATGCTTCTTGCCAGTACAAAGTCTTTTTCCGTAACGCCATTGGCTTCGTGGGTGCTTAAACGAATGTTTACCGTTTTATATACATTGCTCCAATCAGGGTGATGGCCTTGCGCCTCACATTCAAAAGCTATTCGTGTCATGACCGAAAATGCTTCCTTAAAATCCTTGAACTCAAAAGTGGTCTCGATTGCTCCATCCACGTATTCCCAGCCATCCAGTTGGCTGAGGTAGTCATAAATCTGTTTGTCCGTAAATTTTTCCATGTGTTATTATTTTATAATATGATGGTCAATTATTTCCTGGTATGTGAATCTCAAATTCTTGGGAAGTAGGTTGGATTTTGGAAGCACTGCCAGATACCTGTCTTCATTGGTGGTATAAACTCTTTTAATAATAGGGTTGAATTTACCCACACGTTCCAAGACCTCTTTTACAAAATCTTCATGATGTACCAAGTCCGTACTCCCAAGGTGAAAAATTCCTGTTTTATTTCTATTGATAAGATAATGAATTTGCTGGGTTAGCTTGTCATCATTGGTCACATTTAATATCAAATTAGGGAAAACCTCTATCGGCTCGTTGTTTAAAATAAGATTTTTCATCTCACGTACCCTGGGCGAGTGATTGCCAAATACCATGGGTATCCTTAGAATTCCCGTTTTATCTTTTGGCAAGCGCATCAGCATATTTTCTATCTTGATCTTTAACCTGCCATAAATGCTTTCAGAAAGTGTTTTGTCGTTTTCGTAGGATGGATACTTACTATAAGCATCAAAAACATTTGCCGAAGAAAGGAAATAAAGTTTGCAATTTCTTTGGCCAATATATTCCACTAGGTGTTGGTGCGTGACGATTTGGGCCGCAAAATTACCTCTTAAAGCAGAGATGACTATCTGTGGCTTTACGCTTTCCAGAACATCATAAATATCATCTTCTTCATGATTGAACCTAAAAAATTGTTGGTTGTTTTCAAAAGACCTTCTAGCGTTGAAATACGTTCCATAGGTATCAAAATAGTTGCAGAGTTCCTTATATATGGCGTTACCAAGGAAACCGCTTCCCCCTAATATTAAGACCTTCTTTTTTTCCAAACTAAAAAATTGATAAATCCGATAATGTGGTCAGTCGCTCCAATGCGGCCATGCCCCTAGAGGAGTTTCCTTTTGGATTCAGGCCTGGAGACCAGACGGTCACGCAGAATCTTTTTGGCAACAATGCCACGATACCACCGCCTACACCACTTTTTCCCGGAAGCCCCACTTCAAAGGCAAATTCACCCGCCTCATCATAAAAGCCACACGTAAGCATTAAAGCGTTGATTCGTTTTACTTGGCTAACGGTCAAAAAATCAAAATTTTGCATACACCTTCCTCTATTGATGAATAGGTAAAAAGTATGGCAAAGCTGGGTACAGGACATGGATAGGGAACACTGGCAAAAGTAGAAATCCAGCACCTCGATGACATCATTTTTAAGATTGCCATAGGACTTTAGCAAATTGGCTGCAGCATAATTCTTGAACCCGGTTGCCTTTTCTGATTGGGCCACTTTCTCATCATACCTAATGGTGGTGTCACCACTAATTTTATGTACAAAATCCAAAAATTCCTTTTTGGGGTTCTTGAGTTCACTCACCAAAATATCCGCTACTACAATTGCCCCGGCATTTATCAAAGGATTTCTTGGTATGCCATTTTCTTGCTCCAGAAGGGAAAGATGGTTGAATGGATCTCCAGAAGGTTCAACGTCCACACGGTCCCATATTTTCTCACCAATGAGACCCATGACCATGGCCAATGTGAGTACCTTGGAGATACTTTGCACGGAAAAACGCTCGTCAAAATCTCCGATTTGATATGATTCTTTTTCTATGTCCAGCAGGCAAATCCCAAATTTATTCGGACTGATGGAGGCCAATTCGGGAATATAGGTGGCAACCCTTCCAGTATCGGACAACTGCTTTGTCTCTTCGTAAATGGTATGTAATATATTTTTGAAATCTGGCATTTAACCCTTGTAAAAAGGAAGTTTCACTACTGTGGCTGGCACCGAATTTTTTCGAATCTGTATATGGATTTTACCTCCGATTGCTGAAAACTCGGTCGGGACGTACCCCAATCCGATACCTTTTCCTAAAGAAGGTGACATGGTTCCAGAGGTTACGATGCCTATTTTGTTTCCATCGGCATCCACAATGTCATAGTCATGCCTTGGTATTCCCCGTTCGTCCAACTCAAAACCAATAAGCTTTCTTTCGGGCCCTTTTTCTTTTTCCTTTTCCAGAGCTTCGCTATTGACAAAATCCTTGGTGAACTTGGTTATCCATCCCAAGCCTGCTTCAATTGGGGAAGTTTCATCGTTTATATCGTTTCCATACAAACAGTAGCCCATTTCCAATCGTAAGGTGTCCCTAGCTGCCAAACCGATCGGTTTGATACCAAAATCTACACCGGCCTCAAAAACCTTGTCCCAAACTTGTTGCACCTCACTGTTCTTGCAATAGATCTCAAAACCACCGGAACCCGTATACCCCGTTGCTGAGATGATTACATATTCTATACCGGCAAAATCGGCCACTTCAAAATGGTAGAACTTGATTTGTGACAAGTCAACGGAAGTCAAAGATTGCATGGCTTCCACTGCTTTTGGACCTTGTATGGCCAGCAGCGAATAATCATCGGATAGATTTCGCATGTCAGCCTTGAAATCGGTATTATACTTCGAAATATGTGCCCAATCCTTATCTATATTGGAAGCATTGACCACCAAAAGATATTGTTCTTCCTTGATCTTGTAAACAATCAAATCGTCCACAATACCCCCGGTTTCATTGGGCAAACAACTGTATTGGGCCCTGCCTATTGTCAATTTGGAAGCATCGTTGGAGGTCACCTTTTGTATCAAGTCCAGTGCGCCGGGACCGCTGATCAAAAATTCACCCATGTGCGAAACATCAAAGACACCAACACCGTTTCTAACCGTTTCATGTTCCACATTTACGCCCTCGTATGAAACTGGCATGTTATATCCTGCAAATGGTACCATCTTGGCACCTAATTGCTCATGGGTTTTTGTTAATGCTGTATTTTTCATAGTATCGAATTATGCAAGGCAAATTTAAGGGAATTAAATAGGATAGCATTCTAAGGGCATCGTATGTTTTCCCCAAATTTTATAGTAACTTGTCCTTTCCTATTTGCAATAATAAAGAATGACTATGAAATTATCTATGCTGTGGATTGCCATCCTTTCTATAGTAACGGTAACCGCTCAAAACCTTCCGCAAGACTATTTGTCATCAGAATTTCATAAAGATAGAAGGGAGAAAGTCCGTGAATTAATGTCCCGAAACAGTGTTCTGGTCTTTTTTGCCAATGCGGAACGCAACAGGGCCAATGACGTGGATTATATCTACCATCAAGATCCTAATTTTTATTATCTCACCGGATATAAGGAACCCAATGCCGTGCTGCTTATTTTCTCCGATATGCAAACCGATGCCGCTGGACATGAATATAATGAAATGATCTATGTACAGGAGCGAAATGCCAAGGAAGAGCAATGGACCGGAAAGCGTTTGGGAGTGGAAGGGGTACGGGAGCAACTTGGCTTTGATAAGGTTTTTAATGGCAGTGATTTCGCCAATGTTCCCATCGATTTCAAATCCTTTAATACCGTTTCCTTTTTTGATTTTGAGAATGATTACAGGGACAAAAGGGGAGAGGCCGATTTGTTCGATCTTATCAAAACGTTTAAACTAAAGGCCAATTATCCATCGGACTATGACCCCATGAAGCAGAATCTGTATGCCATGATTCAATCTGTCACACCTGAGAATGCTGAAAATGTGGTAAAGAGTGTACGGCGATATCTCGATTTTTATGAAAATCTCAAAGGGGATGAATTCTTGACGGACTTTGTGAATGCCACCGATGAATCAAAGAGGCTGGAAGTAAAGGAAAAGGTAAATTTAGTGTTGGCTTCCAACAATTTGGACTCCAGAATGATTTCAGAAATAATGGCCACGCTCAGGGAAACGAAGACCCCGGAGGAGATGAAATTGTTGAAAAAGGCCATTGAAATCTCCGCAGTGGGTCAAATAGAAGTGATGAAAGCGATGCATCCCAACATGTCCGAAACGGAGATACAAGGTGTCCATGAATACGTTTATAAAAAATATGGGGCGGAATATGAGGGTTATCCATCCATAGTAGGGGGTGGCAATAACGGATGTATTTTACACTATATTGAAAATAATAAAATGGAGGTGGGCAATGATCTGATCCTAATGGATTTGGGAGCGGAATATCATGGCTATACGGCCGATGTTACCCGTACCATTCCCGCCAATGGAAAATTCACTCTTGAGCAAAAGACCATTTACGATATTGTATATGAGGCCCAGGAGGCAGGGATAAAGGCCAGTGTGGTGGGCGCCGAATTCCAGGCTCCCGGAAAAGCAGCCTTAAAGGTCGTGGAGGATGGATTGATTACCTTGGGGATTATCGAGGAAGCAAGTGAGGCGAGGACCTATTTTCCGCATGGTACATCCCACTATTTAGGTTTGGATGTGCATGACCAAGGTACTTACCGTCCGTTTCAAGCCAATACAGTCATTACTGTGGAGCCCGGTATTTATATCCCAGAGGGCAGCGATTGCGATGAAAAGTGGTGGGGGATTGCTGTACGTATCGAGGACGACATCCTTATTACCGATGAGGGTCCCATAAACCTATCGGCTATGGCACCCCGGACGACGGAAGCCATCGAGGGAATGATGAAACAGCCCAGTCCGTTGGATGATTTTCAACTGCCAAAGCTGGATTAATGGTTCAATAGGAATTCACTTAATTCCGAGTAGGTTTTAATTTTTATGGATTTTTTGTCCTTGCCCATGACCTTTTGAATTTGAGGAGGCAAAGGAAGTTTTTCCCCGATGGTTTCTTCCACCACATCCAAAAATTTTACAGGGTGGGCGGTTTCCAAGAAGATGCCATAGGTATCTGGATATTTTTCCTGATACTTTTTTAATCCCAAATAGCCCACGGCCCCATGTGGGTCGGCAATATATCCACTAGATTTATAGATATCCAAAAGTGCTTTTTTGGTTTGAGTATCCGTAAAGGAGTAGGAGGAAAGATTGGATTTTATGGTTTCAAAGTCATCATGGAACAAATGTCGTATCCGCACAAAATTGCTAGGGTCGCCCACATCCATCGCATTTGAGATGGTCGCCGTAGATGGTTTAGGGTCATAGCTTTGCGTTTTCATGAACTGAGGAACGGTATCATTCACGTTGGTTGAAGCAATAAAATGTTTCACCGGCATTCCCAATTTTTGGGCTACCAAACCGGCACATAAATTCCCAAAATTCCCGGAAGGTACTGAAAATACAATTTCCCTTCCCTTGCTTTTTGTTTGTTTAGAGGCGAACAGAAAGTAAAATAACTGTGGAAGCCATCGGGCTACATTGATCGAGTTGGCCGAGGTCAGTTTCATGTTACTTAAAAGTGCCTCATCTAGAAACGCCGTTTTGACCATCGCCTGACAATCGTCAAAAGTACCTTCCACTTCCAAGGCCGTAATGTTCTGCCCCAAGGTGGTCAATTGACGTTCCTGGATATCACTCACCTTTCCGCTTGGATAAAGGATCACCACCTTTACACCATCCACCCCTAAAAATCCATTGGCTACGGCACCTCCCGTATCTCCAGAGGTGGCCACCAAAACGGTGACCTCATTATTTTCGTCTTTAGAAAAGTAGCCCAAACATTGCGCCATGAAGCGTGCACCTACATCCTTGAAGGCCATGGTGGGCCCATGAAAAAGTTCCAAGGTAGCGATGTTCTTATCGATTTCAACGACGGGAAACTCAAAATCCAACGTATTCTTTAGAATCTCACGGAGGACATCGTTCGGGATTTCATCACTAACGAATTGATGGATGGCATTAAATGCGATTTCCTGATTGGACAAGTCCTCGATAGTTTCAAATAAGCTTATGGGCAGGGGTTCAATACTTTCAGGAAAGTAAAGTCCTTTGTCTGGAGCTATGCCATTTATTACAGCATCCTTAAAGGAAACATCCGGTGCTTTTTTATGTAGACTATAAAATTTCAACGTATTAATTTTAGTTTTGATGGTATAGAATTTAAATTATCCGAACACCTTCATGATTTATTTTGGAAACATGGACATCATGTTCCACTCCTATGGTCTCATAAACCTTTTTCATAGCGCGGGCTACCTTTTCTGCATTTTGTCTTCCCCGGCTCAAAGCGAAAATGGATGGTCCCGACCCCGAAATGCCCGCTCCTAGTGCCCCTGCATCCAAGGAAGCTTTTTTGACCCTATCAAAACCGGGAATAAGGATAGAACGGATGGGCTCAACGATATGGTCTTCCAAGGAACGACCTATCAACTCGTAGTCATTTTGAAGAAGCCCAGCAATCAATCCCCCCAAATTCCCCCATTGTTTGATAGCGGTTTGCATGGTTAAGGTTGTCTTTAGGATTCTTCGCGAGTCGGATGTTTTTATTTCGATTTGGGGATGGATTACCGTAGCAAATAATTCCTCGGGTGCTTTAATGGGTACGATATCCAAAGGCGTATAACTTCGTACTAGTGTAAAATTCCCAAATAGGGCAGGGGCCACATTGTCCGCATGGGCAACGTCACTTGCCAAGCGCTCCCCTTCCATGGCAAAGGTGACCAAATCCGTTTTTGAAAAAGGGTTTCCCAATAAATGGTTCATGGCCCAAACCGCTCCCGTGGAGCTCGCCGCACTACTACCTATGCCGCTTCCAGGTTTTATTTTTTTATTTATTTCGATTTCAAAACCTCCTTTGTAATCGGCTTTTTCCAATAATGCAAATCCCGCAACGCCAGCAACATTTTTTTCTGCTTCTAGGGGTAAATTCTGTCCCTCTATCTTGGTGATGAAAACACCTTTTTTAGGGATCTTTCGTACTACCATTTCGTCCCCCACCGAATCCAAGGCAACGCCAAGAACATCGAATCCGCAGGAAACATTAGCGATTGTCGCCGGGCAGAACACCTTTACTTCGTCCATAATTAAAAGTTACCTATTCTAATAATATCCGCAAAAATACCCGACGCCGTTACATCGGAACCTGCACCTGCTCCCTTAATAATCAATGGAAGGTTCCTGTATCTTTCGGTGAAAAACAATACGATATTATCACTTCCCTCCAGATTATAAAAATCATGACCTTCTGGAATTTCCTGAAGTCCTACGCTAGCTTTGCCATTTTCAAACTGAGCCACATATTTGAGCTTACAGTTTTTCGCTTTGGCATCGGCATATATTTTCTGAAAATCCGACTCATATTTGACCAAGGATGTAAAGAAATCATCGTTGTTCGTGGTATCCAAACTTTCTTTGGGCAGAAAGGAATTGTTCTTGATATCGTCTATTTCCAAAACATAGCCGCTCTCCCTTGCCAAAATGAGGATTTTCCGCATTACATCAATTCCACTTAGGTCTATCTTTGGGTCTGGCTCCGTATACCCTTCCTCTTGAGCCTTTTTTACGATATCGTGAAACGTGTTTGTATCATTGAAATTATTAAAGACAAAGTTTAAGCTTCCAGACAGAACCGCCTGTATCTTAAGAATTTTGTCTCCGGAAGCAATCAAGTTTTTCAAAGTGTCCAAGATAGGTAATCCAGCACCCACATTGGTTTCGAACAAAAACGGCGCATTGTATTCCCTGGCGAGGGATTTTAGGCGTGCATAATTAGTAAACTCTGAGGAACAGGCAATTTTGTTACACGTAACTACGGATATGCTGTTACTCAAAAAATCAGGGTAAGTGCCCGCTATTTCCGCACTTGCGGTATTGTCCACAAATATGCTATTTCGCAAATTAAGGTCCCTCACCTTATCGATGAAAAGTTTCTTATCGGCTTTTTGTCCACCGGACAAAGTATCTTGCCAAGTATCCAATTGTATTCCCTTTTCATCAAAATGCATGGTCCTGGAGTTGGAAATGCCAACCACCCGAACATTCAGCTTTAAATTCTTTTTTAGGTATTTTTCCTGTGATTTAATTTGGTTTAGGAATTTGGCACCAACATTCCCAACACCCATTACAAACAGATTGAGTTGCTTAACGTTTTCTTCAAAGAACTCTTCGTGGAGTGCATTAAGGGCCTTTTTCACATCCTTTTCGTTGATAACACAGGATATGTTGCGTTCTGATGCCCCTTGGGCAATCACCCTAATATTCACATTGTTCTTGCCAAGCGTGCTGAACATTTTTCCACTGAGTCCTTGGTGGCTTTTCATATTATCGCCTACTAGTGCTACAATGGCCAGTCCCTTCTCCGGTATAACTTCCTGGATTTTCCCCCTTTCAATTTCATAGGCAAAAGCTTCGTTTACCACTTCAACGGATTTTTCAATGTCATCTGCGGATACCCCAACACATATTGAGTGTTCAGAGGAGGCTTGTGTAATAAGGACGACACTTATATTTGCTTGTGACAGTACCTCGAAAAAGCGTTTGGAAATACCTGGAATCCCAACCATTCCGGGTCCTTCTAAAGAGAGTAGGGCCATATTGGCAATATGGCTTATACCACGAACCGTTTTTCCTCCTTCGTTCTTTGATTTCGTTATAAGGGTGCCAGCCTCATCAGGTTTAAAGGTATTTTTTATCAAGATGGAAATTCCCTTGGACAACACAGGCTGTATCGTTGGAGGGTATAGTACTTTTGCCCCAAAATGGGAAAGTTCCATCGCTTCCTCATAGGAAATATGGGTAATGGGCTTGGCTTGTTTTACCATTTTGGGATTGGCTGTGTACATGCCACTAACATCGGTCCAAATCTCCAAAATGTCAGCTTCCAAGGCGGCTGCGTAAATAGCCGCAGTGTAATCCGATCCGCCCCTGCCCAAGGTGGTGATGTCATTATTTTTTGAGGTGGCGATGAATCCCGGACAAACGGTTATAGAAGCCGAACTGTTTTTGAAATATTCCTTGCAATTAGCATCGGTCAACGTAAAGTCCACCACATTTTTGCCGGCAAGCTTAAAGGTTTTGATCAGTTCCCGACTGTCCTTGTAAACGGCATCTAGACCCTCCGAAGCCAAATACTCGCTTATGATATACGATGATAACAGTTCCCCAAAGCTTACGATTTTATCGGAAAGCTTTGGTGTAATCTCACCAATAAAATAGGCGCCTTCCAATAAGGTTTCCAGTATGTTCAATTCAGACTTTACCTTGCTAAGCACCTTGCTTTGGGCGGTTATGGGAATCAGTTCCTTTACGGTATCCAAATGTCTGGCCTCGATTTCACTCAGTATATCTTTATAACCAGTCTGTTCCTTGGCCGCCAACTCACCTGCTTGAAGTAGTTGGTCCGTCACTCCGCCAAAGGCGGATACCACAACAATTATATTCCCTTTATAGGATAAAAGGATGTTTTTGATTTTTATAATGTTTTCTGGGTTGGCAACCGAAGTGCCACCAAATTTTAAGACTTTCATGTTAGGGTGAAATAAGAATTAACTCTATGGGAATCGTGTTGAAAAACACAGTGGCGGAAGTATATAGTTCTTACCCCATAGGGGTTGAAAACACGTTACGTGTGTTAAAATAGTTTATAGTTGTATTGGATACAAACATAGTGTCCATTTAGGTACGATTCCTTTTTAATAGGATGAGGCCCAAAAGTAGTACATTTGACCAGCTATTCAAACGTTTCCACAATTTTTTATGGAATCGTTACTTTTTAATTCAATCTACCAAAAAATGAAGGTTTTTACTGCAGAACAAATTTATAAAGCCGATAAAGTAACCCTTGAGAAACAACAGATATCAAGTGATGCATTAATGGAAAGGGCGGCCCTACAAATCTTTCAATGGATGCATTTGAGAATGCAGGGGGCACCGGTAAAAATCCATCTATTCTGTGGTATAGGAAATAACGGTGGCGATGGTATTGCGCTGGCCAGGCATTTGTTCGAGCATGGTTATGAAATTGCTGTGTACGTGGTTAAGTATAGCGATAAACGATCCAAGGATTTCATGATCAATTTGGATCGATTGAAAGATCGTAAAATCTGGCCTGTTTACATGGATGCCGATACTGATATGCCAGAAATTCATCCAAACGATATTATCGTGGATGCCATTTTTGGGATAGGGTTGAACAGAACGCCCGATGCTTGGGTGGCCCAAATAATCAAGCATTTGAATACTTCCAAGGCGTTTATCCTTTCGGTGGATATTCCATCAGGGTTGTTTACGGACAGCGTTCCGGAGGACAAAGAAGCAGTAATTAAGGCCAATTATGTGTTAAGTTTTCAGGTGCCAAAGTTGGTTTTCTTTCTTCCCCAAACCGGAATTTATGTAGATCACTGGGAGGTGTTGGATATTGGACTTGATACCGATTTTTTGATGAACGCAAAAACGGACTACGAGCTGATATCTAAAAATGAGGTGCTTCAATTTTATCGCCCAAGAGAAAAATATTCGCACAAAGGCACCTACGGACATGCCCTTATAATTGGTGGGAGCTATGGAAAAATTGGTGCAGTAACCCTAGCTAGTAGTGCGGCATTGAAGGTAGGAAGTGGGTTGGTGACTGCCTATGTCCCGGAGTGTGGTTATGAAATTTTGCAGACTGCGATACCTGAGGTGATGGTAATATCCAATGGTAAATCCAATATAGAAGATATTGAGTTTGACCTGGAGCCCACTGCGGTTGGTATTGGAATAGGCATGGGGACAACGGACACATCTGTGAAGGCGCTTGAGAATTTTTTAAACCGAAATAAATTGCCTCTTGTCATAGATGCGGATGCACTGAACATTCTTTCCCAAAACCAAGAGCTTTTGGACCTCATCCCGGAAAAATCCATTTTAACACCGCACCCCAAGGAATTGGAGCGACTTGTAGGCAAATGGAAGGACGATTTTGAAAAGTTGGAAAAGGTGAAGCGCTTTTCCAAAGAGCGCAAGCTAGTCGTTGTTATCAAGGGAGCCCACACCATAACCCTATTTGATGGGAGGGGATATATAAACACTACGGGTAATCCAGGGATGGCCACAGCGGGCAGCGGCGATACCCTGACCGGTATCATAACGGGCTTAATGGCACAGGGATACCCAAGTCTACAGGCTGCCATTTTTGGGGTCTATATCCACGGAAGGTCTGGGGACATTGCCATAGAGGAAACAGGGTATCAGGCTTTGATCGCTTCGGATATTACTAAAAGTATCGGTAGTGCGTTTTTGGATTTGTTCAAGGTATCGGAGCATGAGCGTTCGGATACCTCTGAAAAGGAAAGCTAGTCCTTTACTTGGCGCTGATTCTTCTTTTGACCCATTTAAGGGCATTTTCATATTCAATGAAAAACTTCATCGGTTTTTTATAGAAGAGTTTTTCTATCTTGAAATTGTGCATATCTATTTCCTTAACGGAAACGATAGCAAATGCCTTTAGGTTCTCTAGCTCTTTTAAATAGCTGTATATAGTGGGGTCTATAGCATAGGAGTTTTTTCTAAGACTTATAAATCCGAAATTTTTGTCCCTGAAATGAATTTCAGAAATCCCTATTATTTGATACGCCCTTTCTAAAGTTAACGTGGCACCCTCATCAAAAATGGAAACCATATAATCGTCAAAAACCTGAATTTTTCCAACCTCCAGGTTGTACTCACGCACGATGATCTTTTTATTCACAGATCCTACCTTCATTTTATATTCATTATAGTGTCTGTAACGAAAATATACCGATTATCCCTCACCGTATAAATTATTAGATTAAAAGCGTAAATATCTCACGTAATACGATGGGGTCGATCACTTTGTGTTTCAATTCTTACGAGCGCCGATGAATTCCATTAAATAAAAAAAGGACATCTTACCTAGATGCCCTTCCTTTATTTTTTATATTCTCATTTAATTATTCAGATTTTGGAGACTCTTGTGGTTTGTCAATCTTAATGGTAAGTTCTTCCTTTTTCTCGTCCAAATCCATAGAAATGGTATCTCCTTCAGCCAACTTGGAATTTACGATCTCTCCTGCCAAAACATCCTCAATGTATTTCTGAATAGCTCTTTTTAGGGGTCTGGCACCGTATTGTTTATCAAAACCTTTTTCCGCTATATAGTCCTTTGCAGCTTCGGAAAGTTTTAATTCATAACCAATTCCCTTGATTCGTTTGTACAATTTGGAAAGTTCAATATCAATAATTTGATGGATATGTTCCCTTTCCAAAGGATTAAAGACGATGACATCGTCAATCCTATTTAGGAATTCTGGAGCAAACGCCTTTTTCAAAGCATTTTCAATGACCCCTTTTTGATGTGTGTCCGCCTGTTCCTTTTTAGCGGCGGTTCCAAAGCCCACGCCTTGTCCAAAATCCTTTAATTGACGGGCTCCAATATTGGAGGTCATAATGATAATGGTATTCCTAAAGTCTATTTTTCTTCCCAGACTATCCGTTAGATACCCATCGTCCAATACCTGTAGTAACATATTGAATACATCCGGATGCGCTTTTTCAACCTCGTCCAATAAAATAACTGAATAAGGTTTTCTCCTTACTTTTTCGGTCAATTGGCCACCTTCCTCATATCCAACATATCCTGGAGGTGCACCTACCAATCTAGATATAGCAAATTTTTCCATGTATTCGCTCATATCGATCCGGATTAAGGCGTCTTCCGAATCAAAAAGCTCCTTTGCCATAACCTTGGCCAATTGGGTTTTTCCTACTCCTGTCTGTCCTAAAAATATAAAGGAACCTATAGGTTTGTTGGGGTCCTTCAAACCCGCCCTGTTTCTTTGTATGGCCTTGGAAACCTTGGCTACCGCCTCATCTTGACCGATCACGTTCGCTTTGATAAGTTTTGGTAGCCCCGCCAATTTATTACTTTCGGTTTGGGCAATCCTATTAACTGGGATTCCACTCATCATCGAAACCACGTCTGCAACGTTGTCCTCCGTAACAGTCTCTTTGTGAAGCTTACTTTCATCCTCCCATTTTTCTTGGGCAATAGCCAAATCCTTTTCAAGTCTTTTTTCGTCGTCCCTCAGTTTTGCGGCCTCTTCATACTTTTGTTTTTTAACAACTGAATTTTTGAGTTCGCGTACATCTTCCAATTGCTTCTCCAATTCAAGAATTTGTTTAGGGACATCCATATTAACTATGTGTACCCTTGAACCGGCTTCATCCAATGCATCAATGGCCTTGTCTGGAAGGAACCTGTCCGTCATGTACCTATTGGTTAGTTTTACGCATGCCTCAATTGCTTCATCCGTGTAACTGACATTGTGATGGTCCTCATACTTTCCTTTTATATTGTGCAATATCTCTATGGTCTCGTCCACACTTGTAGGTTCAACGATCACTTTTTGGAACCTTCTTTCCAAGGCACCGTCCTTCTCGATATATTGCCTATACTCGTCCAAAGTGGTAGCCCCTATACATTGGATTTCCCCTCTGGCAAGTGCCGGTTTGAACATATTGGAAGCGTCCAAGCTACCGGTAGCGCCACCGGCGCCTACAATGGTATGAATTTCGTCTATGAACAATATGACATCATCGTTTTTCTCAAGCTCGTTCATTACGGCCTTCATACGCTCTTCGAATTGGCCCCTATATTTTGTACCGGCTACAAGCGAAGCCAAATCCAAAGTGACCACCCTTTTATTATAAAGAATGCGTGAAACCTTTTTATTGATGATTCTTAGGGCCAAACCTTCAGCTATGGCACTTTTTCCCACACCAGGTTCGCCTATTAATAACGGGTTGTTCTTTTTCCTTCTGCTCAATATTTGTGAAACACGTTCTATTTCCTTCTCCCTTCCTACAACAGGGTCTAGCTTGTTTTCTTCGGCCATAAGGGTAAGGTCCCTTCCGAAATTATCCAATACCGGGGTTTTGGATTTTTTGGAACTTTTATTTCCAGGGTTGGTTCCAAAGTTACTCTCCTTTCCTTCATTGGATTCATCTGAGTCACTAGGAAACGACTCGGAAGTAGGCGAATCTACAATTTCGTCATCGCTGGTTATCATAAACTTGAACTGTTCCTTGACCCCGTCATAGTCCACTTTCAACTTGTGAAGGAGTTTTGTGGTGGGGTCATTTTCGTTCCGTAGGATACATAAAAGCAAATGTGCCGTATTTATGGAACTACTTTGGAAAAGTTTGGCCTCTAAAAATGTGGTTTTCAAAGCTCTTTCCGCTTGGCGCGTCAAATGAAGGTTTTTCTTGTCTTTTTGAACGCTCCCCGCGTTTGGGTTGGAAGGACTAAGTATTTCGACCTTTCTTCGCAAATGTTCTAAATCTACGTCCAAGGCATCCAAGATACTTATTGCTTTTCCACTACCATCCCTCAAAAGGCCCAACATTAAATGCTCTGTACCTATAAAATCATGACCAAGACGTAAAGCTTCCTCTTTGCTGTATGCAATTACATCTTTTACTCTAGGTGAAAAATTATCGTCCATATATCGAATTATCAACTATAAAATTACTAAATATCAATGAATCCTAGGCAAATACCGTACCTATATTCGTTAAAGTTGTTCTAAATGACGAAAAAAGTTCAGCAAATCAAAGTACCTCCACGTTTAATTATTAACGAACGCACCCATGTTTTATGTTAATAAAATATTGAATAAATACCTTTTGAAGTTCTTCAAACCCCTCTATTTTCCGTATATTGGCATGCTTTTTTACGAATAAAAAACAATTAAAGATTTACGATGGCTGAAGGAGAAAAATTGATTCCTATCAACATAGAAGAGGAAATGAAATCTGCCTACATTGATTATTCAATGTCGGTCATAGTGTCACGAGCACTGCCAGATGTGCGAGATGGTCTGAAACCCGTACACAGGAGGGTGCTTTTTGGTATGCACGAACTAGGTGTACGGAGTAACAGTGCTCACAAGAAATCGGCGCGTATTGTAGGTGAGGTATTGGGTAAATACCATCCTCACGGAGATACTTCGGTTTATGATACCATGGTCAGGATGGCCCAGGAATGGAGTCTGCGTTATATGTTGATCGATGGTCAAGGTAACTTTGGTTCTGTGGATGGCGATAGTCCGGCGGCAATGCGTTATACGGAGGCCCGTATGCGAAAAATTGCAGATGAAATGTTGGCCGATATCGATAAGGATACCGTAGATCATCAATTGAATTTTGACGATTCATTACAGGAGCCTACTGTTTTACCAACTCGAATACCAAATCTATTGGTGAATGGTGCTTCAGGCATTGCTGTTGGTATGGCGACGAACATGCCCCCACATAACCTTTCCGAGGTTATAGATGGGACCGTAGCCTACATTGACAACAATGACATTGAAATAGATGAGTTGATCACCCATATTAAGGCTCCTGATTTTCCTACGGGAGGGATTATCTATGGTTATGACGGGGTCAGGGAGGCCTTCCATACAGGTCGCGGTAGAATAGTTATGAGGGCCAAGGCCCATTTTGAAGAAGTGCAGGGGCGCGAATGTATCATTGTGACCGAGATCCCTTATCAGGTGAACAAGGCGGATATGATTAAAAAGACGGCCGACCTTATCAACGATAAAAAGATAGAGGGAATATCAAACATAAGGGACGAATCTGACCGAAAGGGGATGCGCGTTGTTTATATGTTAAAAAGGGATGCGATACCCAATATTGTCCTTAATACGTTATTTAAATATACTGCTCTACAAACATCTTTCAGCGTAAACAACATTGCGTTGGTAAAAGGAAGACCACAGTTGCTGAATGTCAAGGAAATGATACATCATTTCGTAGAGCACAGGCACGAAGTGGTGGTTAGGCGTTCAGAGTTTGAGCTTAAAAAGGCGGAAGATAGGGCCCATATACTTGAAGGTCTCATCATTGCATCGGATAATATCGATGAGGTTATCGCCATTATTAGAGCTTCTTCCAATGCAGACGAGGCCAGGGAAAACTTGATGGAGCGATTCAAGCTTACCGAAATCCAAGCCAAGGCGATCGTTGAAATGAGGCTGCGTCAGTTGACAGGTCTGGAACAGGACAAACTGCGCTCTGAATACGATGAAATTATTAAGACCATAGCCGATTTGAAAGATATTCTTGCCAGAAAAGAGCGTAGAATGCAGATTATCAAGGAGGAACTTCTTGAAGTGAAGGAAAAGTATGGCGACGAACGACGTTCAGAGATAAATATTGCAGGTGGCGACTTGAGTATGGAAGATATGATTCCCAACGAACAAGTTGTAATTACTATATCTAGGGCCGGGTATATAAAAAGAACCCCACTTACGGAATATAAAACACAAAATAGGGGCGGGGTGGGCCAAAAAGCTTCCTCTACCAGAAACGAGGACTTTTTGGAATACCTTTTTGTAGGTACCAACCACCAATATATGTTGTTCTTCACGCAGAAAGGAAAATGCTTCTGGATGCGCGTATTCGAAATACCGGAAGGAAGCAGGACTTCTAAGGGAAGGGCCATACAGAACCTTATCAATATAGAGCAGGATGATACGGTCAAGGCCTTTATTTGTACCCAGGATTTAAAGGACGAGGATTATGTGAACAGTCACTATGTGATTATGGCTACCAAAAAAGGTACAGTTAAAAAGACCTTATTGGAACAATATTCCAGACCAAGACAAAACGGTATCAATGCCATTACAATTCGCGAGGACGATGAATTATTGGAAGCCAAATTGACCACAGGAACGAGTCAGATTTTCCTTGGATTGAAGTCTGGTAAGGCCATTAGGTTCGAGGAAAGTAAGACGAGACCTATGGGTAGAAGTGCATCTGGGGTTCGAGGGATCACTTTGGCCAATGATGATGATGAGGTGATAGGCATGGTTTCCGTACACAATTTTGAGGATGAACTTTTAGTAGTCTCGGAAAACGGATACGGAAAAAGATCTAGTATTGAGGATTATAGAATTACCAATAGGGGAGGTAAGGGTGTTAAAACCATCAGTATTACCGAAAAGACCGGGAATTTGGTCGCCATCAAGAACGTAACGGATTCAGATGATTTGATGATTATCAATAAATCAGGTATTGCCATAAGGATGAGCGTAGAAGACCTTAGGGTTATGGGAAGGGCGACCCAAGGTGTGAGATTAATTAATATTAGGGATAACGATTCCATTGCGGCCGTAGCCAAGGTTATGAAGGATGAAGATGACCTGGATGAAACCAATATTAAGGACATAGAAGTCAACCCTGAGTAAAACTTGGCACGGGAATTGATTAAATTTGCACCGAATGAAAATTAACACTAATTAATATTTAATAACTTCAAAAATGAAAACTAAGATTTCAATAATAGCGGCGATGTCCTTTGCAGTAATTGGATTAGCTCAAAAAAACGAGATAAAAGATGCTGAGAAGGCATTGAAGGATGGGGACGCTTCGGCGGCAAAGACCAGTATTGAATCGGCCATGGGCAGTATAGCGAGTGCTGATGAAAAAATGCAGGCTCAATATTATCACACAAGAGGTAAGATTTATGCTGATTTGGCAAAAAAAGGAGATGATTCGGCATTTGAAACGGCAGCAAATTCCTTTAAAAAGGTTTTGGAAATCGAGGAGAAATCCGGTAAGAGCAAATACACTAGCGAAGCCAACCAGTATATGGCCAGTATTGCAGCTGATTTGGTGAATTCAGCTGTATCCGATAACGAGCAAAAGAAGTTCGATTCCGCAGCAGAAAAGCTTTATATGAGCTATAAATTAAGTCCTAAAGACACTTCTTACCTCTATTATGCCGCAAGTAGTGCCGTAAATGGTGGGCATTATGAAAAGGCTTTGGATTACTACAATGAACTTCAAGAAATTGGTTATGACGGTAGTGGTGTCGTATATAAAGCTACCAACACAGCGACCGGTGAAGAGGAAATTATGGATAAAGTTCAGCGAGATTTAATGGTTAAATCAGGAACATATAAAGATCCAGTGGACGAAAAAACGCCTTCCAAAAAGGCTGAAATCGTAAAAAATACAGCACTGATATATACTCAGTTGGGACAGGACGATAAGGCTTTGGAAGCATACAAGGCAGCAAGAGCAAATGACCCTGAGGATGTGAATCTAATTCTTAACGAGGCTAATTTATATTTCAAATTAGGTGATAAGGACAAATTCAAGGAATTGATGGCTGAGGCCATTTCTTTGGCACCGGATAATGCAGATTTGCATTATAATGTAGGTGTAATCAATATGGAGCAAGGCAATTATGAGGAAGCAAGGGAGTCTTACAAGAATGCAATTGAAATCAATCCTGGATATACCAATGCCTATTTGAACCTTTCTACTACCTATGTAAATGAGGGTAACGGATTGATCGATGAAATGAATTCTTTGGGAAGTTCCCGTGCAGATATTGCCCGCTATGATGAACTTAAGGAAAAGAAGGATAATTTTTTCACGCAAGGCGCTAATATTTTGGAAGAAGCCTTAAAAACTAATCCAGATAATCAAGGTGTTTTGACCCAATTGAAAAATATCTATGGTGCCATGGGCGATAACGAAAACTTCATGAGAATAAAAAAGTTGTTGGAAGAGTAATTATAATCTTCCCTACAAATTAAAAGGCCCTTAACATAGGGCCTTTTTTATATTATTTTTTTTATTACGCGGAGTTTATGGGAATAATTTCTCAGTTCGTTATTAAATATTCCTGTGTGGTCTATTCGGTCTATTCTGACCAACCCGTTCACATGGATGATATAATTGTTCTCCATGATAATCCCAACATGGTTTATCATTCCGCTGGCATCATCAAAAAACGCTAGGTCTCCTGGCTCGCTTTCTTCAACAAAACTCAAAGCTTCCCCTTGTTTGGCCTGCTCTTGGGCCGTGCGTAATAAATGATAGCCGTTTATTTTATAGACCATCTGTGCAAATCCAGAGGCATCTATGCCAAATGGGGACTTACCTCCCTTTAGTTCAGGTGAGTTAAGATATAACAAGGCAATGTTTATTAGGTTTTCCTTTACCTGTTTTCCAGTGATTTTATTTCCGTCTACGGTAACCGGTAGGCACTTTGTAAAGGGAATGGATGAGCCTAAGAGAATTGCGGTGAGCATACCGTTTGGCCGTTCAGCAAAGCCAATCAGGTCGGAGGATAGGACACTTGTTTTTTCCTCGATTGCCTCAAATTCTTCTTTCGTAATGAATTGTAATTGATTGTTTGGTATCCATCCTTCACATCTATCCGTGGGAACCCTAATCTTTGACCAGTGTTTTCTGGACTCCAACACCTTGAAATGTTCGCCGAACAATAGTTGGCTCGTCATTTCAGAGGTTTCATCGGGCGATTGTCTTAAAGGAACCAGACTTAAAGGGCAAATTCCGTATTGCATCTAATTAAAAAAGGATTTTCAGGCTCTTTTCAAAACCATTGAAGAAGCCCCGCCGCCTCCATTACAAATGGCCGCCGCACCTATTTTTCCATTTTGTTGATCCAGAACATGTAATAAAGTCACAAGAATCCTAGCTCCGGAACAACCTAAGGGGTGTCCCAATGAAACCGCTCCACCGTTCACATTCACCTTGTCATTGGAAATTCCCAGCAGTTTCATATTGGCCAGGCCAACTACCGAAAAAGCCTCGTTAAATTCAAAAAAGTCAATATCTTTCAAGGATACCCCGGCTTTTTGTAAGGCCTTTGGTAATGCTTTGGCCGGTGCGGTCGTGAACCATTTGGGTTCCTGTGCGGCATCGGCATAACCTATAATTTTTGCCAAAGGTTTTAGCTGTAGCTCTTTTGCTTTTTCAGCACTCATCAAAACAAGGGCGGCGGCACCGTCATTAATGGTGGATGCATTTGCGGCGGTTACCGTACCATCCTTGGAGAAGGCAGGTCTTAAATTAGGTATCTTATCCAAAATCACATTCTTATACTCTTCATCTTCGGATACAACCACGGGTTCACCACGTCTCTGCGGTACGGATACCGGGATGACTTCATTTTTGAACAGACCCTTTTTCCAGGCGTTCGCTGATCGAGTATAGGATTGAACTGCAAATTTGTCCTGGTCCTCCCTGGAGAAGTCGTATTTGGTAGCACAGGCATCTGCACAGACCCCCATGGCATTTTGGTCATAAGCATCCACCAGGCCATCTTTTTGCAGACCATCGATCATAGAGGATGGTCCAAATTTTACCGGAGTTCTTAAGTAAGCATAATGTGGAATCAAGCTCATATTCTCCATACCTCCAGCAACGATGATCGAGGCATCTCCCAAAGCTATTGCTTGGGCGGCCTGCATGACGGCCTTCATTCCCGAAGAGCAAACTTTATTGATTGTGGTACAAGGTACCGTATCGGGTATACCCGCATAAAGAGCCGCCTGTCTCGCAGGAGCTTGCCCTGTTCCGGCTTGTACCACATTTCCCATCAAAACCTCCTCAACCATGTCAGGCTTCAAATCTATTTTTTCTAGAGCTCCCTTTATAGCTTCAGCACCAAGTTTTGGTGCTGGAACCGAAGATAATGCCCCCATAAAACTTCCAATTGGAGTTCGTACTGCAGATACTATAACTACCTCTTTCATATAAATTGTCATCTTTGTATTGGCGAAATTACTAAATTCTATATCAACCATGCCCCACTGCCACCAATTCGTCACCGTAAGTTTATATTTTCTATTTTTGAATACGGGTACACTAAAATCGTAGTCTTGGATAACCTTTACAAAAAACAATCCCTTATTTTCAAATATGTCCTATATGTTGTGGCTATAGGATTTATCGTGTTCTTTTTCCCCAAGGGAGGTAAGTTCAAGTACGAGTTCCAAAAGGGAAAGCCCTGGCAGTTTGAGACTCTGTACGCACCTTTTGATTTCTCCATAAAAAAGACCGATGCTGAAATAGCTGAAGAAAAGCAGAACATTGATGAAACCAGTGGCCAGTATTTCAGATATGACCAACGGAAGGTGAACAACGTTTATGAAGGATACAATGATTCTTTCGAAGAAGTATTCGGTAGTTCCAACTATACCGATTCACAGAGGCGATTTTTAAAAAGTATTGGTGAAACGCTATTGGATTCCATATACAAAAACGGTATCCTGGATAGTAGTGCAGGGCAAGTCAAAGCCAATGCTATTTTCCTGCTTAGGAACAACGAGGCCACAAGCAAGCAGATTTCTTCCTTTTATAGGGTTGCCGATGTTGGAACTTTGGTACAAAAGAAACTTGAAGATGAAAATATTCCACATCTAACACAGGAATTCCAAGATATCTTTTTTGATCTTATTGTCCCTAATGTTAGTTATGATGCCAATCTGACCCAGAAGAGTAGGGAGGATGCCCTGTCTAAAATTAGTTATACCAGAGGTACTGTAGATGAGGGTAAATTGATCATAGCCAAAGGAGAGGTGGTCGAGGGCGAAAACTTAAAAATATTGGAGTCGTTGAAGTCCGAGTATGAATCTGAATTATGGACCGCCAATAACTATTATATAATTCTGATAGGGTACACTGTGCTAGTGGCCTTGGTATTGTTAATGCTCTTCCTTTTTTTAAAGAAATACAGGCCTTCCATTTATGCTAACAACACAAAGGTAACCTTCATTTTTTTCAATATACTATTGATGGTTTTCATTACCACTATGGTAGTAAAATATAACGATTCATTGGTATTTGTTGTACCTCTCTGCATACTTCCCCTAATTCTAAAGACTTTCTTTGATGCTAGATTAGGTCTTTTTGCGCATGTATTGACCGTATTGATTCTGGGCTTCGTTGTGCCCAACAGTTTTGAATATATCTTTTTGCAAATAATTACGGGAATCGTTACTATTTTGACCGTTTCCGAGTTGTACAAACGAGCCAATCTTTTTATCTCCATCGGTCAAATAATATCCATTTATATTGTGGGTTATTTGGCCTTTCATATTATCCATGAAGGCAATCTCAACAATATATCATGGTACACCTTGGGACTCTTTTTGCTCAATGGAATGATTACCCTCTTCGTACAGCCCTTGATTTATATTTATGAAAAGGTCTTTGGTCTTGTCTCCGATGTATCCTTATTGGAACTATCCGATACCAATTCAAAACTTTTAAAGGAACTATCCAATAAGGCACCTGGAACTTTCAATCATTCCCTGCAAGTGGCGAATTTGGCGGAATCAGCAGCCAATGAGATTGGGGCGAACGCCATGTTGGTCAGGGTTGGCGCCTTGTACCACGATATTGGTAAAATGAACAATCCTACTTATTTTACTGAAAATCAAATAACCAATGTAAATCCACACGACGAGATTACGCCAAGGGAAAGTGCAAAAATTATTATTGACCATGTCATTAAGGGAATTGAACTGGCGAGAAAGAATAAATTGCCGGACAGAATTATCGATTTTATAAGGTCTCACCATGGAACCACCTTTGTATATTATTTTTATAAGAAGCAAAAGGAATTGGAGGCGGAGATAAGCGAAGAAGAATTTAGATACCCTGGTCCGCTTCCTTTTTCCAAGGAAACGGCCATTTTGATGATGGCAGATTCCGTAGAAGCAGCCTCTAAAAGCCTGAAAGATCCTACCTATACGATGATCGACGAATTTGTTGATAAAATAATCGCAGGACAAATGAAAGCGAATCAATTTCTAAATGCCGATATAACTTTTAAGGAAATCGAAACCATCAAGAAGATTTTCAAGCAGAAGTTGACCAACATTTATCATTTGCGCGTGGAGTATCCTGAATAATAGATAGTTGTTTTATTTTTTCAAAAAACCTAGTAAAATAGTTGCGTGCTTCTATGGTAAAAATTACATTTGCATCCGCAATTTGAGCTAACGTTCTTAAAAATAAATTATTGGAGAGGTGCCGGAGTGGTAACGGAGCAGATTGCTAATCTGTCGACGCGTAAGTGTCGCATGGGTTCGAGTCCCATTCTCTCCGCAATTTCTTTTAATTTAAGATAGCTTCGGGGTGTAGCGTAGCCCGGTTATCGCGCCTGCTTTGGGAGCAGGAGGTCGCAGGTTCGAATCCTGCCACCCCGACGAATGAAATTAAAGCCTTGAAAATCAAGGCTTTAATTTTTTTAAAACCTCCAAAATCGCCTAAAAACCAGTATCAGCGATACCTATTCGATTATTTGTTTTACCCTTCACTTTGGCAAGACCCAGTCTTTATTTACACATTTCTTCTGGGTTCTGGGGGAAATCGTATTTAAACAAAAAAAGAAATCGAAAAGTTAAACCATAAACTTAATTTCTGAACGTACTGCATGGCCCTTTAATTCTCTAAAGGAGCCCCATAAAAGGATAATTAGGTATAATATTTAAAGAGACGAAGAATTGGACAGCCTACCAAAAAGTTATCCGTTTTATTGAAACTATTCCTTAAAACCTCCGTTTTTATGGGACCATTATTAGAAAACAATCCTATTCTTGTAATATAGTTTTTTGACTATTAAACATTGCAAAAAAGAAGGGATTAATAAATTAAATAAGTTCACTGTTCTCTAGATTATTTTTGAGTTTAGCATGATTTTCCCAGAAGCGGTCTTTGATTTTTTGAATGATGCCATCAAACTCGGGATGACTTTTTAAGGGTTTAATAAGTGGTTCATCTTCAATTAATAAAAACCAATAGAGATAATTCTCTGCTTTGGAAAATATTCTAAGCTCTTCAACTGCCTCATTAATCTTCCCTTCATACGCGTATTTCCAAACGAGATTCACACTTTTATAATTCGATTGATCACCTTTGCAGTATTCAGAGAAATCATTAAACAATTCGTCAGCTTTTTTATCCAAGCCCATCTCTTTGTAGACCTGTGCAATTTTGACGTTTTCCTGTATATAAATATCCAGTCCATTTACTTCCCTGGCTTTCACAAATTTTTTAAAATAGGAATAGGCACTGTCATACTTTTCCTCAATGTAGTACAACTTCCCTATGTCCTGTAAAATATCAAGCCGAGTAGTATCCTTCTTCCATTCGTTTAAAAGTAAATTCCTTGTACGCTTAATATTACCATCCTTGGCGAAGAGAATAAATGCCTTTAAGTGCGGAGCAAAATAGTTTTCAGCATTATAATCCAAAGACTTGTTGATATATTTCAAGGCTTCATCTGCAAATCCTGAGGATACAAGGGCATTGCTTAGCTGTAAATATGTGTAGCTCTGGGTAATGGAATCACTCGCAACGGTAAGCTGAACCCCTTTTAAGGCATACTCTAGGTATTTATTGGTATTGGGAAGCATATGTGAGTAAAATTCCGCCAGCATTTGTACCGCCAGCGATGAATTAGGATTATACTCCAATGCCTTATCAAGATGTGGCAAGGCCAAATTGTATTCCTTTGTTTGTATATAGTAAAAGGCCTTGGCGACCAAGCTTTCGGCAGATTTTGAATCATAGAGCAGGGCCTTGTCCGCAAAGCTGTTAATCTTTTCGGTGTATTGCTTTTCGAGTTGGGACATTTCGAGCAGATAGTATGAAATGGCGATGTTGGCATAGGCGAGGGCAAATTCCGAATCTTGTTCTATGGCCTTTTCAAACAATGCAATGGCCTTTTCTAAGCCTTCTTCTGTGCGTGAATAATAAGGATCCAATGCTTGTAGGTAGTAATCATAGGCCAACAGGTTTTCAGTTGGTTTTTTTTCAATCTGCTCCAATTCGGCCGGTGTCACGACAGCTGCAATGGCATCTGCGATTTTCTTGGCCACATCGTTTTGCAGCTCAAAAATGTCCTCAACTTCCCTATTGTACTGTTCCACCCAAATAGGGGTATCTGTTGAAGCGTTAATCAATTGTACGTTGAGTAAAACTTGATTGCCGACGCGTTGGCCACTACCTTCTACCAAATAGTTCACATCCAATTCTTCGGCAATCTCTGGAATGCCCTTATCGGTTTTTCTATATTTCTCTACCGAGGTTCTACTGATGACCCGTAAATCCTCAATCTTCTGAAGGTTGTTCAATGCGGATTCCATCAACCCATTTACAAAATACAAATTGGTAGAATCGCTGCTCTCATTTTTAAAGGGCAATACCGCAATTGATTTTTCAGTTTTCGGTTCATTTTTAGCATCTTTTTTATTGAACAGTACTATGCCAATTATTATCACCGCTAAGGATGTTGCTGCAATTAGCGGCCAGCGATATCTCTTCAAAATGTTGGTTTGGACCTTTTCTGGTTCGACCACCACAGTATTTTTTCCAACCTCCCCGGGGGAATATCCGTACTGTTCCCGAAAGCATTTAATGAAATAGGAAGTGCTTCCAAAACCTACTTGATACGAAATTTCGGAAACCGTCGAAGAATTATCCTTGAGTAGCTCCATGGCTTCTTTAAGACGGACTTGACGAATAAATTGACTTGCCGAAAGTTGTGTTAGTTTTTTGATTTTCCGGAGCAGGTTGGACCGGCTCATGCTCATAGCATCCGCCAATTCCGAAACCCCAAATTGCTCGTTGGCCAGGTTTTCCACAATTATGGCCTCTGCTTGGGTTAAAAAAGTTGATTTGATGGGAGATTCGTTGGACATATCGTTTACTACTGGCTCTAAATTAGGTAAAATCTAGAGAATTAAGCGTTTTCTCGAAGGCCACCTAATTATCAGAAAAGTATCTTTTGCGTCATAATTTACATCCTTGCGCCATAGTTTTTATAGCCTCCTAAAACTTTACATAGTTCTCCGCATAGCTCATATGGGTTGCTTCAAGTTCGATAGCATCTTTGTACCAACAAAAATCATAACGAACAATTTAAAACAATAATTATGAAAGCATCAATCACAAGAACGGTAACCGAATCAAGAACAGGACAGTACTTCTCAACGTTCAGCAATAGCAAGAGAACCCAATGGGCGCAGTATAGGAACTTCAATAGATAATAAACCTTAAAAAAACATCATCATGGAAAATTCACCTTTATATCCATTCCGTCAGAGAAAATTTTTTGGAATTGGATTCGGTTGGAGCACCGACAGGCTGTTTGACCGAAGAGTTAACAATAGAAAAAAGATACAAAATTGAAATAATGAAAGCATCAATCATAAGAACGATAACGGAATCAAGAACAGGACAATACTTCTCATATTTCAGCAACAGCATGAGAACACAATGGACACAGTACAGGAACTTTAACCGGTAATCATGGTCCGAAAGAAAACATCAAAAAACAACACAGTCATGAAAACGAAGATTCACGAATACTTATTAAAATCAAATAACTAAGCCATGTGTAAAACAATCATCAATCAATCACCAAGGGAATCTAGAAGGTTCACTTTCCTTTCCCAATTAAAGGATAGTAAGCGGATCCGTTGGGCTGAATCGAGATACTACCTTCACCAAATACACTAACTCATTGGATTAGAAAAGGGGTAGACCCCTCATCAAAGTCCATCACTTATCACAAAACGAAAATTATAACAAACTATTAAAAAATTTAATTATGAAATCAAAGATTCACGAATACCTGTTAAAATTAAATAAGAAAGGCGTGAGTAAAACAATCAAAAATCAAATTACGTGTATTGCCTTTGTTTTAATATCTGCAATGACATTTGCTCAAAACAATAAGAACGCCCAAAACGATTTTAGCCGAGAAGGGTTTATGTTCGAATTTGTGCTAGGTGGAGGTATAATAAGCATAGAAGATAGTGCTGGAATTCAAAATTTTGATAAATCTCAAGAAACGTTCATTTTTCCAGATTTCAAGATCGGCTACATGCTAAATAATCGTTTAGCCGTTAACGTTTCTGCACCGGGAATGATCTACGCGGTTAATAATAACGACAGACACTTTGGAGCTATTATACCAGCTGTTCAGTACTGGGTAAAAGACAAGTGGTGGATACATGGAGGTGCTGGTTTAGCTATAGACTCTCCTGCATTATATGATATTAAGGATAACCTAAATGACGATTGGAATACTGGAATCGCAGTTTTGGTGAGTACGGGTTATGAGGTTTACAGAAAAAACAAATTTGCCTTAAACCTTCAATCTAAATTACTCATGGGTGGAGTAAAGCTAAATAATAACATTGACAGAGATGCGGTACAGTTAAGTTTAGGAATTGGCTTTAGCTGGTTTTAATTATCAAAGAAAAATAATACCAATAATCATAAAAAATGCAATCATGAAATCAAATATTCACGAATACCAATTAAAATTAAATAACATAGTAATGAGTAAAAGATTTAAAATCAATTCTTTAAGAACCTTAATATACATGTCATTAGTTCTTCTTTTACTTACTTCAGCTTGCGGTCAGTCCGGCAACAAAACAAAAGCTGAGGCAAACGATAACACTGAAGCCCCTGCAGTTGCAAAACCGGAAATAGATATTCAAGCAGCAATACTATCGGACAATCTTGAAGCCGTTAAACAGCATATTTCGGCAGGAACAGATTTGAACAAAAAAGACCCCATGACCGGGGCCACTCCGTTAATCACTGCGGCAAGTTTTGGAAAAAACAAGATTGCCCAAGTCCTTATTGATGCCGGGGCGGATTTAACAATCAAAAATAACGATGGGGCGACAGCTTTGCATACGGCCGCATTCTTTTGTAGGGTCGAAGTCGTACAGTCCCTTATTGACGCCAAAGCCGATAAGACAGCCAAGAACAACTTTGGTATGACGCCAAGGGAAAGTGTTATGGGGCCTTTTGCTGAAATAAAGCCCATTTACGAAATGCTTCAGCAACAATTAGGACCGATAGGTTTACAAATTGATTTGACGGAAATCGAAAAAACCCGTCCGGTCATTGCAATGATGTTGCAGTAATCAATCCCAAATTGATATTCAAATGACAACTGAAAGAAGATACGATATCGATTGGCTACGGGTTGTAGCTATAGGCTTGCTACTCATCTATCATATAGCCATTATATTTCAACCCTGGGCCATGTTAATAGGCTTTATAAAGAGTGATGAATCCCTAGAGGGTTTATGGAAACCGATGACCATGCTTAACGTCTGGCGAATCCCATTGCTATTTTACGTATCGGGAATGGGACTTTACTTTGCCATGCGTAAACGAAATTGGAGACAATTGATTTTGGAGCGCACAAAGCGGATTCTCTTGCCCTACCTATTTGGTATTGTTGCCATTACCACCATGCACATGTTCATTTTTCAGCTATACTATAATATGCCATTAGGTTATTTTCCCCATCAAGGCCATTTATGGTTCTTGGGGAATATCTTTTTGTACGTACTTATACTCTTACCGTTTTTTTACTACCTGAAAAAGGATGGAAACGGTAAAATAAAAAGGATGTTATCGTCTCTCATGGGCCATCCCGGTGGCCCTTTGTTGATATCCCTATTTTTTGTCCTAGAAGTTGTGTTGGTAAAACCCCAGCTATTTGCTTTATATGCCCAGACATGGCACGGCTTTTTTAATGGGCTTCTTGCCTTTTTATTCGGCTATCTTTTTGTGTACAGTGGTAATATATTCTGGCAGACCGTTTTAAAATGGAGATGGTTATATATTGGTTTGGCCGCTGTTTTGTTCGGCATCCGATATTTTATATATGCTACGGAAGCGCCAGGTTATCTGACGGCCATGGAATCTAATTGTTGGATTTTCGGGGTTTTCGGTCTCGGGTACAAATATTTGAACCGGCCAAGTAAAACACTAAGTTACTTGAGCCAGGCAGCATACCCTGTATATATCATTCACATGTTTGCTTTATATGCAGGAGCACTGCTCATATTACCATTGGAGATACCAACCTTATTGAAATTCATAGCTATTGTAGCTTTTACTGGTGTAGGTTGCTTTATCGTTTATGAGTTTGTTCTTAGAAGGATTGTTTTTTTAAGGCCTTTTTTCGGATTGAAATGGACCTACAAAAAAAATTAAAAAGTAAAAACTTCAACCTGGAACCTGAATTGATAATACAGTGAATCGAAATTCTTGACTTTGGTTAAAATTAGAGTTAGAATTTATTAATGAACTGCCTGAATTAGCTGAAAAAAGGCATTAAAGTGAAGTAAGCACATTTAAATATATTTTAAGATGAAAAGTCAAATAGTACTAATTTTCTCAATAGTAATGCTCAGTGCTTGTAAAAGCTCTGATAAATTTGGTATAGCCCAACAACCAACCTTACCTGATTATCAAGTTGGTGAAAAATGGGTATGGAAATATAAAGGTGTAACTACTGAAGGAGAAGTACGTTCCGATGGAACAGATACAAGAGAAATAGTCAATATTAATGGAGTTTTAGGTATGACTATCGGTAAGGATACTATTCCTGTTAGCGATATTGTTAAACCAGAAGTTAGCGAAACACCCAAGTATGACTGGCCTCTTGAAGTGGGTAAAAAATGGAAATATGAAAACAATTGGACAAGCCAAGATGGAACTACTGGAAACCAAAGTCACAATGCCGAGATTTTATCATACCAAGAAGAAACAGTAGAAGCTGGCACATTCATGGCATACACCATTAAATACACAGGGAAAACCACGAATTCCAGAGGATATAGCGCAAATGAAGAGGAGGTTTGGTTGTATGCGCCTGCTGTAAAAAACTTCATAAAACTCACCCAGAATCAAGGTGATTTTTTATACGTAGAGGAATTAATCGAATATTCAAAACCTAAATAAGTCTCTATAAAAGAAGTAAACATCGTTATTGAAATATCACAACAAAACGAAAACTATTTTTTATACGTGACCAAACCATAGCTAATTATGAAAATCTTTAGAAAGATTCGTAAAAAATTCCTTTCAGATAATAACTTCAGTAAATATTTCATTTACGCCATTGGCGAAATTGTTCTGGTCGTCATAGGTATATTGATTGCCTTACAAATCAATAATTGGAACCAAGCTAAAAAGGATAACAATGCTTTAAAAGAGTATTTGGTTAAAATCAAGTCACATACCATAGAAGACCTTTATAAACTGGACTCGGTAACAAGGGGTAGAACACAAATTGCCCAGCTTTGTATAAAGGCCCGTAGAAGCATCTTGGATAAGACAGAAGACGAAAACCTTATTCTTTTTATGTCCAGTGGGTTCGCCTTTGCAGATATAAATTTTAAACCGAATACGGGAGGGTATGAGGCATTAAAAAATTCCATCTATTTTGGTAAAATCAACAATACGCCATTGGATTCACTCTTGACCAGATATCACAGTTTAATTGAGGAAATTGCAGCAAGCGAAAAGAGTTATAATGACTATGCAAAAAGTCAGCAGGCGTATCTTTCCACTCAGTTCGATAGGTCTTTGATGCTCGCTTATGCCTTTGTACCTCCAGATTCCCTAAAACTAAGAGCGACAACGCAAGCGGAGTATTTTGAGGATTTTGACGCATATACATCGGCTGCCCCCTATCGAAACGTCATTAGTTTAGCAGCCTGGCAGTTTGATACCATGGTTGCTTTGTATGGTCAATTAAAGGATTTAGGCGAAAACGTCATCGAAGAAATAAATACAATTACTAATGATTAATTACTCGACACTAATTTGCCAAACACTAGCAATGAAAAAATGAAAAAGCGAAAAACAAAACAAATACTCAGAATCCTATTCATTTTGGTAAGCATTGGCTCTTTGTACTTTGTGCCATGGATATTGGTAAAGGCGTGGATTTTACCCTTGCCCGATAACGTCCAAGAACAAGTGGACGAAGCCATCGGCCACGGATTTGATGGTATGATCGTTTATGTGGATAAAGCAGGAGAACCTCCAGCATTTTATGCGGGCGGCTGGAAAGACCGCGAAAACAAAATACCTGCCGACCCAAAAGCTCTATTCAAAATTGCCAGTATCAGCAAATTGTATGTTGCGGTTGCCATCACCAAGTTGGCCCATAATAAACAACTATCCTTAGAGGATACGCTTGCCGATTACTTTCCTGAACTTGTGGGGAGAATTGAAAACGCGGAAAAGATAACCCTTCGATCAATGGTACAACATCGAAGTGGTATTCCCAATTTTACCGACAATCCTACATATTGGGAAAACGAACAGGAAAATGGTAAAAAGGCACTAGAATTCGCTCTTGATTTACCTGCCAATTTTGAACCCGACGAAGACTATGGCTATTCAAACACGAATTATTTATTGCTACGTCAAATCATCGAAAAAGTGATAGGGTATAGTCATGAAGAGTATATCAAGGAGAAAATCCTGATTCCCCTTGGACTAAAAAAAACATTCTTTTCACTTAAAGAAGTGAATTTGAATGATGTGATGAGCGGCTATTATGTAGGCATTGACAAAGATTTTAAGACCAATGAAAACGGAATGTTGGCTACGGCCGAAGACGTTGGCATCTTTCTTAGGGCATTGAACGATGGTTCTGTATTTGAAGAAGGCGAACAGGAGATTTATTCCACCATTTATGAGTATGAACATGGGGGTCTGGTAGTAGGTTATCAGAGTCTCGCAGAATACCATGAAGACATCGATACCGTGGTCGTTCAATTCATTAATACAACCGATTTTGAGGGCTACGAATGGAATTTATCGGAAATCGTGATCAATCGTATTGTAAAAATATTGAGGCGTAAAGAAAACCCATGAAAAAGGTAAGATGGGTAGTAGTTGCATTTGTAGGCTTCCCTTTATTTGCTTGGTTTCCGGAAGTTTCGAAGTCTTTATTGAGTTTATGCGCATACTCTTGTCATATGCCGTTAATGCAAAACGGTAACAATAACTTTATTACATCGTCAGAATTAGTATAAATATTAAAATCAAATTATTTATGATTGTAACTACAGAACAAAAACAACTGATTAAAACTGCACGAATCACTGGCGTGTGGTATTTAATGATGGCTATTTCAGGAATTTTAGGGTTTATGGTCTTTCATTCTCAAATATTTGTGTCTGGAAACCCCGAACAGACGCTAGCGAATTTAGTAGAATTAGAATCTACAGCAAGAATTAGGTTGCTATTAGAGTTCACTATCGTAATATCCCAGGCCCTTACTGCAGTTTGGTTTTTCAAATTATTTAAAGGTGATTATGAATGGGAAGCTTGGACTCTGGGTATTTGGGGAATTGTAAACGCTTTAGCCATTATGATAAGCGCAATTTCAATCGCCTCCGCAATAGGTATTGCCAATTCTGATATAAGTGTTATGCAAGATAAAATTGTACTTATTGAGGTTTTACAAAATATAATTTCAAATGCTTGGGGTATTGGTGGTCTATTCTTTGGGCTTTGGCTGTTTCCCATGGGATATATAATCATCAAATCCAAAAGAATGCCTGCCTGGTTGGGAAGAGTTATTATTTTAGGAGGACTAGGCTATCTAGTTTCTACTGTTATACACTACGCCGGTATTGATTTTAGCTTCAATAGATTTCTCACGCTACCCGCAACCATTGGAGAATTTTGGATGATCGGCTATCTACTAATATTTGGGATTAGACCTAGTAATGAGCAAAATTAGATTAAAACGGAATACAGCAAGTAACCAATTCATCGGATGGGCTGCATTTCGCCCAGACGGGCTAATCGATGAGGACGAAGTATCGGATTATGAAACACATCCTTCCCCTACAAGTGGCGCAATTTTCAATGCAGGTAAAGTCAGTCGCATCAATGTAGTCCACTTCCTGGACCAAATAATCATTGATGACGAATTATGGAATACCTAGAAAGGACAGTTGTCCGTTATTTACAGTCCAATGGTAACTTAGTGAGGGGTTTTAAACGCTGAACACTTTATGAATAGTCAACCTTATACAGAAGTTTTTTTAAAAATAGCTAAAGTAAAACTCAATGGCATTACCAAGAATAAAACTTATTATTGCCCATAAAAGGGTAATCCTTCCCAGATTAAATGCATTCGAAAAGGCTATCCACAGCGAAACTATTGCACAGAGAAAAAACAGAACCATAGCAAAAGTAGGTACTCCGCTTATAAAGATGCCCGCTAGATTGAAAAAAATATCCGCCAAAGCGGTAAAAGCAAATAAGGCCAAGGCAAAATTCGATTTTTTATGTCCCACAAAAAGATAAATCGCTGCAAGTAATAACTCTAGACAAATGGCCAAAGGCCCAAATTGGCCGTAATATGATTTCTTGAAATACCCTACAAAGTTTTCCGGATAGTCAATTTTCAAATAGAAGATTACCCCGAGTACCAATGCAATAATTGTAAAAATTAAGCCAATACCCTTTCTTTTTTCCATTTTTTGAAGGCTTTTTACTAGAGTAAGATAAAATTTTCTGAAGTCAGGAAAAAATCATCGGTAAATTTTCCAGCTATAAATCAAGGTATACCTGTAAAATTTCGGCGGAGCGAAATATTTGATTTACAGTTCTGTCAGTTCGTATCTAAAGTGGACAAATTATCTTTCATATGAACTGAAATTAGGCTAGAACTAGAGTCCCTAAAAGGAACGATTTATGATACTTTGAATAGCACATTGTTTAAGTCATATTTAGTTTAGTCTTACTGCTTATGAGTAGAGTTTAATTTTATATAAGAATGTCTTTCGTGGAAAAATTAAATTAAATTCAAATCGATTCATACTATTTTGGTACACTTATGTTACTTTTATTATTCGAAAGCGTCAAAGTGCATTTCAGGTAGACCTATCCGGATACCAATTTTGAAAATATAATTATAACTATTTGGTTATTAAAGGAGTAGGTCAGGGGTTCTAGCGCTGCCATCCTGGCAAATTGAATATAAAACCATGAATTTCAGGATTTTGTATTTTAAAAAAAATTCAAAATCCTATAAAAATCAGGCTTCATCGATACCTATTCGGTTACTTGTTTTACCCTTCACTTAGCGAAACCCCCATCTTTATTTATATTACTGTTCTATGTTCTTGGGGAACACTGATTGGAACCATAAATTTCAATGTTTTAGTGAATCTAATAGTTTTTTGGTTTTCAATCTAAGAGGCTTATTATCTATAAAAATGGACATTATAGGTAAATCAAATCAAATCAAATAACAATAGAGACCACAGTTGATACATTATCCACCTATGTTACTCACTTTTATAAAGATCAAATAAAATGGATTTGATTTTTTAATTAGCCTTATTGTTTTGGAGCCTACCTCAACCTACAATTTCTAATCTATTGAACATCCTTTAAAATGTATCCATCTAATATCAATTCAAATTATTATAGCTATAATTGTGAAAATAATATTCGTAACAATTTTTTCCGAACCTTCTGAAATTGGATTAACTTATTACTTACGGTCATGAATATTATTACTTTTAAGATGACGAAAATTTTGGGTATGGAATTCTCAAAATCTCAATGATAATGTAAATGAAAAAATTAGTCCTGTTCATTTGTGGTACCCTTATCATTATGGGTTGTAGGGAGTATAAAAAGGATATGGTTATATCATATGACCAACAACCTGTGGGGGTACAAAATATCGCCTATAAATGGGGTGAAATGGCACTTATCGCTACGGCTCGTGATACCGAAAAATTTAAACCAAGGCCAACAATTACCTCAAGGTACCTGGGCCTGATTTTTGTCTCTGTCTTTGATGCTTGGTCTCGCTATGATGAAAAAGCAATTCCCGTTTATCTCACGGGAGTTGATCGCAGGCCCATAGAAGAACAAAATCTTAAGAATAAGGAAATAGCTATAAGTTATGCGGCGTACAGAACTATGAACGAGTATTACTATTCGGATACAGTGCTATTGAAAAATTTTATGAAAAAGCTTGGGTTAGACCCGTCAAATGAGACTTTGGACCCAAATACCCCTGAAGGTATTGGGAATTTAGCGGCCAAGGCTATAATAGAGGCTAGGAAAGGAGATGGTTCCAACCAATATGGAGAAGAGCCTGGCTCTAATGGTGAGCCCTATTTTAATTATGTTGGTTACGAACCTGTAAATTCAGCAGATGAAAATGTTGATCCCAATAGATGGCAACCCAAATATTTCTCGGATGGAAATGGAGGTAGATACGCCCCTGGATGTTTAACGCCCTTCTGGGATAAAGTAAGTCCGATCGCCATAAAATCTGCAGATCAATTTCGTCCTGGTCCACCGCCCTTAATGGGCTCTGAGCAATTGGAAAATGAATTAAAGGAGGTTGTTGAGATGCAAGCTAATTTGACTGATTATCAGAAGGCCTTGGTGGAATTTATGAGGGATGGGCCACAATCTGTTCAGCAAGCTGGACATTGGCTTAGTTTTGCCCAAGAAATATCCAAGAGAGATAGTCATACCCTTGATGATGATGTGAAAATGTATTTTTATAACCAAGTTGTCGCTATGGATGCGTTCATTGCCTCTTGGGACGCGAAGATGTTTTATGATTTTGCCAGACCTTACGCCTTGGTACATAAATATTATGGAAATCAAAAAATAACAGCATGGGGAGGAGAAGGAAAAGGCATGATAGAGATGAAAGGAAATGCATGGAGGCCTTATTCCCCAGAAGTATTTTTATGCCCTCCTTTTCCCAGTTATGTATCCGGCCACAGTACCATTAGTGGAGGTTGTGCGGAAGCATTGAAAATCTGGACCGGAAGTGATGAATTTGGGGCAACGGCCACGCTTGTTTCAGGGGCAATGACAGAGCCTAATAATTTAGGAGATACTGTAACCCTACATTTCCCAACATTTACAGAAGCTGCTGAAATGGCCGGCCTTTCAAGGGTTTTGGGTGGATATCATATCCAGGCCGATAATGTTGCTGGTTTGGAATTAGGTAGAAATGTTGCCAGAGAGGCTTGGAGTTTTTATGAGGAACATATTGGTAATCATTAGTAATGACTAGCCACAATTTTTAAAGGAATGCTAAATTAGGGTATGCTCCACCATAGCTACTATATGAAATAGTTAAAAACAGATCTTAGAATGAAAAGTACTTCAAGGTTTCTGATGTTGGTATGTTTGTTCTCGTTTTTATCATGCAAAAATAGTAGGCCAGAAAAGGAAATTAAAAAGGAAGACAATGAACTTCTGAGCAATGATTTCGAATACACCAATGAACTTATTGCAGAGACAAGTCCTTATTTATTACAACACGCCCATAATCCGGTAAATTGGAAACCTTGGAGCGACAAAGCTTTTACACTTGCCAAGGAGAAAAATTCCCTCATCCTTTTAAGTATTGGTTATTCAACATGCCATTGGTGCCATGTTATGGAAGAAGAGTCATTCGAAGATATAGAAGTGGCTCAAATGATGAACGATAATTTTATAAGTATTAAGGTAGATAGGGAAGAAAGACCGGATGTGGATATTGTTTATCAAACGGCCTTGGAACTGGTGCAAGAATCGGGAGGTTGGCCACTTAATGCTATCTTATTGCCAAATGGAAAGCCAGTTTACTTGGGCACATATCATGACAAGGAAACCTGGAAATCTATTATCTCCAAATTTAGTTTAGAGTATAAGAACAATCCAGAAAAAATGGAGGAATATGCCAAGCTTCTTACTTCTGGGATTCAGGATGTTTATAGTGGTAGTGTGGGCAGCAATGAAGCTTTCACAGATACAAACACCATCCATGAAGGGATTTCAAAATGGTCTAAGCAATGGGATTCTGATTGGGGGGGAGATGTAGGGGGTCAAAAATTCATAAATCCTTCAAAGCTAAATTTTCTTTTGAATTATGCCTTTTTGAGTAAGGATATGAAGGCCAAGGATCACCTTAGAAAGACATTAGATGCTATTTTGTTAGGAGGTATTCACGATCACTTGGGAGGTGGTTTTTTCAGGTATAGTACAGATGGGCAGTGGAAAATTCCCCATTTTGAAAAAATGCTTTACGATAACGCCCAAATTTTAAGTTTGTACGCTAAGGCGTATAGGGCGTTCAAAGACCCAAAGTATCTTAAAGCACTAGAAACTACACTTAATTTCATTGAGCGCGATATGAAGGGAGACCAAGGAGGATATATTAGTGCCTTGGATGCCGATACCAATGGAGTAGAAGGTGCTTTTTACGTTTGGGAAGAGGAGGAGCTGAGATTTCAATTAGGGGATGATTTTGACCTATTTTCTAGATTTTATTCCATTCAGAAGGAAGAGGAATGGGAAAACGGAAAATATATTCTGGTAAAACGATCGGCGGACAAGGAATTTTCCAATGCCCATTCAATTTCAGAAAGTGAACTTATGGAGTATTCCGAAAAGTGGAAAGAGATTCTTTTGAAGGCCCGTCAAACAAGAGTTGAACCTAAAAAGGATGATAAAATAATTACGTCATGGAATGCCATATTAATAGATGGTTTTATCGAAGCTTACAAGGCTACTTCCAAGGAAACATATTTAACCAAGGCTAGAAGCACCTTTCAATTTCTATTAAATCATAATTACAAAAATGAACAGTTGGTGCACTCCTATAAGGAAGGCAGTAAGCAGAAAGAAGTTTTTCTCGAAGATTATGCTTTTATGGCCAAAACGGCCTTAAACCTTTATGAGAGTACCTTTGAACTGGATTATCTTGAATTGGCCAAAAAATTCAACAACACTGCACTTGAGAAATTTTCTGATGAGTCCGGGTTTTTTAGCTTCAATGAAAAAAATGAACTTATTGCCAAAATAATTAGTACTGCAGACGGCGTTTTGCCTTCCGCAAATGCAATTATGGCACATAACCTATTAAAACTTGGTCATTTAGATTACAACCAGCAATTTTTGAATAGTTCAAGAAAAATGATTTCTTCCATGATTACTTCAATTGTAGAAGAGGTTCAGAACTATGGGCAATGGGGTAGCTTGATGCTCACTGAAACCTATCCTTATTTTGAGATTGTAGTTGTAGGACCCAATGCCAGAAAAATTAGTGTTGAACTCAATACTTATTTTATTCCCAACGCTTTGATTGTTGGGTCCGAAGTTCCAAATGAGTCCCCCTTATTTCAAGGTAGATTTTTAAACAACGAAACTTATATTTATATCTGTCAAAACAGAACCTGTAAACTGCCTGTACAGACCATAGAAGAAGCTTTGGTTCAATTATCAGAGTTGGGCTCGTATGGATGGACCCAAAAAAGAGGATTACTACCTTTTTGATTTTTTGATATAATATCTTCACATTTTATTTTGAAAACCAGGCGCAATGGTATAATAAGTACCACTAAAAGCAATATTTGTGGTGGATGTGCTTTTGGTGAATGGATAAATTTATAAGTTTTAAATATTCTCTGAAGGGCCCGATTTTAAGATTATGACTTTGCTGAATCGAGTCTTTTCAAGCAACTTGCTTTAAAAAGTCTTTATGAAAACATGGAATTTAATTTATATAACAACATTGGTCCTTGTTTCAAATGTTGGTGCTCAAGAAATCCCTGATTGGGAAAACCCGGAAGTCAATGCTATTAATAGGTTAGAAGCTAGAGCGACATTTTGGCACTTTAATGAAGCTATGTTAGACCAGAAGATTACCGCACTAGAAAACTATATCGATTTAAATGGGATATGGAAATTCAATTGGGTAACAAAACCGGCAGATAGACCAAGAGAGTTCTATAAACAAAGTTATGATGTAAGCAATTGGAACGACATACCTGTACCATCAGATTGGCAAATGCAAGGATATGGCTATCCTATTTATACCAATATTAACTATCCGTTTCCAAAGAATGCCCCATTTATTCCTCATGATAATAATCCTGTTGGTAGTTATAAACGCAAGTTCAACATAGATAAAACTTGGGAAGACCATAAAGTATTTATTCATTTTGGAGGCGTAAATTCGGCGTTTTATTTATGGGTCAATGGTCAAAAAGTAGGCTACAGCGAAGGCTCTAAGACTCCAGCGGAATTCGACATTAGCAATTACGTAAAAACTGGTGAAAATGACTTGGCGGTTGAGGTATATCGTTGGTGCGATGGGTCTTATTTAGAAGACCAGGATTTTTGGAGATTGAGTGGTATTGAACGTGATGTATATATATATGCCACAAAAAAAATAAGTTTTAAGGATATAAATAGTAAAGCGTCTCTTCACAGTAATTACAAGGATGGCAAACTTGAAGTTTTGGTTGAGGTTTCAAACCATACCGAAAAATCTCAAAATCAAACCATAGATATTAAACTATTGGATGGGAATGAAATCATTTTTGAAGGCTCAAAAAAGATTAAGATTGAAGGCAAAAGAAACCTAGCTACAACCTTTGTAAAGGATTTTTTGAAGGTACAGTCTTGGTCCGCGGAAATTCCCAAACTATATGATTTGCAATTAGTACTGACCGGTAACAATGGCAAACAATTGGACGCTACAAAGATTAAAATTGGATTTAGAAGTACTGAAATTAAAAATGGGCAATTATTGGTTAATGGAAAACCAATTCTTTTAAAGGGTGTAAACCGCCATGAGCATGATCCTTTAAATGGCCATGTGATCAGTAAGGAAAGTATGCTGGCGGATATTATGGATTTCAAGAAATATAATATAAATGCTGTACGAACAGCCCATTACCCCAACCATCCATTATGGTATCAGCTATGTGATCAGTATGGAATATATGTGGTTGATGAAGCTAATATAGAATCTCATGGTTATGGCTTTGAAAATGGTGTAACACTTGCCCAAGATGATATGTTTGCGGCAATGCATATGGATCGGGTTCAGCGAATGGTGAAACGGGATGTAAACCACCCTTCGATAATTTATTGGTCTTTGGGAAATGAGGGGGGCAATGGTCCAAACTTTCTGCAAGCATATGAGTGGATAAAGAATTTTGACCCTACGCGCCCGGTACATTATGAACCATCCGGAAGACCAGATCCAGAAGCCTACCAACCAAGAAATACGGATATTATAGGTTGGATGTACGAACAAATACCCGTAATAGAAAATGATTTTTTAAAATTGGATGCCGAACTTCCTTCAGCGCAAAAAAGACCTTTTATTTGGTGCGAATACAGTCATGCCATGGGAAATAGCAATGGAAATTTCGCTGATAATTGGGAATGGATTCGTTCAACGCCACAAGCGCAAGGCGGTTTTATTTGGGATTGGATGGACCAAGGATTACAGAAAATTTCAGAAGATGGCTTGCCATATTATGCCTATGGTGGTGATTTTGAACCTGAAGGTGTATATAACGATAATCATTATTGTGCAAATGGCATAATAGGTTCGGATAGGGAACCTCACCCCGCCGTATGGGAAATAAAAAAAGCCTATCAACCTGTACGCTTTGGACAAAAGAGCACAACAGAATATCAAGTTTTTAACGAAAATTTTTTCGTTACAACCTCAAATTACACGTTTGATTGGGTCCTTTTGGAAGATGGTCTAGTGGTTAAGAAAGAACAGCTTTCACTTGATGTTTTGGAGCCTCAAGATACCACAATATTGAATATTGATTTTAATTATGAATTTGATCGAACCAAGGAATATTTTATCAACTTCCATGTGCGCACTAGTACTGATCAATCTTTATTAGAAAAGGATTTCATTGTGGCTCAAGATCAATTCTTAGTGCAAAAGGCCAAAAATCGTCCCGTGATTTCTACTAAAAAGAAACAGCATGTGAAAAAGCTCAAAAATGAGGAATACATTGTGTCAGGTGAGGGCTATGAATATAGATTCTCTCAAGAGGGTTACGGATTAAAGTCCATATTGTGGAGGAATCAGGAACTATTGGCAGAGCCCTTGGAAATGAGTTTTTGGCGTGCCCCAACAGATAACGACTTAGGTGCATGGAATGTATTGGTGAACCCAAAGGATTCCATATATTATAATTGGAGAAATGCCGGTCGCATCTATGAATTAAAGGACATGAAGGTTGAAAAAGGCAGTAATAAGATGAATGGGAAACAGGTAGCCTTTACATACTTCTTTTTACACCCAACTATTAACACTAAGAATAAGATAAGCTATACGGTACAAAATAACGGAACGCTGGTGATTGAATCTGAATTACTTCCAGGGGATGATTCATCTTTAACCAATATGCCTAGATATGGTATTAGGTTTGCCATACCGGGAGATTATGAAAATGTATCCTACTATGGCCGCGGTCCACACGAAAACTACAGTGATAGGAATACAGCTGCCCATTTAGGTATGTATACCTCCAAAGTTAAGGAGTTTTATGTACCATATATTAGGCCCCAGGAAAACGGTTATAGAACTGATGTTAGGTTTCTATCATTCACGAACGCTGGTAACTCTGGACTGAGAATTGAAGCGGAGGATGTCCTATCATTTTCTTCCCATCATAATCCATTGGAGGATTTTGATTATGGTAATACAAAAGGCCAACAACACACGATAGACATAGTGCCCAAGGATAAGGTATGGTTACATGTAGATTATAAACAGGTAGGAGTAGGAGGAGATGATAGTTGGAGTAAAAATGCCTTGGCCAAAGATAAATACCAGATTAATCCTAGTTTAACCAAAATGAGTTTTTCAATGTCTCCAATGAAGTAATTTTAAGATGTTTTGAAGGTTTTTTTGTATGCTTTCAAGAAAATTGATATGCCCTAATTATAAGCTTCTTAATAATTTGGGATGAACTGGTTAGATTAGGACTATAGGTTGATTTAGCTTCGCGAGAATTTACTTCAACTTTTATTTTCTTTGTTAATCTCTCACGATATATTGAATTCAACATGGGTTTTCCGATTTTTAAATTTATGATAAAAGTTTTGGGTTGTCAGATTTCGCTAATGAATAACTCCTATATGATCGAGAAAGGATTACGGTATTTGAGTTAAAAGGAAAATCTCATCTAGAATTTTATAATAAATCAACGGCTAAAATATAATCATCAGCAGTAATAAACAGTCTTTTACCGTTCTTGCCAAAGGCACAATTTGAGGTTAACTGTCCGGTGTAAATCCGTGCGATGGCTTTTGCAGAACTATTGAAAATCCATATACCACCTGGCCCTGTAGCAAAAATATATCCTTCGCTATTTATTTTTAAACCGTCTGGCAATCCTTGTTGGCCTTCCTTGCCAATTAATGGGGTGACATCATAAAATATTCTCTTATTGGTAACCTCTCCCGGTTTTACCAAATCATACTGATACCAGACAGCGTGTTGCGGATCAGAAACAGCTACATATAAGGTAGTTCCATCAGGTGATTCCCCAATTCCATTGGGTTTTGTGAGTTTGTCAAGCAAGATTACTTCACCAGAATTCAACAAACAATATACCCCTTGAAAATCTAACTCTTTGTTGGGGTCATCTTGCTTTAATGGGAGTCCATAGGGTGGGTCGGTAAAATACAGATTACCTTCTTGGTCAAGAAAACCATCATTGGGACTATTCAATTTCTGTCCCTCGTAATTATCAGCAAGCGTTATGAATTCTGATTTTGGGTTGTCTAAAGAAGCATTCATTTTTACCACTTTACGGTCGCCATGTTGAAGCAAAATCAATTCACCTTTTTTGTTTAAAATTAGACCGTTTGATCCTGGTTCATCGCCATAGGTGCCTTCGCCAGTGTATCCTGAAGGTTCTAGAAAAGTAGAAACCTCTTGGTAACTATCCAGTTTAAATACTTTATTGTTTGGAATGTCAGAGAACAATAAATAGTTGTCATCCTCAATCCAAAGTGGCCCTTCGGTCCATGTAAATCCACTTGCAAGAACTTCTATGGTGGCTTCGGGATCAATGACGTTGCGTGCTTCATCATCTAAAATTTCGATTTTGAAGGCAGAAGAAATACTGTCAAGATTTTTAGATGAAACAGATTTTGATGTAACTTCCTCAGGACTACCATTTACCTTTTCACGTTTTTGATTTTCTTTACAAGAGCTAAAAAGTAAAATTGCCAAGACGATTGTGATACTACTATTTTTCATGTTCTAGTGAATTATTTTTGTAATTATATATATGATAATCATTGCCGTTGTTCCAAAAATAAACGTACCTGCCGTCTGTACTTGATACCCTTGCTTAACATTCATTCCCGTCAATTGTGTCAACACCCAAAAGAAACTATCATTAACATGAGACGCCACAGATGAACCTGCTCCTATGGCCAAAACGGTCATGGCTAGAAGAAACGGTTCGTTAAGACCCAATGAGGTCATAAGCGGAGCAATAATGGAAGCAGTGGTTACCAAGGCAACTGTGGAAGATCCTTGGGTTGTCTTTAAACTTGCTGCCAAGAAAAAAGGAAAAAATAGGCCTATTTCCAATCCTGTAAATCCCTCCGTGATAATATCGGCAATACCAGAATTCTGTAACATTTGCCCAAAAATACCGCCGGAGCCCGTAATCAAAATAATAGGGGCCGCTACTTTTAAGGATTCACCGATCCAACCGGTGGAAGAGAAAATCTTTTCATCCAGTTTTTCGGGAAGCACCAATGCCAATAATACTCCAATTAGAAGTGAGATTACAGGCGTTCCTAAAAAGGATATTGCACTTTTAAATACGGAAGATGGGATATTCAGTTCAGGATAGTCCATAACCGATTTCAATAGTATGAATACCAGTGGCACTACAATGGCCAACAATGATTTCCATAAAGCAGGTTTTTTGTCAGGATTTGCAATTGGTTCAATTACAATAGGGATATTAATTTTTGAAGCTATTTCTTTAGCATATATATAACAGGGAATCAAGGAAAGACTACTAACTAAAAGTCCCCATAGTATTACATCTCCCAAATTGGCCCCTAATATACCTGCCGCTGCAATTGGTCCAGGGGTAGGAGGTACCATTACATGGGCTGCCGTTAAACCCATTGCCAATGCAGCGGTGGTACCTGCATAAGAAATACCTGCTTTTTTGGATAATACCTTGTTCAAAGGGTTCATCATGAGCAGGGCACTGTCTGCGAATATGGGTATGGATAATATATAACCGGTTAGCATCATCGCTAGGTGAATGGATTTTTGTCCGATCAAGTTCAATATGCGAGTAGCGATTACCATAGCTCCTCCGGATTTTTCTAAGATGGTTCCTATGGTTACGCCAAAAAGAATAATTAAACCAATCTTTCCCAAAATACCTCCAAAACCCGAGTTAATGGAATCGACAATAAGTTCGGTATCCATTCCCGTAATAAATCCATAAACGATTGCGGCTAGTAGTAACGCAAAAAATGGATGAATTTTAAATTTTACAATTCCAATAATCAAAAATGTCAAGGAAAAAAATAAAGCTAGTATATAAATCATGGTGCGTATGGTTTGGCATGGTGTTTAATATTCTGATTTTAAATTACCATTCGGCAAAATTACCATCTGTAGTTCTCCATATCGGGTTTGCCCAGTTGTGCCCTATTTTTTGACCTTCTTTTAATCGTTCCTCATTCATTTCTATACCAAGGCCTGGTTTAGTAAGTAATTCTATATATCCTTCTTTAACTTGCAGAACTTCAGGATTTAGCACATAGTCCAAAATATCATATCCTTTGTTATAATGAATACCCAAACTGCTTTCTTGTATGATCGCATTTGCTGAAACAAAATCGAGATGCAATGCCGATGCCAATGATATGGGCCCCAACGGACAATGCGGTGCAATGGCAATATCATAAGCTTCTGCCATTGTAGCAATTCTTCTTACTTCTGAAATTCCCCCTGCATGACTGAGGTCTGGTTGAATAATGTCAACAACACCCTGATGAAGAATATTTTTAAAATCCCATCTAGAGAACATACGTTCTCCAGTTGCGATAGGAATACTGGTGTATGCATAGATATGTTTTAGGGCATCATTGTTTTCACTTAAAACAGGTTCTTCTATAAACATAGGTTCATGGGGTTCTAGCTCATCGATAAGCTTCCTTACCATGGGTTTGTGAACCCTACCGTGAAAATCTAGACCAACGTCCAAATCGTATCCAAATTCCTCTCTTAATAGTTTAATGTTATTCGCTACTTTTTTAACATCCTTTAACGATGACACCCATTCCATTGCGCCTGTAGCATTCATCTTAACTGCTTTGTAACCTTGTTTTACTTTTGAATGGGCTTGTTCTAAAACAACATCAGGATTATCACCACCGATCCAACAATACATTTTCATTTTTTGTCGAACGGCCCCGCCCAATAATTCATATACAGGCACATTTAAAAACTTCCCTTTAATATCCCATAAGGCTTGATCTATACCGGAAATTGCACTCATTAAAATAGGGCCACCTCTATAAAACCCTCCTCTATAAAGTACTTGCCAAATGTCTTCGATGTTATTTGCTGCGCGACCAACTAAATATTGTTCTAGTTCCTTAATACACGCAGCAACGGTATCGGCTTTTCCTTCAACCACGGGTTCTCCCCAACCTACAATACCACATTGTGTAGTAATTTTTACGAACAACCATCTTGGCGGAACTTTGAACAATTCAATTTTTTCAATTTTCAGCTCGTCCATGATTAACTCTTTATAACTTGAATGAATTTTTTTACAATACGTTCTATAGGTTCTAATACACTTTCCCCTTTGATAGTCTGTGTCAAAACACTCCCCAATCCAGCTCCCGCAGCGCCTGCTTCCATCCAATCTTTTATATTGGAAAGGTTAATACCGCCAACAACAAAAAAGTCTACTTTATCCAATGGAGCTTTTATCGCCTTGAAGTAGTTTATTCCGAGGCTACCAGCAGGGAACAGTTTTATAATATCGGCCCCATTCTCAACCGCAACACAAACTTCAGTGGGTGTAACTGCGCCCATCAATACCGGGATATCGTGCGCATGGGCAACTTTGATGACCTCTATATTTGTGTTAGGAGTTACCAAGAACTGTGCTCCCGCCTTTATAGCTTCATTTGCAATATCAACACTGGTTACGGTACCTTCCCCAATGAGCACATCCAAATGCGTATATCGATTTCTGGCATTGGAGATTTCTTCAGTAAATCCAGGGGTGTTAGAAGTTATTTCAAGTGCTTTTATGCCTCCTTTTATTAGACTATTTATGAAAGCGGGTACTTCTAATTGTTCTTTCATTCGAACAATAGCCACTATTTTCTCTCTCTTCAGTATCTTAACTATTTCCACTCTTTTCATCTTAATACGTGCCCACTTGTGTTGCCTTCCATTATTGAAAGAATTTCTTTTTCACTACTCGTATGCTGATCTCCCTGAATGGTGTGCTTTAATGCGAAAGCAGCGGTAGCAAAGTCAATTGTTTTTTTATTGTCCCAATCCTTGTTTAGGGCATGCAATATTGCAGCGGCAAATGCGTCGCCCGTACCAAAACGATCAGTAATGGAGATATTAATAGCTTCTGAAATATGATGTTTACTTTTGTTTAGATAAACTGCAGAAACCATATTTTCACTAGCCGAACTATGTTCGCGCACCGTAAAAGCTAATTGTTCAATCCCAAATTTTTTAGCTGCCATAGTTGTCGCTTCAATTGTTTTGTCTACAACAGAATTGCCGGTAGGTATTACCTCATAAACATCTTTTAAAACCCCTTCATTACCGAATAGTAAATCGGTATGCTCTAATATCTGGTCAAAAATTTTACGGGCATCGGCTGGGTCTTTCCAAAGTGATCGGCGGTAATTCATATCAAAACAGACTTTGACTCCTTTTTGCTGAGCTACCTTGGCAGCTTTTATAGTTTCATTAGCACATTGTTTGGAGAGTACGGGAGTTATGCCAGAAAGGAATAGCCATTTTTTGTTTTCCAATATTTCTTCCCAATCAAACTCGTTTGCTTCAATTTCACTGATGGCCGAGTTTGCACGATCATATACAACGCTAGAAGGACGTATGGAAGAGCCTATTTCTATAAAATAGGTACCAATTCTATTCCCTCCTCGAGTTATATGTTTGGTGTCAATCCCATACGATCGTAAGGAATCAATTGCCGCATCTCCGAGTTGATTGTTGGGGAACTTTGTTATATGGCTCACCTCATTGCCCAATACGCCTAAAGAACTGGCAACATTTGATTCTGAACCCGCATAATCGACTCGGAATGCGCGAGACGATTTTAGTTTATCGGTATTATTGTTAGGCGTTAACCTGAGCATGGTCTCTCCAAAAGTTATAAAGCTCATTTATTCTTTATTGATGATTTATAATTGGTTTGCGTTTCAATAATGTGGATTTTCATTGCTTCTCTTGCTTTTTGTTCATCCTGTTCTATTATCGCATTAAGTATATTCTCATGATGATTTAACATTATATTCTTATGCGTCTGTAGATTTCCATCAGTTGGTTTAGCGTAGACGATGGACTTGAATTTTGGCATTAAATTGAAAATAGGATTTAGTAGTAATTCCAACACGCTATTATCCGCAATTGAAAGTAATGTTCTATGAAAATCGTTGTCCAATTCCGTTTCCTTTTTTTTATCCTTAAGATCGCACTTGTACATGGCGGCCATATTGTCTTTTAAAATTACAAGCTGATTTTCAGTACGAGACTTAGCCGCTTGTGCCGCTAATGTGGGTTCAAGAATTAGTCTGGCATTAATTGTTTGAAGAATAATATCTTCATCAGAAGAAAGTTCAAAAAACATATTCAAATTTTCAGATGCACTGTTGATACTTATCTCGGATACATATACACCACTACCTCTCTTTACTTCGACAATACCCTTGGCACTCATTTTTTTTACCGCCTCCCGTACAGATGTTCTACTTACATTGAATAATTGACATAGCTCATTCTCAGTGGGCAATTTATGACCTGGGAGATATGAACCAGTTCGTATGGCTTTCGTTAATTCAAATTCAATTTGTTGGGTAATTGATTTTTCTTGTCCTATTGAGGTAAACATGAAACAGGTCGTTTATTGTGCTAATTTATAATACATCATACAAATTAAGAATTTTTATGTTATTAGTATCGAGGAAAGAGTTAAAAATCATTTCCTATAGTTTACATGTAAGTTTGAAGTATATGATTGACTATGATTCGAAATAATAGTTTTATTTAACATTTGGTTGTAATTATAACCTAGTAAGGTCAAAAAAGTATCATATGTGGCAATCCCATTGGTAGATGTGAACTACGTAAAATTTTATCTTTAAATTTTAATAATTTAAAATTAAATCCCTTAATCATTACTAATTTCTTAGTACTTTAATTAGATAGGAAATTTGGAATCCCTTGATATCATTAACATAATTCATGTATAAATTTTTGCTGGCCAGTGTATTGGCAATCATATGTATTTCTTGTGGCGGTCCGGAACTACCGGAGACCATTGCTTTGGCTTATGAGAGTTTACCGAAGGAAATTGATTTTAATCAAGATATAAAACCTATTTTATCCGATAAATGTTATCTCTGTCATGGTCCGGATAAGGCTAAAATTTCTGCGGGTCTGCAGTTGCATCAATCCGAATCTGCTTATGCGGAATTGCCAGAATCGCCCGGTAAGTATGCTTTGGTTCCTGGAAACCTAAAAAAAAGCGAGACTTATTATCGAATTCTTTCCGAAGACCCTAGTTATGTGATGCCAACCCCTGAATCCCATCTATCCTTAACCGCAAGGGAAAAGGCTTTATTGATTAAATGGATTGAGGAAGGCGCAACTTACCAAGAACATTGGGCATTCATACCACCAAAAAAATCAGGACCTCCAAAGGTTGCCAATGAAAATTTAATTGCCAATGAAATCGACAACTTTATAGTTGCACGATTAGAACAAAAAAATCTGGTGCCATCAAAAAAGGCGGACCGCGAAACACTGTTGCGGAGGCTTTCATTTGATTTAACAGGTTTACCACCCACTGTTGAGGAGATCAATGCATTTATTGCCGATACCGCCATCAATGCCTATGAAAAACAAGTTGACCGATTACTTGCGTCACCTCATTATGGGGAACATATGGCATTGGATTGGATGGACCTTTCCAGGTATGCGGATACCCACGGTTATACTGTAGATCAGTATCGAGATGTTTCTGCCTGGAGAGACTGGGTCATTAAATCCTTTAATGAAAATAAAAGGTACGATGAGTTCATACAGTGGCAATTGGCCGGTGATATGTTGCCCAACCCTACGAAAGAACAAATTTTAGCCACCACATTCAATAGATTACATCCCCAAAATATGGAAGGTGGTATTGTAGAGGAGGAATTCAGGTCAGAATATGTTGCAGATCGAACCAATGTGATGGGCGAGGGCCTTTTGGGACTCACGGTGGCATGTGCCAAATGCCATGACCACAAGTATGATCCTATTTCCCAAAAGAACTATTACGAAATGTATAGTTTTTTTAATAACATAAATGAATCGGGTCAAATATCATGGGATTTTTCAATGCCAGTGCCAACCTTATTATTGCCAACAAAAGAACAGGAAGAGTTTTTGGCCTATGTAGATACTTTAATAGCGGAGAAAGAGGCTGAAAAAACTCAGATAGTTGCGAAGGAAATAGACTCCTTTGAGGAATGGTTGCGTAGCGAGAATTATAATAACGAAAATGTAAATAGGTTGCCTACTGCACTATCGGTGAAAATGAATTTTGATGGTGGTAGTTTGTATAATACGGCACCCAATGGCAATAAGGCCAAAATGCGTACCCAGTTCACTGAAAATGAAAAGGCTAAATTTTCCCAAGGGCATACTGGTCAAGGGCTAGAACTGGATGGGGACGTTTGGATGGATTTGGAAACAAAGGGAATTTTTCATCGCTACCAACCTTTTAGCATCGGCCTAAGGATTTTTGTTCCAAAAGACTTGGAAAATGGTGTCATCTTACATAAAATGATAGGTACTCGCCTTTTTAGTTATAGGGGCTATCACTTAAATATTAAGGATAACAAGTTGGAATTGCTTATGGCGCACGTCTATCCAGATAACGCAATAGTAGAAAGAACTTTGGAGGATGTTCCCAAAGAGCAATGGGTGCAATTGACAATGACCTATGATGGATCTAGTAAAGCCCTGGGTTTTAAGATTTTTGTGGACGGTACCGAAATGAAAACGAAAGTGGTAAATGACAATCTTACCAAGGATATCGTCTATGACCATGAAAAAAACCCAAGACGAAACAAAGAACCTGGAATACAGGTGGGGGCTAGATGGAGAGGAAAAGGTATTGGTGGAGCCATCGTAGATGACCTTCTGGTTTTTGATAAGGAACTATCACATTTGGAAGTGTTGAAAATAGCGGATACCGATCGCTTTAAAGAAATAATTGGCAAAACCTATTCTAGTCTTTCAGCTGCAGATAAAAAACTGCTGAAGGACTATTATCAAGCCACGAAATCTAGCAGCTACAAAGCTAAATTAGCAGAACTGCAAGAAACAAGAAAACTCTATAACGATAGTATAGAAGCCATACCGGAAATTATGGTCATGAAAGAGATGGATGCCCCTAGACCGACCTATATTTTGGAAAGAGGCCAATATGATGCATACGGGGCACAGGTATTTCCAAATACCCCTGAAAAAATATTTCCTTTCTCGGACAGTCTTCCAAATAACAGATTGGGACTTTCAGAATGGATAATTGCTGAGGATAACCCTTTGACGGCCCGGGTGGCAGTGAACAGGTATTGGAAAAATATTTTTGGTACCGGCCTGGTAAAAACCGTAGAGGATTTTGGAAATCAGGGGGAGATGCCCTCACACCCCAAATTACTGGACTGGTTGGCCATACGTTTTATGGAATCGGGTTGGAATGTAAAGGCATTGCACAAATTCATGGTGATGTCCAATACTTACCAACAATCTTCAATAGCAACACCGGAGCATATGGAAATTGATGTTGAGAATAGGTTGTTGGCGCGTGGTCCGGTAAAAAGATTAACAGGTGAAATGTTGCGGGACAATGCATTGGCTGCATCCGGATTATTGAATCGAAAAATAGGAGGTCCCAGTGTACGTCCTTACCAACCTGAAGGTTTATGGAAAATCAATAATGCCGAATATACCGAGGATACAGGTGACAAATTATATCGCCGTAGCTTGTACACCATTTGGAAGCGTTCCGTACCCCACCCAACTATTGCCACTTTTGATGCGCCTGATAGGTCTTTCTGTACCGTGAGAAGACAAAAGACCAATACCCCATTGCAGGCATTAGTGCTTTTAAATGACCCTACATACATAGAGGCCGCTAGGGTTTTGGGCAAGAATATGATGGAGTTTGCAAGTATCTCAGAAGGTATTTCCTATACGTTCAAACAACTCTCCGGAAGGTCTATAACAAAAGATGAATTAAGTTTATTGTTGTCGCTTAGAAATGAGGAGTACGAAAATTTTGAACAAAATCCGGAAAAGGCAAAAGGTTGGCTAAATACTGGAGAATTTGAAATTGACGGCGGTATTGATACTAATATATTGGCAGCAAATGCAGTGGTAGCCAGTACCATTATGAATTTGGATGCCACCATAACCAAAAGATAAAATAATGTGCGACGGTCATGATACGTTACGGTCTAACAATAAGGACCTCCAACAAGTAGAGAAACAATGGGATAGGCGTAATTTCTTAACCAAGACTTCCCTAGGTTTAGGTGCCCTGGCACTGGGTTCGCTTATGAATCCAGAAAGAACTTTTGCATCCCTGGCTGGCGGCGGTTCAGAAAATGATGCGGTAAATTCTATTCTAAAGAATAAATTAGGACTACCTCACCATGTACCCAAAGCAAAACGAATTGTGTATTTGTTTCAGAGTGGTGGTCCGTCACAATTGGACATGTTTGATTACAAACCCAAGATCAAGGATATGTTCGGAAAAGATTTACCTGCGTCGATTAGAAAAGGACAAAGATTAACAGGTATGAGTGCCGACCAGTCAATTTTTCCTATTGCCCCATCCATAATGGATTTTAAGCAATATGGGGAATCACGCGCCTGGGTCAGTGAATTGATGCCGCATCTTGCTGAGGTGGTCGATGATCTCTGTTTTGTGAAATCTATGCAAACAGATGCTATAAATCACGATCCGGCCATCACCTTTATGCAGACTGGCAACCAATTACCAGGTAGGCCTTCTATCGGGTCTTGGTTAAGTTACGGGTTAGGGTCGGATAATGAAAACCTGCCAACTTTCATAACCTTGATAAGCAAGAATATGGCCGGTCAGCCATTATATTCCAGATTATGGGGCAATGGTTTTTTGCCAACGGAACACCAAGGGGTTCAATTTCGTTCAGGAAAGGACCCCGTACTGTTCTTGAGCGACCCGGAAAATTATGATGGACATGACAGACGCAAAATGTTGGATTATTTGGGAAAACTCAACGATCTACAACACGATGCCTACGGCGACCCCGAAATACAGGCGAGAATGGCGCAGTATGAAATGGCATTCAGAATGCAAACTTCCGTTCCAGAAGTGACCGATATGTCAGATGAGCCGGACTATATTTTTGATCTTTATGGTAAGGACAGTAGAGACCCTGGTACTTATGCAGCCAACTGTTTAATGGCACGGAAGCTTCTGGAGAAAGACGTCAAATTTGTGCAATTGTACCATCAAGGGTGGGATCAACATATTGGTTGCCCGGAAGGGGTACGAGCACAGTGTAAACGTACAGATCAAGCCAACGCGGCATTGATAAAAGATTTGAAACAACGTGGTATGTTGGAAGATACTTTGGTGATTTGGGGCGGTGAATTCGGGCGTACCGTATACTCTCAAGGGCAACTGACCAAAACCGACTATGGCAGGGATCATCACCCTAAAGCATTTACCATGTGGATGGCCGGGGCAGGGGTAAAGCCAGGGTTTACTTATGGAGAGACAGATGATTTTAGTTATAATGTAGTTGAGAATCCGGTGCATATTCATGATTTTCATGCTACTCTATTGCATTTGTTTGGCATTGATCACGAACAACTTACCTTTAAACATCAGGGAAGACGTTTTAGATTGACGGATGTACATGGTAAGGTGGTAAAAGATATTTTGACATAATTTGATGGGAATGAACAAAAGAAGAGATTTTTTAAAGAAAACTACCCTTGCTGGTGCTGCACTTACCACTATACCATGTTTTGGGTTTCACATTTTAAAAAAACCTGCTTTAAAAGGGGAAATTATCGGGCATGGGGATTATAAGTATAAGGTCAATGAAAATTGGGCCCAGATTGGTCTTTCGAAACCACTTCTAAATTGTCACGAAATGGTGATGGACAGTAAAGGAAGGTTGATCATGATCGGTGACCATACGGCCAATAACATTCTCATTTTCGATAAATCAGGAAAAATTTTGGATTATTGGGGAAGTGCCTACCCTGGAGGTCACGGACTTTCCATAACCAATGAGGGCGGTGAGGATTTTTTATATCTCACCGATTCCGGTTGGTACCAAGATAATGCGGGCAAATGGAACCGACAAAGCGGACGCGTAAGTAAAACAACAACAGATGGTAAAGTATTGTTCGATATTGGTCACCCGCAAACCATAGGCATATATAAGCCAGGAGACTATTTTCAACCAACTGAAACCGCCATTGGACCCAATGGAGATATTTATGTTGCCGATGGTTATGGAATGGATTATATTATTCAATACAGCGCTAAAGGAGAGTATATCAGACATTGGGGCGGTCATGATAATACCGATGAAAATTATAATCTCTCCAATGCACACGGTGTTGCCATAGACTATAGAGATGCTAAAAACCCAATGGTAGTTTGTACATCTAGAAATGATAAAGCCTTTAAGTTTTTTACCTTGGATGGGGTTTATGTAAAGACCCTCACGCTACCAAATATGCAAGTGTGCAGACCTGTTTTTGATGATAAAAACCTCTATGCAGGGGTATGCTGGTCAGAACCAAAGGATAAAAGTATTAATGCAAATGAAGGGCATACAGGTTTCATGACCATTTTGGAGGGTGATACCGTGGTATCCAATCCCGGCGGCACGGAACCAATCTATATAAGTGGTAAACTACAGGACTCTTATCAAATAGCCACCAAGCCAATTTTACATGGTCACGATGTTTGTATTGATGAGGATAAGAACGTATACGTCTGTCAATGGAACGCCAATAGGACTCCACCTATAAAATTGGAACGAGTTTAATGTAATATCCTATGCAGGAAACTCCCGATTTTGTTTTGTTCCTTGGAAGGTTTCACCCGCTGGTGGTGCATTTACCTATTGGAATTTTGATATTCGCCTTTTTTCTGGAACTCCTAAGTAAATTTCAAAAGCAATCCAATTTTGATGCTGTTATTAAGATTGCTCTCTTATTAGGGACTATCAGCGCATTTTTCGCTTCCGTTTTGGGTTATATGTTATCACAAAGTGGAGATTATGAGGAAGGCATGTTAAACAGCCATTTTTGGTTGGGGGTTGCCACTACCGCAGTGACTTTTCTGGCTTGGGTATTAAAAACTGATTTTTTTCCATTGCCGGCATCTTTTAAGGTTGTTCGTTCAAATATTGCCATTCTTACCCTTATTGTGGTTTTGATCAGTATTACCGGTCATTATGGGGGTAATCTAACACATGGGTCCGATTACCTTACCAAATACGCGCCATTTAATGATGACAAGAAAGTTGAGCTTCCCGCATTGGCAAGTTTAGATGAGGTAGTCGTTTACCCGTATTTAGTTGAACCAGTCTTAGAAGCAAAATGTTATAGCTGCCATAACGAATCCAAACAAAAAGGAAACTTGGCTATGTACACTCCAGAGCTTTTAATGGTGGGCGGAAAGCACGGGCCTATATTGATTGCGGGAGATGCGGAAGCATCAGAAATGTACAAAAGGGTTACCTTACCGGAATCTGATGACGAGTTTATGCCACCCGAAGGCAAAACACCGCTTACCGAAGAAGAAATTGCGATATTAAAGTTTTGGATAGATAGTGTAAATGTTGATTTCAATAAAACTTTTGCGCAATTGAAGGTACCCGAAGAGATTCAACAGATTGCAGCGAATAGATTAGATCTTACGTATTCGGGTAAATTAGCCTCCGATGCCATGCCTAAAGTTAATATTTTGGATGTTAAAACTATTGACGCCCTAATTTCTGAGGGTTTTCAAGTTCGGGAATTGGTACTTGGATCTTCTTTATTGGATATTACCTTGCCAGATAAAACTGTGAATATGAAAGATGGATCAGTTTTAGATAAAAAAATAGCTTTGTTGGTAGGTATAAAAGACAATGTCATCAGATTGGACATGGGAGGTAATGGAGTTACAGATGAGCATTTAAAGTCTATAGGTAAATTAAGTAATTTGCAACAATTAAAATTACCCGATAATCCTATTTCCGATAAAGGAATTTCGTATTTGAAAGAGCTTTCCGAATTAAGAAGTGTCAATCTGTATAAGACAGGTATCAGCAAGGCAAGTTTGTCTCAATTTTCAGAAATGACCAATCTAAGAAAGGTTTATGCTTGGCAAACTTCTATAAAGTCAGACGATGTTGTTTCTTATAATTCTAACGAAATAGGTCCTGAAATTATCTTAGGCCTTTAAGTGCAATTTTAATCTTATTTAAGAAAGAAGCATAGATGCTACGAACTATAAAAAGACTTTTGTAAATTTTTATACCAAGAAGGCTTACAAAGGTCTTTACTATTAAGGTATTTCTAAATCTTAAAATGTAATTTTCTTGAACGCTTCTATTTGATTCTTAATAGCGATTTCCGTTGGCAACCTTTCCATGCTGCTAGCACCATAAAAACCATTGATGTTTTTACACTTTTTCAATATGTAGCTGGCATCCTCCGGCATTGCAATAGGACCGCCATGGCAAAGCACTATTATGTCCTTGTTTATGTTTCTGGCGGCTTCTGCCCAGGTATCAATCAGCTCTACACATTCATCCAAAGTCTTGGAAGTTTGTGCACCTATGGATCCAGAAGTGGTTAATCCCATATGGCAAACAATCACATCGGCACCAGCTTTGGTCATGGCAATGGCTTCTTCCGTACTAAAAACATAGGGCGTGGTAAGTAAACCATGCTTGTTGGCAAGTGCTATCATTTCCACTTCCTTGTCAAAACCCATGCCCGTTTCTTCCAGGTTTTGTCTAAAGACGCCATCGATTAATCCTACGGTTGGAAAATTCTGTACGCCTACAAAGCCAAGGTCTATCAATTCCTTAAAAAGTAAATTAAAATTTACAAAGGGGTCCGTGCCGTTGACACCAGCTAAAACCGGTACATTTTTTACAACAGGAATGACTTCCTTAGCCATTTCCTTTACTATGTCATTGGCGTTACCATAGGCTAGCAAGCCAGATAAGGATCCTCTACCGGCCATTCTATAGCGTCCGGAATTATAAATTACAATCAAATCGATTCCTCCATTTTCCTCACATTTTGCAGATAGGCCAGTACCAGCTCCGCCACCTATTATTGGAATGTTCTGGTCAATAAGATGGTTTAGTTTCTTTAATATTTCTTCTTTCATTTCATTTCTTTTAAATAGTAGTACTTTACTATATTGGGCTTAGTCACGAAGTGTGTTATATGGACTTTCTATAGACATATCTTGAATATCATATCCAACTTCATTATCTGAACATGGACCCAAAGTGGCCAATAATTTAGCTTCTTTATCCCCAATTTGGAAAGAAGCATGTACGGTATTAGCAGGAATAAATACCGAGTCACCCGGATTTAGGATATGTTTCTCTTTCCCAATCCATTGTTCAATTGATCCTTCAATTACGAAAATAACCTCTTCTTGTGTGGGATGTAAGTGAAAGTTATGCCCTTGGTCTTTTGGTAGGTGTACTACCAATGATGTAATCTGTTTAGCGCCCTGTACCGTTGGGTTTGATACCCAACGTAAGGTTCCCCAATCGTGCTTTTCCATTGTGGCTTCAGCCTCAAGAATAAAGTTTTTTATAGCTTCTCCCATGATATATAAATTTTAATTGTTTTTAATTTCTTCAAAGTTTTTGATTACCGAAGCACTAAATTCTGAATCGTTAATTGCATAAGGCAATCGTATAAGTTTACGCTTACTGGTCTGTTTGACTTCCTTTTCCAAGGACTCGAAGAGTGCCCTGTCCGCTTCTGGGTCATAGAAGGCTTGACCTTCAACAGCTATGGCTGATACTCCTTTTTCAGGAAGTAGAAAGCGTACTTCGCCTTCCATTTTATTTAATTTATCGGCTATCCATTTACCCATTAATCTATTTTCCTCTGGGCTGGTTCGCATAAGGGTTACTTGCTCATTATGGACATACAGATTTCTGTCCTTATACTTTTCGGGTACCGTGCTTAATTCGCCAAAGTTTACCATATCCAAGGCCCCAACAGATCCTACATAGGGAATTTTTGTCCTGATTATAGCACCCATTCTATCCTCGCCAGCACTTAAAACGCCCCCCATTAGATGATCGGCTATTTCAGTAGTGGTGATATCCAGCACATATTTTATGTATCCAGAATCTATTAATTTTTCCATACTCTGCCCACCAACTCCAGTAGCATGAAAAACAAGGCAATCATAATCATTTTCCAGTTTGTCTACCAATTGGTTGGCGCAGGGTGTGGTTACCCCGAACATAGTAATGCCCAAACTATCTAAATCACTTTTAAATACTGGTGGATGATTTAATAGCATACCGGATAGGGCATGGGCTGCATTACTCAAAATAGTGTTTGATATGGCGTTGATGCCTTTTATATCTGTAATTGAGTAAACCATATAAATATCACTGGCACCCACGTAAGGGCGTATGTCACCGGATGCCATTGTAGATACTATAACCTTTGGTAAGCCTACAGGAAGTGCCTTCATGGCATTGGAAACCAGACTTGTACCACCGGAACCACCAACGGCAATGACCCCTCCTATATCGTCTTGGGCAAGCAAATATTTTTTCAAGGCCTTGCCCATTTGTGAAATAGCGTCTCCACGAGATGAGAAAGTGGTATTGTATACATTTGGGAATAGTGTTTCTGAAGTAACATCTATGCCTTGGTTGTTTTCCGTTGTACTTTTTGTACTCACATCGACACAAACGGTGCTGACACCTGTATTTTCAAGACAGGTTTTTATAAAATTAAGTTCACCTCCTTTAGTATCGAACGTGCCTATAATGTATGCTTTACCAGTTTTCATAGCTTATTATTTTTAGTTATCGCAAACAATTTTAAAACTTGTTCAATTAGGTAATTAGGAAGGATAGACGGCCCTTAATGAACTAAATGTCTGGGTAGTTTTCTTACATCTTCGCAACCTACCTGTTCCATGACCTGTTTCAGTTCCGTTTTTATTAACGAAATAGTATGATTTCCACCTTCTTTACCTAGTGCTGAAACGCCGTACATAAAAGATCTGCCTAAAAATGTGAATTCGGCTCCAGACGCTATAGTACGGGCCACATCGGGTCCTGAACGTAAACCACTATCCATCATTACCTTAATTTTGTCGCCGTATTTAGCGGCAATACCAACTAGGGGTTTGATACTGGACTGTCCGGCATCCAATTGTCTGCCGCCATGATTGGAAACGATAATACCGTCTAGTCCTAGTTTAATTGCTGTTTCTGCATCTTGTTCAGTTGCCACACCTTTTAGAACCAATTTACCCTTCCACATATCCCGGATAGGTTTAATTTTCTCTTCATTCAACCTACCGGAAAACGTCTGATCCATAAACTTACCTAACTGACTTAAGTTCAGTCCTTTTGGCATATAGGGTTTCAAGGTTTCAAAGCCTGGCTGTCCATATTTTAAAGTATTAAAAGCCCAAGCTGGTCTCTGTAATACTTGAAGTACATTGGACACTGACATTTTTGGGGGCATTGCCAGTCCGTTTCTAACGTCACGGGGTCTATATCCAAAGGTGGGTACGTCACATAAAATGACCAATACAGGACATTCAGCGGCCGCCGCACGTTTTAGAATGTCATCTCTTAATTTATCTTCGGTAGGGTGGTACAACTGAAACCAAGCCTTTCCTTCTGTAAGTTCCGAAATTCGCTCTATGCTACTGGTAGTAACGGTACTCAGTATAAAAGGAATGTTATGGTTAAAGGCCGCCCTTGCCAATATTTCAGGGGAATTAGGCCACATAAGACCTTGTAGGCCAATGGGTGAAATTCCAAAAGGAGCATCATAGATATGTCCAAATAATTCGGTTTTAAGAGATGGTTCTTTGTAAGCGTCCAGATAATATGGACTTAATTCAACCTCCCTTATTTCGGCAGTATTTTTAATAAGGTTTACATCTTGGTTGCAACCACCATCCAGATATTCAAAAGCAAATTTTGGAATACGTTTTTTGGCCTTATTTCTTAGGTCATCTATTGAGGGATATTTAGAATTTACCTTTAATTCCATTTTTTATAATTTAAATATTCTAGTCATTTGAACCCATTTTTCCCCTTTTGGGGTTCCGGGTAGTTTTTGTTGGAACGTATCCATCAAGTTTTCCCATTCTTGCACCTTGGTATTGTTTCTATCCTTTTCTCCTTTTGTTTTTAAAGAAAATTCATTGGTCACCTCCATAACCATAAAGAGCCTATTTGATACATTATATATCTCCATGTTTATAATTCCAGCGTCTTTAATACTATCTAATATTTCGGGCCAAACTTTTTGGTGGTGTTCAATGTACCCTTGAATGAGTTTTGGATCATTCTTGAGGTCCAGGGCGAAACAAAGTCTTTTTGTAATCATTGGATAAAAGCTCGTTTTTGCTTGTTTACCTTAAAGCCATAAAAAGCAATAAACAGAAAACATAATAGTGGAAGGATAAAAGAGAAATTCACCTCACTAACGCCCATAATCTGAATGTCGTTCACCCCATAACCGCCTAAGTCTATTAACATACCCTGAAATTTGGGCATCAAAGCACCACCCACGATTGCCATTACCAGACCGGCAGCACCAATTTTTGATTCTTCCTCGCCCATTCCTTCCAAGGCTATTCCATAAATGGTTGGGAACATAATGGACATGAAAAGTGTTATAGATACTAGACAATATAATCCAACCGGACCCTCAATAAAAATGGTCCCAATACTGGCCAAAATTGCTAAAGCGGCATAAATCATCAAAAGCTTGCCCGAAGCAATGAATCTTAACAAATAGGTGCCAATTGCCCTACCTACAAAAAATAGGATGAATGCAATGAATTGATAATTGGCAGCGATATCGCTCGACATTCCTATTGCCTCAGCATATTGATATATAAATGTCCAGCACATAATTTGTGCGCCTACGTACAATACTTGAGAAAAAACGCCCAAGATATAGTTAAGGTTTTTGCTGAGCCCTTTGAATGTGTCCGACAAGCTTTCAGTAATTCCATCGCCTTTTTTTTGAGGCATTTTACTCAGTAATATCAGCACAAATACCACGAGTATCACCAACCCTAAAATCACATAAGGGTTTCTGATGACCATTAGGTCCGCCGTGCGGATCATGACTTTTTTGGCCTCTTCTAGTGCAGCATAATTTTCAATATCGTCTGATTGCAATCTTTGAAGCACAAATTGTTGCGCAACCAACAGGCCTAAAATTAATCCAACTGGGTTAAAGGCTTGTGCTAGGTTTAAACGTTGAGTGGCAGTTCTAGGATCTCCCATTGCCAAAATATATGGGTTGGCGGTAGTTTCTAAAAACGCCAGACCAAATGTTAATACATATAAACCTAAACAGAAGAACCAAAATTGTTCAGTGATAGCGGCAGGATAAAAAAGTAAGGCCCCACCGGCATAGAGAGCCAAACCAATAAGTACACCTACTTTGTAGCTATATTTTCTAACAAATAAAGCAGCCGGTAATGCCATACAAAAATACCCTCCGTAAAATGCCATTTGCACCCAAGCCGCTTGGGAATTGGATAGTTCCAATACCTTTTTAAAAGCTTGTACCATTGGGTCTGTAACCGCATTTGCAAAGCCCCACAGACCAAATAAGGAAGTAATAAGTATAAAGGGAATGATTACTTTTTTTGATACTACGGGTATTTTTTCTTTCTGGGTCATGATTGATGGTTTTGGTTATAACGAACGATCTAAATGGGTGTAACCGCCATCTACAAAAAGTAATTGACCGGTGGTATGACTTGAACGGGACGACAACAAAAACAAGACGGTATCCGCAATTTCCTCTTTCGTGGTCATTCTATTTTCCAACGGAATGTTTTTGGTGATATCCGCAAGTTTTTCTTCAGGGCTATCAAATGTTTTTATCCACTTATCATATAATGGCGTATAACATTCAGCTACAATAATTGCATTCACCCTAATAGAGTAGGGCAGAAGCTCAACGGCCCACTCCCTGGTCAAAGCATTACGGCCACCATTTGCCGCAGCATACCCAGAAGTGCCTCCTTGACCTGTCATTGAGGTTTTGGAACCAATATTGACGATGGCTCCTTTATTTTTTTTCAATTGGGGTAGAACCAATTTCGCCATAGTGTAATAATGCGTCAAATTTTTATGTATAGATTTCACAAAATCGTCTACCGAACCATGCTCTAAACCAATTGAATCATTTACACCGGCATTGTTTACCAAACCATCTATACGACCAAATTGTTCCAAGGCAGTACTTACGGCAATTTCGCATTCATTTACATTGGTAAGTTCCGCATACGCTTTCCCTACTATACCGCCCAGGTTTTCAATTTCTTTTGCACAGGCATCCACTTTCTCTTTTGTTCTGCCTATTATGAACGGAATAGCACCTTCCTTTGCCAACGCAAGACTGATGCCTCTACCTATGCCTGCAGAGCCACCAGTAACTATGATTACCTTATCCTTTAAATAGAGATTCATTTGATCTTATTTTACATGATTTTACTTTCTTGTTTTAGATGGGAGGTTAAATCAAGTACTTTTAGTTTTCTAGTTAAGATTGTAAAATCTTGATGCATTACCACCTAAGATGGCTTGCTTTTCATCTATATTAAGTTCGTTGATATACCGCTTTACTATATTAAGAACTTTATGATACTCTGCAGCCAACAAACATACCGGCCAATCTGAACCAAATAGAATTCTGTAGATGCCAAAGGCTTCAAATATCACATCGAAATAGGGCTTAAAATCCTCATAGTTCCATGTTGAGAAGTCGGCCTCGGTAACAAAACCGGAAAGCTTACAGTACACATTTGGATTTTGAGCCATAAGTTTAATATCCCTTTTCCATTGATAAATTTCGCCGGATTTAATATAAGGTTTCGCCATATGATCCAGAACGAATTTGTTTTGGGGAAACTTGGATACAAGTATACCTGCATTTTTTAAGTGGGTAGGGTACACCAAAATATCGTACGTTAGGTTTAGGGTACCTAATTGGGAAATACCAAATTGAAATTTAGGATTAAGCATAAAGTCTTCATTTTCGGCTTGTAAAATATGCCGCACTCCTTTAAAACATGGATTTTTAGCAAAATATGACAATCGATCACCTACATTGGGATTTTGTAAATCTACCCATCCTACGACCCCTTTTATCCATGTATGTTTTTGTGCTAACGCCAATAGGAATTCCGTTTCGTCTTCAGATTGATCTGCTTGTACGGCAACGCAACCCCCAACGTTCAGGGAATTGTAAATAGGGGCTAAATGCTCTGGAAGAAAATCTTGTTTAATTCGCTTCATATCATCAGTTATCCAGGCATCCTTAACAGGATGGTATTTCCAGAAATGCTGATGACTATCTATAATCATTATAGAGCTTTTGCGACTTGTTTTGAAGTTCCTAAACCTTCAATACCAAGCTCTACTACATCACCGGCTTTTAGGTATTTTGGAGGATTGAATCCCAAGCCAACTCCAAAAGGCGTTCCTGTAGAGATAATATCCCCGGGTAACAAGGTCATAAACTGGCTTATATAACTCACCAAATATGGTACATTAAAAACTAAATCCGAGGTATTGCTTTTCTGCATGGTTTCACCGTTCACGGTTAGCCATAGATCTAAATTATGCGGATCTTTAATTTCGTCCTTGGTGGCAATAAAAGGTCCTATAGGGGCAAAGGTGTCACAACTCTTTCCTTTTACCCACTGTCCATCCCTTTCTAGTTGAAATTCACGTTCACTATAGTCATTATGCAATACATAGCCTGCTACATGCTTCATGGCATCTTCTTTGGAAACGTAACTAGCCTTTTTACCGATTACCACGCCCAATTCCACTTCCCAATCAGTTTTAGTACTTCCTTTAGGGATTATTAAATCGTCGTTGGGTCCAACGATCGCCGAGGTGGCCTTAAAGAACAATACAGGTTCCTTAGGTAGTTTCATACCGCTTTCCTCAGCATGCTTTGCATAATTTAAGCCAACACAAACAATTTTGGAAGGCCTTTTCAATGGAGCGGCAATTCTTGAGTTTTTTTTGAATTTAGGTAGTGTGGATTTATGCTCATTTACCCACTTTTGAAGTTCAAGAATCCCATTTCCTCCAAAAAAATCTTCATCATAATCCATTCCAAAATCTGAAACATCCACCCAATCTCCATTGTCTAGTTCTACTCCAGGTTTTTCATGATCAATAGTTCCTATTCTGATAAGTTTCATTGTTACTTAATTGCTATTAGTTGTTTAATTTAATGAATCCACCGTCAATAGGGAAATCTGTTCCGGTAATAAATGCGGCTTCATCTGAACACAAGAAAAGGGCCAATGCTGCTATTTCCTCAGGTTGTCCCATTCTACCTATTGGTTGCGATTTTGAGAGCTTATCAAACATCTCATCTTCTTTTCCGGAATAGTTCGTTTTTATAAAATTATCTACGAACGGAGTATGCACCCTTGCCGGAGAAATACTGTTGCAACGTATATTATGTGCAATATAATCCTTGGCGACGGAATAGGTCATCGTCAATACGGCACCTTTGGTCATGGAATAGGCAAAACGATCAGCTATGCCCACTGTAGAAGCTACCGAAGCCATATTTAATATAATGCCTCCATGTTCTTTCATAGCAGGTATAGTAGCATAAATACAGTTGTAAACCCCTTTAATGTTTACACTGTACAACCTGTCCATATCTTCCTCGGAAGTTTGTTCAATGTTTCCAACATGGGCAATGCCCGCATTATTGATGAGTATATCTATGGTGGTGTTGGCCGCAATACTATTAATAATTTTCACTACTTCCTTTTGATTTGATACGTCACATGAATATGCTTGAGCTTTATGACCATTGGAGGTAATTTCTTCTACAATCTTTTGGGCCATTTCAAGATTATAATCCAGAATCTGTACATCAGCACCGTTGTTGGCAAAGGCTTTGGAGAGTGCTTCTCCAATTCCGCTGCCACCACCGGTAACTACCACTGTTTTATTATTATAATTATATGAGGACATATTATTTTAAAGTTATTTCAACGATAGTATCTATTGGGTCTATCTGATTTTCTGGAATTTGAATTAACAATCCAAATCTGTTATCATCATACACCAATTGTTTGCTTTCTTTGAATAGGGATATACTTTTTATCCTTCCCTCAAAACCCTTTATAAATACCGTGTTATTTTGATCTAGTACATGTACATATATTTTTTTGTCCTTTTGGGTGATAGCTAAAGCTTCGGTTGGAGAAATAGGCCCGGCCGAGGTGCCATATATGGTCTCACCATTTTTTTGTAACCATTCTCCTATTTTTTTTAATGACTGTACATGCTCATTTTGAATTTTACCATTTGGCATGGGACCTACGTTCAACAATAGATTGCTTCCATACCCCGCAGCTTTAACTACATAATGAATAAGTTCTTTTTCAGATTTATGTTTTTTATCCTGTAGGTTAAATCCCCAAGATCCATTGATGGTTTCGCAAACCTCGAAAGGTAACTGGCCAATATCCGATGCAGCTGTACCAAAGCCAGTAGTGTTATTTCCTGGTAAGTCTTTCTCGAACATCTGAAAGTCTTCTCCTTCAATAGGGGCTATATGGTGGTTATTGCCAATTAGGCATTGTGGTTGAAGGTTATGTATTAAGGAGTAAATTTCATCAAGGTGCCAATCTATTTGTAGCTTTCCTGACTTTTCTTGATTGGGAACTGATAAAATTGTTTGGTCCCAATAACCATCAAACCAAATACCGGCAATTTCGCCATAGTTGGTTAACAGCTCGGTTAATTGAAGCTTCATGAATTTAATGTACTCATCCCAATCTCCTTGATTTCTGCCGGGTATTTCCTTACCGGTTCTACCTCTTGGATAATAATCATCTCGGTTCCAGTCCAGTAAGGAATAATAAAAAAATAGTTTAATATCAGCCTTTTTGCAGGCTTCTGCCAATTCCTTCAATATATCACGACCAAAGGGAGTACTTTCAACTATGTTGTAATGGCTTGCCTTCGTGTCGAACATTGAAAATCCATCGTGATGTCTACTGGTTATGGTTATATATTTCATTCCTGCCTCTTTTGCCATATTAACCCATTCATCAGCATTGAATTCAATAGGGTTGAAAAAACTTGGTAGTTTTTCATAGGCGTCAACGGCTATATTTTGGTTGTTCATCACCCACTCGCCATCACCTAATATGCTGTAAACACCCCAATGAACAAATAAACCGAACCTAGCCTCCTTAAACCATTCCCTGGCTTCTAAGTTTTCCTTTGTGGGCTCATAATTTTTTTGTCCTTGACCATAGGTGAGGGTACTGATTAAAAGTACAACTATATAATAAATAAGTTTAGATTTCATACTAAAACGGGTTGTTTCTTCCATTCCTTTCCATTTGGGAAACTAAAATCCCTAAGTGATTCTTTCTTCATTGTTATGCTATATCCAGGTTCCAATGGTGGCATATAGGCCCCATTTTTAATGATAACCGGATCATGAAAATGTTCATGAAGATGGTCTACATATTCTATTATTCTATTTTCCATAGTACCACTAATGGCAATGTAGTCAATCATTGAAAGGTGTTGAACATATTCACAAAGACCAACACCTCCGGCGTGGGGGCAAACGGGAATATTAAATTTAGCTGCCATTAACATAATGGCCAATATTTCATTTACGCCACCAACACGGCAACTATCTATTTGACAGATTCCCAGTCCACCCGATTGCATTAGTTGTTTGAACATGACCCTATTTTGGCAATGTTCGCCCGTTGCCACCAAAATTGGGCTTATTGCTTTAGCAATTTTCGCATGGCCCAATATGTCATCCGGGCTTGTAGGTTCTTCTATCCACCAGGGGTTGAATTTTTTTAGCGACTCCATATTGGTAATCGCCTCGTCTACATCCCATTTCTGATTGGCATCCATCATTAATTTAAGGTCATCACCTATTTCTTCACGAATTATGGCGGCCCTTCGCATATCGTCTTTTAAGTCTGCACCTACCTTAATTTTCATGTGTTTGAATCCACTGGCCTTGGCCTCTTGGCATAGATAGCGCATCTTTTCGTCTGAATAACCCAACCAACCTGCCGAGGTGGTATAGGCAGGGTAACCTGATTTCAACAAAGCCTCTATACGTTCTTGTTTACCAGATTCTTTCTCCTTAAGCATTGTAAGTGCTTCGTCTGGAGTAATAACATCAGTTATATAGGTAAAATCAATACAGGAAACCAATTGCTCCGGAGTCATATCGGCCAATAACCGCCATAAGGGTTTGCCTTCTGTTTTCGCATAAAGATCCCATACGGCATTTACGACGGCTCCCGTAGCTAAATGGATGACCCCTTTTTCTGGACCTAACCATCTTAATTGACTGTCTCCAGTTATCATTTTCCAGAATGCGGCCATGTTCTTGGTAAAGCTATCTAAACTTTTACCAATTATCAACGGCGACAATGCTTTTACCGCCGCCACACATATTTCATTTCCCCTACCTATTGTGAATGTTAATCCATGGCCTTCCAAATTTGGCAAATTCGTTTTTAGAATGACATAGGTAGCGGAATAATCCGGGTCAGGGTTCATAGCATCTGAACCATCTAAGGATTTACTTGTGGGAAATCTAATATCTTTAATAGAAATTCCAGAAATAATAATTTTTTCTTTCATTTATTATGAGGTTGTTAACAAAACTATTTATTGTTTGCAATAGTATCCACCCTTACTATTGCATAATGCTATACTTTTTTTGCCCTCTTTATATCAATTCGGATTCATTATTATAAATTTTAGCAAATTCATTTGGTGTTATCCCCCTAATTAATTTGAATTGTCTATTAAAATTGGACACGTTTCTAAAACCTGACTCATAACAAATTGAAATGATTTTTTGCTCTCCTTCAATCAACATTTTACAGGCATATCCTATACGTATTTCATTAAGATAACGTGTAAAGGACTTCCTATGGATTTTAGTAAAAAACCTACTAAAGGCAGATGAATTCATATTGGCAATTTCTGCTACTTTTCTTGAGCTAATAGGTTTATTGAAATTTTTATAGATGTATTCATAAATTTTTTCAAGGTCTTGGGAAGCGTCTTGATTGAAAGGCTTTATAAACCCGTTGCTAGAGAGAATTCGTGCTTGTGTATCTTCAGCCAATTCCTGAAGAATCTGTAATAATGTTATCACCTTTTCAAAGTCCCTTAGGTTCACCAAACTTTTTATCTTGGCTCTTAGATCATTGTCTACATTGGTAAAGACCATGCCTAGAGATGCTTTATGAATCAAGTTGGTGATTTTTAACATTTCGGGTACTTCAAAAAAGGTGTCCCCTAAAAATTCCTTCTTAAAGTGTACAGCGATCGCCTCTGCTATCATATCTGTATTACCAGTATAATAATCAGGGTCATTAATCCACATATGAGGCAGATTTTTACCTAAAAGAACCACTTCCCCTTCATTGAATTTTTCTATACTATCGCCAACAAAACGGGTTCCAGTACTTTTTATAATCATGACCAATTCCAACTCAGGGTGAAAATGCCAAAGTTTTAAAAAATGGGGATAAGAGTTTCGCGTTACACTTAAGGAGTTAGTAACCGAACTTTTACGATCTATGAAATGGAGTTTCATTAGCCTTTCTTCTTTATATTGCTTTAATCAAAAGCATATTCTGTATTTTCAAGCCTTTCCTTTAATTCTAATCTTATAATTTTTTGATTACCAAAAGAGGCAAATTATTTCTTGCTACCAAATAGGCTTCTGAATCGTCAATGCCTTTGAATTCTTCAATCTTTTTAACTTCTCCTAATATGTTAATTCCGCTTTCGGACGCCGAAAGGGCATTGAATTCGCCTTTCCCTATGCCCTTTAAAAGAAGCCCAAAATTAGCATCGTTTCTAGGTGTTTCTACTTCAGAACCATATAGATTGCCAGCAATGAGCAAATCTAAATAACCATCCTTATCAAAGTCTTTTACAACGAAGTCGTTTATGGATGAGGTCTGTGCACGTCTCGGCAAGACCTTTTGGGTAAATTTACCAGATTCGTTTAGGAACACAGAATTGGCGAACGTGCTTGCAGAATAGGTTAGTGCCTCATTGAGTTTAGCTGGCGTATATACCTCCGTTAAGCTTGCTTTTGAAAAGGAGCTATAATCAGGGAACTTTTTCTTTATGGAAGGTATTTGTTGTGATGAGCATTGACGGCCTCTTAAAGGATATAGTTCGCCTTCACTATAATAACCAAGTACGATATCCAACTTACCATTATCATCAAAATCTTCTGCATATATTTTGAAGGGTTCTTGCTTTGATGCCTTGTATTTGTAATTAAGACCAAGATTACCTGCTATTATATCCAAATCACCATCATTGTCCAAATCGGAAAGTTTTACGGTATTCCACCATCCAACGTAATCGCTAAGGCCAAAGTTTTCTGTATAATCTGTGAACTGATCATTTTCTTGTAGATAAACCTTTGGAGTCATCCATTCGCCCACCAATATGAGATCCAATAAATCATCGTTGTTCAAATCTGCCCATACGGCATCGGTAACCATTCCTAATGTTTGAAATTCGGGAGCCAATTCCTTACTTACGTCGGTGAATTTCACAGTAGATCCCTCAGTGTCATTTCTCAATAAATAACTATTTACCGGTAAAGGGTATTTGCCAGGGGTTTGCCGGCCACCTAAAAATAAATCCAAATCACCGTCCTTATCAAAATCCGCAACTCTAACCGGTCCTGTGCTAATGTATAATTTTGGAAGACCTTCCAAACTTTTCTTGAAGTTCCCTTTACCATCATTTAAATAAAGTCGGTCTTTGTAAAAACGATTACCTTCTGCTTCTTCGTTACCGCCACTGGCCACATATAGGTCTTGATCACCATCATTGTCAACATCAAAAAATGTTGCAGAAACATCTTCATAACCCTGATCTGTTTTCCAGATATTTTCCGAATGAGTGTTGAAATTACCTTGGGCGTTTTGTAAGTACAAATGACCTGATAGGTTTTTTGCCCCACCTATGTAAAAATCATCTAGCCCATCATTGTTTACATCGGCTACAGCCAATGCAGGACCTTGTTGCGACATTTTATGTGGTAGGAGTACTTCTCGGTCGAAATCATTAAAATTATTTTCACGATGCGTAAATTGTGGGTCAAGATTTGGTTGGGTACTGGTAAACATTGCTCTTGGTACGCTACTTTTATTTACGTTCGGTCTGGGTTGGATTTCTTGCTCAACCTCCAAAACCTGATTGGCCCTAATATCTCGTAAAGTTTGTACTCCTCCTTTAGGCCAATATATCTCTATGGAATCTAACACCTTGATCGAACCTATTCCAAAATGTATTGTAGGATCAACTGATGATTCGTATCCTCTTGTGGTCTGAAGCTCCACCATTTGTTGTTCAGTATTGTAATAGGCAATTACCTTTGCGCCAATACCGAACTTATTATCTTCTTTACCATTAAGTTTTAGGCGAAGGAAATTGGAACCGATTTTATTTTGTACTCGATTCTCAAAAATTTGAGAGGTCATATCCAAATGGTTTACAACCAAATCCAAATCACCATCTAGATCTAGATCTGCATAAGAGGCGCCATTGGAAAATCCTTCCGCACTTAATCCATAGTCAGATTTTTTCTTTTCAAACGAAAGGTCTCCATTATTGGAAAATGCAAAATTTGGGACTGGGGTAGAAGGCATACGTTTTACCCACTCTACATATTCTTCAGGCTTGACTTTGCCATACGCCTTTTGAATTCTAAATAGAGCGTTGTAATCATTGTTATTTACATCACGCCGCATCCCATTAGTTACGAAAAGATCCTTATGGCCGTTGTTCTGCATATCGAATAGTAAGGGACACCAACTCCAATCGGTATAACTAATGCCTGCAAGCTCTCCAACTTCGATGAAATTATAGACTCCCGTATTCACCTGAAGCGTATTCTTCATGTATTGATGATGAAGCCCTTTTTCTACAAGGTCATAGAACAACTCGGTATTCATGGCGCTCATATTGGCTTTTTGATCCTCATTGTTGCTTCCCATCATATCCAATTGAACTAGGTCAGGAAGACCATCATTATTAATATCCGCAGCGTCCGTACCCATTCCAAAATTGGAAGTATGCATGGTATATTTCTGTAATTCATTTTCATACGTTCCGTCTCCTTGGTTGATATACAAATAGTCACTTGAGTTAAAATCATTTGAGACATAGATGTCCATTTGGCCATCATTATTAAAATCCGAAATACTTATACCCAAGGTTAATCCATAATTTAAAACCCCTGCTTGTTCAGTAATATCAACAAATTTTCCCTCATCATTTCTATATAATTTGTCAGACGTTTCCAAACTGGGGTTTTTCATACGTTGCTCAAAAAAAGCATTGTTTTGACTGAAACCATCTGGGGGATAATTCCCAACATATAGATCCAGGTCGCCATCGTTGTCATAATCAAAGAAAGCGGATTGAATCGAATGGCCTTCATCCGCAATACCATAAGCTTGCGCCTGTTCAGTAAACGTATTGTTCTTATTGTTAATATATAAAAGGTTTTTTCGAAGATCACCGGGTCCTGCAACACTTACATAAATATCAAGAAAACCGTCGTTGTTGACATCTGCCATGGTCGTGCCCGTGGTCCAATGATTGAACAAACCCTCTACACCTGCTGAAACGGTTATATCCTGAAAGGACAAATTTCCTTTGTTTAGGTAAAGCTTGTTTTTACCCATTTGACCAGTAAAGTAGATGTCAGGAAGACCGTCATTGTTGATGTCGCCGGTTGATACTCCTCCACCAAAATAAATGAAAGGGTAAATTAGGTAATTGAAATTTTGCGACTCTTGAGTCTTGTTCAAAAACTTAATGCCAGAACTATCTGCAGGAATAGCCCTATATGACTGAATAATTTTTATAGGTTGCTCGTTTTGGGCTGTACTTACAGCGGTATCTTTACAAGAAACAATGATTATCGACAAAATTGCGAAAAGGATAACATGTAGTTTCATATTACAATATTGTGCGGGTAGTTCCATTAAAATCATAGATAATAACCTCTTTCATGGGTGTTGTAATTTCAAATTTTCTTGATGACTGGGATAAGTAGCTATTCCCATAATAAAATTCCATTTTGGTCCTATTACCGTTTTCATAGGTGATAAAGGCTCCCGCATCAGTGGCTTTTAATGAAATTAGCTTATTTGAGGATGAGGAGTTTTTTTTGAATTTATATGCTTTTAGTGGTCCTTGATTTGCTCCTGCCAAAATGATGGGCTCCTCATTGGTATAAAAAGACACAATACTTTTTTGATCCTCATTTAAATACAGACCAGAGTTTAAGGTAGGTATAGGTTTAAAATTTCCATTTCCATTCCCCATCAAAAGAATCCCATTTGATGCATCGTAGTTACCGAACAATGGATCGGCTGAATTTTGATTACCACTTAAAAGTGCGTCCAGATTGCCATCTTCGTCAAAATCTTTGATTAAAATACCATATACCGGTGCTACTTGGCTCTCTATGGGCAGTTCGTGGATTTTAAATCCTTTTTTCCCTAAATTTTCTATGTATTTGCTAGTTAGTATTTTGGCATCTAGGACTAAATCGTTTTTACGATCGTTTTTGCGAAGAACATCGTCAAAATCAGCTTCGGAAAATGATTTGTAATCCTTAAAACGTTTTTTATATGCTACTATCTGTGAAATTAGGGCGTCTCTGGTGTGTAGGGTGAACTCTTGTAATTTACCTTGATCATTCTTTTCAAAATATGAAAAAATAGGATCTATTTTACCATTGGCATCATAATCAGCAGCATAAACCCGTACAGGATGTTCGCTATCCGCCTTGATATAGGTATTTAAGCCAAAATTGCCTAATATATAGTCGGTATCGCCATCATTGTCAAAATCACCCCCAGCAATACTGTTCCACCAACCGGATGAATTCTCCAATCCTTTTGCGTTAAAAGGCGCTAGGGTCCCTTGTTCATTTTTGAAAAGCTGAATTTTTGTCCATTCTCCAACAACCATAAGGTCTATCCATCCATCGTTGTTAAAATCCGTCCAAAGGGCATCGTTGACCATACCTATCTCCTTTAAGATAGATGGTGTTACATCATTCAAAATACCGTTTTCATTCTTTAGCAGACTACTTATGGGGGAGGTGGGATAACTGCCTGGGCTTATTTTTCCGCCTACAAAAAGGTCTATATCACCATCACGGTCATAATCTGCCCCTTTGACAGGACCGCTACTGGAAGTATTTAACGTTCCAGCGTTTTGTTTTGTAAACGTTCCATTTTCATTTATGTAAAATCGGTCTTGGTAGGCTTTTTTTCCTACAACAAAATCACTGCCTCCGCTTGCGACATAAAGGTCATTGTCCCCATCATTGTCAGCATCAAATAGTAATATGCCCATGTCCTCATAAACCGCATCTTCCAATAAGATTGAATCTTTTTTAAAAGTTCCGTTTTCTTGCGAAAACATAGTTAATGGACTTTTTGAAGAACCTCCAATTAATATATCGTCCAAGCCATCATTATTTATATCGCTAACTGAAATACTTGGTCCTTCTCGGGAATACATTTTATAGAAAAGCGGATCATTTTTGAAATCGATATAACTATTTTCTTTTTGTTCAAACTCTAATAGTAAAGTATCTGTAACCTTTTTGAAAAGTGTATTTGGAATTATAAGGGGTCCTTTTTCACGATTGGGTTTATAGTCAATTGTTAAGCTAGTGTTGAGTGTAATCTCATCTACCGTTTGATACTTTCCATCCGGCCAACGAACGGTTATGCTATCCAGTTCTTGGTTTTGGCCTAAACCAAAATGAATATTGTCTCCCATACTTGAGAGATAGCCTCTTACATTTGAGTGGTAATAGCTTTGCTTTAATTTTCCATTGGAAAAAAGCTCCAAACGAGCACCAAAGGCATTTTGGTTTTTGCCGGTTCCATGAAGTTTTATGGAAAGAAAATTTCCATGCCTTTCATTCCTTTCAATATTGTTTTCAATTGTATTATTCCGGTAAAAGAAGGCCGTATGCCCTAAATTGTTAACTGTAAGGTCCAAGTCACCATCGTTGTCAAAATCTGCAAATGCGGCACCATGTGAAAATGATGTTTCTGCTAGTCCCCATTGTTCAGTTACGTTTTTAAATTGTAAACTTCCTTGGTTTGAATACATGAAGTTGGACTTTTTTATGGGATTTAATTTCTCCAAGGTTTCTTGTTGATATTTTATACTGTACTCGTTAGAGCCAAACCGCAGTTTTTCTTTTAGACCAAGGGAAAAGTCCATGTCGGTCAAATCCTTATAATAGCCATTGGTGATAAAAAGATCAAGGGTTCCGCTATTATCAAAATCTGCCCATAATGGGGCCCAGCTCCAATCAGTAGAATATATGCCTGTCAATGTGCCCAGTTCACTAAATTGAAAACTACCATCCTCATCAGTGCCTTGATTTATTTGTAATGTGTTTTTAACGTGTTGTTTGGCGTACCCCAAATCAGTTCTATAATTGAAAAGGTCATAGTTTACAGGGGCCATCATAAGCTTTCTACGACGGTTCGATTCTGGTAACATGTCCATAACCGTTATATCCATATAGCCGTCATTGTTAACGTCTGCGATGTCTACGCCCATACCATTGTAACTTGTATGTCTTAGAAAATCATTTGCCTTTTCGTCAAAACCACCTTGTTTGTCATTGATATAAAGTAAATCATTTGTAATAAAGTCATTGGCCACATAAATATCTGGCCAACCATCGTTGTTGATATCATTTATGGCAAGACCTAGTGAATATCCTTCATTGATAATACCTGCTTCTTGGGAGATATCTGTAAATGTCTCGTCGCCATTGTTTCTATAAAGAATATCAACCGTATAGGAATTGCTGTTGGTATTTCTAGGTTTTGTTTGGTTACGATCATTCATTAACTGCGAGTTCACAATAACAAATAAATCCAGGTCATTATCTTGGTCATAATCAAAAAAAGCGGCTTGGGTGCATATCCTTATGTCATTGACTCCAAATCTTGCAGCTTCTTCCTTAAATATTGGAACCCCATTAATATCGTTACCCTGATTGATGTATAGCAGATTGGGTTCATTTTGTCCAACGGTACAAACAAAGATATCTTGCTTGCCATCCCCATTAACATCTGCATAGGTGGAACCACTACTCCAAAAATTATTTTCAAGTTTGGATGTACTGGTTACATCTTTGAAATTCAGATTTCCTTTGTTGAGATAAAGCTTAGAACTGGTATGGTTTCCAGAATAATATATGTCTTGAAGTCCGTCATTGTTAAAATCCGCTACTGAAATGCCAGCCCCATTGTAAAAATAATAGTTGTTGGCAAGACTTATTGAATCTGATTCGAATACTTGATTTGTAAAATCGAGGTGCGTTTCTTCAGCTTTCAATTTAGTGAAGATTTCCTTTTTTTTAAAGGAACAAGACATTGTATGCCCCAGTAAAATAATAAGTATACTATATTTTAGTGTTTTGAGCATATATTATAGTAAAGTAGAAAAAGGTAGTTTGATAACTTGTACCAAACTACCTTAATAAACTAACTTAAAACAACTAATTTTGAGGCCATCCTGTTTGAGCAATTTCAGAAGGAGGTATTGGAAATATTTCATCTCCGGGTTGATAACCTCTTGCTCCAAGGAACTCCGTTCCTCTACCTCGATATACTACATCATAAAAACGTAGTCCTTCCATGGCCAATTCACTTCTGCGTTCATCTAGAATAATATCACGAAGTTGATCTTGTGAAAGACCGGGGTTATTGGTTTCATTAACAGGCGGTAATCCTGCACGTGACCTAATTCTATTCAAAGGATTTAGCGCATCTGCACTTACACCGTTTAGTTCATTTTCAGCTTCGGCTTTCAACAAAAGTATGTCTGCAAAACGAATGATTTTATAATTATAATTGAATCCGTTCCCAGCAGAATTGTTGAAATCCAGGCCGGTTAACTTTTTATGTCCAAAAAGACCGGCATTTTCGAAATGTGATCCATCGAATGGGTCAAAGGTACCATCCCCGTTAGGATTTGGATACGGGTCTCCTGGCTGATAAACGGTTTCTCCCAACCGGATATCACCTGCTTCAAAATCGTCTACCAATTCCTGTGTTGGTGACATGGTTGCCCAACCAGCATTACCTACTTGTGGGGCGGAATACTTGGCTATAAAGTTGGAATTCCAATCACCTGCTGAACTCCAAATATCCAAGGATGTATTGGACAACGTATATTGAATCTCAAAAATGGACTCAACATTGTTATTCCCCCTTTCGTCAAAATTTTCTGCGAAGGTGGGCGCCAAATCATATCCTGCGGGACTTTCAATAACCAAGTCGGCATGAGTCTTTACTTGTGTCCATTCACCTCTCAAGGAGTGCACGCGGGCGAGCATCGCGTTAGCGGCGCCTCTTGTAGCCCTACCAACGTTTTCCGCATCATAAGTATCAGGTAGCATATCTGCGGCATCGTTAAAATCCTGGATTATAAAAGCCCAAGTTTCTTCAGCTGTTGCCCTTGGCAGTACTTCGTCATCGATAGCGGGAACAGATGTATAAATAGGCATACCCCCAAACCCTAAAACTAAATTCATGTAGTGCAGGGCTCTCAAAAAAGTTGCTTCGCCCAAAAGCCTAGTTTTGAGTTCTTCAGTGAAATCACCTCCAACTTCCATTTGTGAAACATTGTCCAAAACTTGGTTGGCACGGTTCACACCGCCCCAGGCCATGGCATAGAATTCACCAATTCTAAGATTGTTATCCGTAATGTTGAATGTTTCAAATTCTAAATATGCCGGTCTGTCACCTGCTCCAAATCCTCCTTTTACGGCATCACCTCCTGCAATATTCAAAATGTCAGGGTAGTTAAACCCGTAATAGTTCAAGTGTTGAAAACCATCATAAGCTGCGTTCGTCGCCGATATTGCATCTGCAGCAGTCTTATAGAAAGCGGTGGTAGTCAATTGATCCTGTGGCTCTAGGTCAATAAAATCTTCACAGCCGAGCAGTATCACTACCGAAAAAAGACTAAGAAAAATATACTTTTTCATTTTTTAATTTTTATTAATTTTTATTAAAATCCTACGTTTACACCAAGAGAGAATGTTCTAGGAATTGGATAACGACCACGGTCTACCCCGTTTTCCAAGGCATTTCCCGCATTTGCACCAATCTCAGGGTCGAGTCCATATTCGTAATTATCAAAAGTCAACAAGTTTTGACCACCTACATAAATTCTAAAGTTACTAATTTGCATGGTTTCTAAAAGATCACTTGGAAGAGAATACCCTATTTGTAAGGAACGCAATCTTAGAAAGGAACCATCATGTATATAGTAATCGGAGTTTCTATAGTTGCCATTACCACTTCCTATGGCAGGAACGGTATTACTGGTTCCTTCACCTCGCCATGCATTTTCATATAAGGTGGTAAATTTGTTGTCTGGTTTTGTAAAATCACCAGCTTGTTGAAAAATATTGGCGAATATCTCATTCCCCTGTACACCTTGCCATGACATGGAAAAGTCAAGGTTTTTATAGTTTATGTTTGCGGATAAGCCATACGTAAAATCAGGTATTCCACTTCCTAACTCGGTTTGGTCTTGAGAATCAACGATACCATCTCCATTTAAATCCTTAAACTTGAAATCTCCTGGACTAGTGGTGGAAGCTTGATAGTAAACACCGTTTGCTGGATCTGGGTTTAAGGCATCTATTTCAGCTTGGTTTTGAAAAACCCCATCTACTTTATAACCATAGAATGTTCCTATGGGCAGACCTTCCTGAAAACGGATGGACAGTGATTCCCCATCTCTGATAATTGGACTGCCATTATCATTTTCCACATTGTTGTTCAAAGTAGCCAAGTTGGCGTTTATAGACCAACTAAAGTCTTCTTTATAACCCTTAATGCCTAAATCAAATTCGAGTCCTGTATTTCTAACAATACCCGCATTCACTGTTGGAAATTGGGGAACACCATTGACTATGAAACCATATGCAAAGGGTAATGTACCTGGCAACAATATGTCAATCTGTTGCTTGTCAAAATAATCAAAACTAAAGGTTATTTTTTTGTTCAAAAGACTTAAGTCAAATCCAATGTCTGTTTGCTCCGCTGTCTCCCATGTAATATTTGGATTGGCTGGCTGTGCAGAGAAATTGCCGGTATTGACGTTGCCTCCAAAGCCATAGCCTGCATTTGGAAAAAGTAAGGCAAGGTAATTGAAATCTCCAATTTCCTGGTTACCCAACTGACCCCAACTAGCTCTTAATTTTAGTTCGTCAATAAAATCTATCTTAAAAAATTCTTCATCGGCTATTTGCCATCCCGCTGAAAATGCCGGGAAAACACCCCACTTATTGCCTGGACCAAATTTTGAAGACCCATCTCGTCTTACAGATGCGGAGATAAAATATTTACCTTTAAAATTATAGTTGACCCTACCTAGATAGGACATTAAAGACCAATCTACCAAATTTCCAGTTCCAATCCTTTCGGCCGCGGTACCAACTGCAATCAAATCATTGGATACAAAGTCTGTAGCAGAGGTACTTTGTGATGAAAAACTTGATTTTTGCTGTGTAAAACCTACAAGTACATCAAGATTATGTTTCTCGTTGAACGACTTATTGTAGTTCAAGGTATGTTCTGCCAACCAAATCCATTCCTTACTATCGAATCGAGTACCGGTAGAAATAATATCGGGACTTCCATTGCCCGCTAGGGAGGGGGAAAATAGATTGGACCCACTTGATAGATAATCACCTCCCAAGTTTAATCTATACGTAAGATCTTCGAAAATATCATATTCGGCAAAAACATTACCTAGAAATCTAAATTGTTCAGCTTCATAAAACCTTTCGTCAGTAATATAAAGAGGTCCGCCTGATCTAATAAAACTTGTACCAACATCACCCGGTTGTCCTATACTACCATCCGGATTCCTTGCTGGAATAACGGGTGGTTGAATAACGGCTCGGCCAATTGCGGCATTAAAAACATCACTTTCGTTAGTTTGATTGTTTATGGATCTTGAAACCGTAAAATTATTACCAATCCTAAAACGTTTGCTTATATCATGTGATGTATTCACGCGCAAGGATAGCCGATCAAATGCGGTACCTCTAATAATACCACCCTGATCTAAATAGCCCAGTGAAAGTGCATATTTGGATACTTCATTTCCACCACTTACATTTAAATTCATATTTTGAATTATGGCGGACTGAAATATTTCATCAATAAAATTTGTATTGGCAGGATTCGTATAATTTGGTGCAGCCCCTGAAAATTCAGTGATGTACTGTTGATAGGTTGGTCCATCCAAAATATCAAGGTCTTTCTCTTTGCTTTGAATACCAATTGAATAGTCCAAATTTAATTTAGGTACACCCGCTTTACCCTTTTTAGTGGTGATGATTACAACACCGTTAGCAGCTCTTGACCCATAGATGGCACCTGAAGCTGCATCCTTTAAGATTTCTATAGACTCAATATCATTTGGGTTAATGGTATTAAGGGCACTTGGTGGCGTTCCACCACCACCTCCAGCGTTATTGTTGAATACGGGAATCCCATCTATAACATATAATGGCTCACTGTTCCCCGGGGTTCCAATTCCTCTTACTCTTATGGATGTAGATCCACCTGGAGCACCCGAATTTTGAGAGACTTGTACACCGGCAACCCTACCAGCCAAAGCTTGGTCAAAGCCTGTAACAGTTTGTTGGGTAATGGCATCTGCAGAGATAGAGCTTATAGCACCGGTTACCTCCCTTTTCTTTTGGGTACCGTACCCAACCACGACAACCTCTTCTAATGCCGCAGCACTAGGGTTCATTGAAATGTTGTACGTTGATTGTCCACTAGTGATGGATATCTCCTGGGTTTCATAACCGATATAAGAAATTAAAATCGTGCTACTACTGCCAGAAAGTTCCAATGAAAAATTTCCATCAAAATCTGTTTGTGTACCATTGGTAGTACCTTTTTCCACAACACTGGCACCAGGTAAGGGAACTCCAGATTCATCAGTGATTGTCCCTGAAATAGTGCTTTGCTGTGGTGTAAATAATGTACTCATGGTTTTCGCGGCATGTACTTCCTTAAGAGGCGCCAGGGCAACAAATAAAAAAATCAATAGCGAAGCGTGTACCCAAAAATTACCTCTACGACGGTAGAAGCGTATTTTAGGATTTGGTGGTAATTGGATTTCTTTCATGTAGCTGTTAGTTAAGTGAAATTGTTAATTTAAATGTTCGAGTATACTTATCAGTTTATTAATTCTGAATTTTATGAGAAATCATAGAATTAATAATATTTTAAAAATAATGTTCAATTATTATGTTTTCGATAAAATATGTCCTATAAAATCATAATATAATAATTCAAAAATATCTGAATGATTCTACACAATCTACCATTCCTATTGCTATAAATGATACTTTTTTTGCTGTGTTTGTGAATAAAGATGTAAAATTGATGTTTTTGAACATCAAATATTTACATACTGTAAAAATTATCTTCTCATGAATGACAATTCTACAAAAGAGTATCATTAAAAAATCCGTAACTGCTATTTTTAATCGTATTAGCTAATCTTTTTAGCTTGCATTGAGTATCTGGCATAATTTGCCGTGTGTATTTACGCTTTTGTATTTGGGTTGTTCGGTTATTAAATGGCAAAGGCACCAAACAATTAAATTAGAATATGAATACAATTACCAAGGACGGTATTACAGAATACACGGTCTATTTTTGTTACCAAAAAAGTATCGAGTTAGCTCCCTTTTTTAGTTGAATCTCTTTTTCTTTTGATCCAAATTTTAATAATACCGTATTTTCACGAGGTGAATGAATATTTAGATTCACAGGTTGTTTGTTGACCCAATCCAAATCAATTTCAAAACCACCTCTGGCCCTTATACCCTTTACACTGCCTTGGTCCCATGCATCGGGCAATGCTGGCAATATCCTAATTTCGTTCTCATTAGATTGCATAAGCATCTCAATGATGGCTGCGGCACCTCCAAAATTACCATCTATTTGAAATGGAGGATGTGCGTCCAAAAGATTAGGGTAAGTACCGCCTCCACCGGTATAGTTGAAGGTAAGGCCACTCGGTTTTACAGGTTTTAAAAGTTCTCTATACATTTTATAAGCCCTGTTGCCATCCCATAACCGGGTCCATAAATTAATACGCCATCCTTTGGACCAGCCTGTGGTCTCATCTCCCTTAATCTCTAGAGCTCTTTCAACTGCTTTGGCAAGCTCGGGAGTTTTATCCGGTGTGATATGGTGGCCAGGGTGTAAGCCAATTAAATGTGATTGATGCCTATGTTTAGGGTCTGCATCTTCCCAATCATAATACCATTCTTGTAAACTACCGTCCTTACCAATTTTATATGGATATAACTTTTCCCTAACCGTCCTTAGCTGGTTTCTAAATGCTGAATCTATATTCAGTATTTCTGACGCTTTGATGGTTTGGTCAAACAATTCCCTAATAATTGCAAGGTCTGAGGTGGCCCCATATAAAGTTGCACCTATATATCCTTCTGGCGTTTTAAACAGATTTTCCGGTGAAGTTGAGGGTGAAGTAATATAATATCCATCCTTATCTTGTACGAGCCACTCCAGACAAAACTCTGCAGCACCTTTCATTAAAGGATAGCCTTTTTCCCTTAAAAAGACTTCATCCATTGTATAGATATAATGTTCGTAAAGATGGGTACTCAACCATGCTCCTGCCATATTCCAATTGGCCCAAACGGGATCTCCTTTTCCGAAGCCCCCAACTGGGTTGGTCATGGCCCATATATCTGAATTGTGGCTTGCTGTCCAACCGTTGATTCCATAAAAAGTTTTCGCAGTTATCTTACCTGTTTTGGATAGATTTTCGATAAAACCCATAAGCGGCATGTGCAATTCGGATAGATTAGCACTTTCGGCCAGCCAATAGTTCTCTTCTGTATTTATATTTATCGTGTAATTACTGCTCCAAGGTGGCCTAACGTGCTGGTTCCAGATGCCTTGTAAGTTTGCAGGTACTTCCTTTGTTCTTGAACTCGATATTAATAAATACCTTCCAAATTGAAAATAAAGTATTTCCAAATTTTTATCCTCGGCGCCCTTGGCATATCGATAGAGTCGTTCATCCGTGGGAATATCTGGTGCAGAAGTATCACCTAGGGATAAGCTAACTCTATTAAAAAAGGACTGATAGTCCGTAATATGGGCTTCTTTTAACGTTTCAAAGGATTTGCTGGATGCCAACTCTAATTGTTGGGCGGCCAAGCTAGCATTGTCTTTTCCTTCCGTCGCAGGGTTTTTATCGAATCCGTTAAAACTGGTTTCAATGCTCATGAGGACAGTGGCGTGACTTGCATTTGAAAGGCTTAATGCATTTTTACTGATTTTTATCCTACCATCGGTTTCGGTAATTTGAAGTCGTACCGTAAACCTTGTACCTCTATTTGCATCAAATTGCACGGGATCAGGAACATCATTATATATGGGTTCCGCATGATAGGGAGCATACCCATTTACGGCAAGGGTCTGGCCGTCTTGAGAAATCTCATATTTCATTTCACTTTCAAATGCAATTTCAAAATTTAGTTTTTCCTCGCCCGCGGTACTATAATGCATTGCCATTACTTTATCCGGATGAGAAACAAAATATTCACGTTCAAAATCTGTACCTGCTATGTTGTAATTAGTTCTGGCCGTTGCGTTACTAATATCTAAGGACCGTTTATAATTTTGTGCTTTTTTGGAATGTTTAAAATTTATAAACAGGGTTCCTATGGGGGCATAGGACTCGGAAAAGGAGCCTTGTACTTTTTTGTACAATTCATTGGCCAACTTATAATCTTCATTGTTTAAAGCCTCCCTAACCAGAGGAATATTTTTATAGGCCTCCGGATTCATCATTGCATTGACGGGTTCACCAGACCAAAAAGTGGCATCATTTAGAAAAATTTTGTCTGTTTTTATACCACTAAAAACAGAAGCACCCATTTTACCGTTTCCAAGAACCAAGCTTTGTTCAAAATATTCTGCTGGTTCATCGAACCATAGAATATGATCTGATTGCGAAATAGCTGGAACTTTGATTAATAATGCAATTAAAAGGTAAACATACTTGGCCATTTTGCTTCTATTTTGGAATAGGTTTTACTATTTCGATTATTATTTTCAGATGACTAATTTAATTTTTCACATGCGGTCATTCTTCTTTATTCTACGAGATATCTTTCTTCCATACCTTTTTCATGGACTCTAAATATCAATAGTTTGGCACTGTCCTCTTTTGTAAATGGTGCATGTATTTTCCTGTAAGGTACAATGAAAGTATCTCCTTTGATATAGGTCATTTCAATTGATTCTTCTTGCCAAAGACATAATGTACCTTCAAGCACATGTACAAATTCTTCGCCAGGATGCCAATGCTTTGGTAAAGCTGTGTTTGGGGGAAATTCCACGCTACTTAAAATGACTTCTTTTCCATGGACACCCTCCAGTGAAGTAGATAGTAGATTATCGAAAATCATAGACTATATTTTTAATAAACTGTAAAAAAATGAAATAAAAAATATCAAATTCGCAGTAAAACTAATTTTATTACTACATAATATCCACAGTATTTATTGCTATCAATGATACTTTTTTTGCATTTAGTAGGCTTAATTCATTTGATTAGTATCATTTGGGGTGCTATAATTTTAAAACTTCTGGCTTTCGACTATTGCTTTTAAACAAACGTTTTATGCATCCAACTCCTTTTCGACCGGTGATAGATTTAAGTATATTCTTTAATACCTAAAAGAATTAGAAAAATGTGAATAATCCTAGTTATTAGTGAGTATGAAATTATGTATATAATTGATTAGAACCGTAATGATTTTATATTGATTTCAAATACAAAATTTGATCTTATTGCAAGATTAAAAAATAGAAATTCTAACTTTTGGAGGAATTGGATTCTTTAATGCAATAGTAATCCTATTTAAACGCTTTCAGTTCATTTAAAATTAAGAAGGTTACGCAAGTGTCAAGAAGGTGGAAAATAAGCTATTTGAATTTTCAAAATTGATGATATAGGGCAGGGGTTAAACCTTAGATATACCAATAGTAAATACTGTCACTAGTTTCTTAAGAACAGTTTTTTTTAAATGTGGCATTATTTATTTTCATGCTACATTTTGGTTATTAGAAAAAGTAACAGTAATTGTGGTCCCTTGTTCTTCAATGCTGTCTACGTGGATTTCACCCTGATTTCTTTTGATGAATTCAGAGCTAAGGACAAGTCCAAGTCCACTTCCTTTTTCACCGTTCGTACCATTGCTCCCTTTTGGTTTTTGGACTGAAAACAACTGTTTTCTAAATTCAGGGGCTATGCCCACACCTGTATCGGAGACTACTATTTTAATGTCTTTTGTAGATTGGGTAACGGATACATTGACAATTCCATCTTTATGGGTGAATTTTATGGCATTGTTTATCAAATTTCGAACGACAAACTCAATTTGATTCTTATCTCCCATAAATTGCGGATTGCCCATTACAGATGTTTGAAGGACAACCCCTTTATTAGTGGCTATGACCTTAAAGATTTTGGTTACTTCCTCTATGATTTCCTTTACCGAAATTAATTCTCTACGGTCCTCTATCACGTTCATTTGACATTTGGCCCAGACAATTAGATTATCTGCCATTTTTAGGGTATTATCAACCGATGAACTTAGCTGTTTACCCATATTTAAGATTTCATCCTTACTCAATAGTTCTATATGATCAACCAAAACAGAACTAAACGATTTGAGAGAAGTTAGTGGGCTTCTTAAATCATGAGCTACGATACTAAAGAATTTATTTTTAGTAGCGTTGAGGTCCTTTAATTCTTCTTTTTGCTTATGAATGGTCTCATTTTGCTCCGTTAGCTCTTTGTTGATGTTTTTCAATTTTTTTAAAACAATAAACAATCCCATTAGGAAAAATAGAATTACCAATAAACTTATGTTTCGATACAGAATCATTGCTGCCTGTGCAGCATTTTCCTTTTCTAAAGCTTGGGTTGTCATATTTAGTCTATGAATAGAGGCCATACTTTGTGTTAACCTATTTCTATCTTCAAGTTGAATTCTTTGAATTGATCTTGAGAGCTCATTATAGGCATTGATATAGTATTTAACCTTTTCCAGGTTGTTTTGGTCCAAATAAAAAGTCTGTAGGTTTTGATAAACCCTTAAAAGGGATTGGTTCAAATTAAAACTATCACAAAAGGCCTCCGTCTTTTCCAAAAAATTGAACTGAAGGTAGGAATCTCCTTCACTTTTGGCGATTTCTGCAAGTTGCATCATGGCCTCGAATGTGGCAACCTTTTGGGAGTTTTTGCCTAGCTGCTCTGAAATTTTAAGAACATTTTCAAAATAGTATTTGGCAGAATCAATTTGTCCTTCTTTTTCCATTATAAGCCCCATTACTTTATAACAACTTGACAGGACGGGTTTGTTACTTATGGAATCGTTAATTTTTATCGCATACTGGGTTAATTTTTTGGATTTAGTGAACTCACTATTATTGAAATAACTTTCCCCTAGGTTATGGGCGGCCACACCTATTCTTTCCATAATGCCCAGATTATTGAATATATCGAAGGATTTCTTGTGATAATTAATTTCTTGTCCACGATTGTGAAGACTACGATAAATATGTCCCATAGAGATATAGCAGTTGGCCATACCTTCCATATTGGAAAGTTTCTCAAAAATATCAAGCGCCTTATGTATATATTCCATGCTTATGAAGTAACTATCATTTATGGCATATATACTCGATAATATCCTATAGCTGTATGCTATTCCAATTTCATCTTTTAATTCAGTGGATAATTGTAAGGCTTCTTCAGCATATTTTAGTGATTTTAAATTGTCCACATAGGTTAATTCCCTACTTAGAGTATAAAGAATCTCAGTTTTTTCTTTGGAAGTGAGCTCTGGTTGGGTCAGTAAATATTCAAGTTCCTTTACGGATTGCGAGCGTACAATTGATCCTATTAAAAGAATTAATAGGAAAACGAATTTCTTGGACCGTATTCCAGTTAGAAAACCACAAGTGTTCATATTTCCGGGGGATTTGTAGGAAATTATTTATAAGTGAACGGTTGCCCTTTTAAAATAGTATGTTCAACCGTTTAATATAAATAAATATTGTTTCGTTGCCCAAAAGAAACTCATTCGGACAAATTTGAAAAGTTAAATTTTTGGATTTTGAGCTACAATACAGAAACAATGACTCTTTAATATCGTGTCAATGCTGGAAACCCGGTTTCCTTACCCTCAATAATAATCTAATTGTGATACCCTTTTTTCGCAGTTGAAGGTATTTGTACAATGGCCAAATTATTTGTCATTTCGACCTCCGTATGGCCATCCCCAGCTTCCTCGTAACACCATGCTTTGGCGGTAACTGGATGATTGTCATTATCATTTGAAGAAACATGAAGGGTTGTACTTTCACCTGCCTTTGCAGCAATGGATAGCCCTTCCTTTATCTTAATTTCAGGGGCATGGTTGGCCTCCTCAAAGGGTTTTACACACCAATCTGTACGCGCTGCAAAATCTAATTGCAGGGCCTTTATCCATCGCGTTTGAGGGTAACTTTTGTCCATATTTCCGGTTTCTGGATTAAGGTCCGTCTCATTGCCCCCATCTTCATAGCGGTAAGGTTTTTTTTGGGAAAGCACAAAACGACCGCTCCAACCGCCTCTAGATGGGTCCCAGTAGTTGTTCAATCCTACGTCGACCAAGTGCAAAAATGCGGGAGTGTCACCTTCCGATATAAAGTCATATCTTGAGAAAATTCCTCTTTCAGTATTGATGATTTTTGAAATATCGCCCTCAAAATGGTTGGGGTCACCTTCTTGTTTTTGCCCATCCCCATAGGAATAATATCTTTTGAGAAGTGGTCCATGGTCGTTGATAAAATTAGCGCCCATAAAGCTTCCCTCGAGAAAAGGTTGCTGACTTTTGGGAACTACTTGTTTCCAAGGATAGGCAAAACACCAGAATTGGTTGGTATTGTAAAAAACCCTAATCTTTGGCCAATTGGGTCCTATATAGTTTTTGTAGGTGGCATCTTGGTCCATAATGGTATAAATAATGGCCTTTTCAGAGACTTTTTTCTTGATATCTTTCCAGTCCTGGGTGTCCTTGTAATCCTCCTCAATGGATTTTAAGGCCATGGCAATGGTATTAGTACCGCCCCATGCCTGTAAAAACAGCTCTCTATCGTCATCATCAAGCAACTTTTCTCGTATCAATTTTGAACCTAATGTGCGTAGGGCCATTTCCCCTTCAAAATCAATATTTCTTACTTTGACCAAACCCAATAGCTTCTGGGTCGCTGGGTAGTTCTTATCATGTAAGATCAAGTTTGGGTAGACCTTGGCATATTCTTCAAGTAATTCCTCTATCCATTGGGTTCCAGGCCATCGTAGGTCCGTATGGTCCTTCCCATAGATTTTTTTGGTCATCTCCATTTCCAAGGTGAATTTGGTCCCCTTACCATCTCCCTTCCAATGCCACATAGAGCTTGAGTACACCAAACCTTGGGTTTCAAATTCATTGGAGTAGAGGAGATATGTGATGAAAGTGTCCACATCATCAATTTCACCATCGGTAGTCAAGATGGTGCGTTTAGGTAGATCTTGGGATACTATAGGAGCAAGTATTGGTAGAAATAATATGATTGTTAAAAGTCGTTATATTTTTAAAAATTTGAAAGCTTAGATTACGAAAGCGGTATCGCATTAATTTATTCAAGTTTAAAATATAACCCGATAAGATAAACCAATAAACCAAGGGGATGGGAACATAGCTGTATCCAATATTGTATCTTAGTTTAAAAATTGACCCATGCCTACTTCGGACAAAACCTATAAGGCTTTTGAACTGTTTGATGAAGCGAACAAAAAAGACCCCAACAGGGAAACCTATCTGGGGAAAGAATATCCCAAAGAGGTTTTGTATTCGATTCGCATGACCGAAAAACTGAACGAATTTGCCCCGGAGGCATCGGAGGCATTACGTTTAACGGCGAGGGCGCAACACATTTGTAGATGGGAGATTCCTAGGGAATCCTATGAAATGAATCGGGAGGGATATTTGAGATGGCGACAGGATTTAAAGAAATTCCATGCCGAAAAAGCCTCAGAAATATTGGAGAAAGTTGGATATGATCCGGAAACGATCGACAAGGTGAAATTTCTGTTGGAAAAAAAGCAGCTGAAACGAAACGCGGAAACCCAAACATTGGAGGATGTCATTTGTTTGGTCTTTTTGGAATTCTATTTTGAACCGTTCGCCAAGGAACATCCGGAGGAAAAAGTGGTGGATATTTTACAAAAGACCTGGCGTAAAATGTCGGAAAAAGGACAGGAGGCTGCCTTAAGACTTCCTTTGTCCCAAAAATCAAGGAAGCTAGTGGAAAAGGCATTGTCATAAATAAGAATAAATGAGAGCACATGGAGCGAAATGAACTATATCCCATTTTTTTAAAGGTTTCCAACCTTAAAATATTGATTGTGGGCGGCGGTAATGTGGCCTTGGAGAAATTGACCTTTCTTTTAAAATCGAGTCCCAATGCGCAGGTGGAGATGGTTTCGCCCATGTTTAGGGAGGAGACCGTGCAATTGGCTAAAAGTGCAAACATAATCATGCATGAGGATACGTATAATCCCAATTTTTTGAACGGCAAGCATTTGGTGGTTGCCACAACGGATAACGTTGCCGTGAACGAGCAAGTGTACCATGATTGCAGGGAACGCAGTATTTTGGTGAATGTGGCGGACAACCCTCCATTCTGTGATTTTTATATGGGAGGTATCGTCACGAAGGGGAACGTAAAAGTGGCGATTTCCACGAATGGAAAATCGCCCACGACCGCCAAAAGACTCCGACAGTTTTTTGAGGACGTCATCCCCGAGAATATTGATGATTTGGTCAAAAACCTCAATGAATTCAGAAAGACCATCAAGGGCGATTTTGAGGAGAAAGTGGAGACGTTAAATGAATTTACCAAGGGTTTGGTTGAAAAGAAGAATAAATGAAAATCAGGATACAAGGAAATTCCATACGCTACCGTCTTACAAAAAGTGAAGTGGAAACGTTAGCCCTAAAAGGTTACTATCAGGAGGAAACACAATTTGGAGAGAAAAGTTTCACCTATGCCCTAAAAGCGGATACGAACGTCCAAGTGTTGAGTGTTGATTTTAAGTCGGATACTATTACCTTGTATCTGAACAAGACCAAAAGTTTGGAATGGCCAAATAATGAGATAGTGGGTTTTAGTTCGAAGCTAAAAACTTCAAAGGGCACCACCTTATCACTTTTGTTGGAGAAGGATTTTGTGTGTATGGACAATACCGTTGAAGACCAATCGGATAATTATCCAAACCCCAAATTGTCAAAATAGGACCTGATTTCCTATTTTTACCCCCTCTGGACCGTCAGGCAGATGGCCAATTCAATTACGTTATGAGCGAACAGACCTGGGTGACCGATAACATTCCCTATTTGGAGGTACCAACAATTGCCGTTGATATAGAGAGACAAGTCGGGGCAAAGGGTGTCCATTATCTGAAATCCAAAATTGCTTTGGGGCAGCACCCGGTAAAGACAACTGAACGTTTACAATATTGGGCACATACAACACCCAATGCCATTTTCTTGGCGCAACGCGCAGATGGTGGAGACTGGAGAACGCTTACCTATGTGGAAGCCTGGCAGAAAATTCAGGCAATCGCGCAGTATCTCTTGGATACCGTGACATCAAAAGACAGGCCAATTGCTCTATTTTCCGGCAATAGTATTGAACATGGACTATTGGCAATGGCCGCTATGCACATTGGTATACCTTATGCGCCCATTAGTCCCGCGTACTCTTTGAAATCGGACAGTTTTGATAAACTGAAGCATTGTTTGGACATTCTGGACCCCCAATTGATTTTTGTCCAAGATGGAAATGCTTATAAAAAGGCGTTGGATGGCATAGCCAGCAACACCCGGAATTCCCGATTGGTTTTTGTTGAAAATGGGATGCGGGATTCGGACAGATTCGAGGATATCGTAAAAACCAAACCGACACTAAACGTTGCCGAAGCCCACGATAAAATAGGTAGGGATACCTTGGCAAAGGTATTGTTCACCAGTGGTTCCACAGGGCTGCCAAAGGGGGTCATGAATACCCATGGAAATCTTACGGCAAATTGGCAGCAGATTACCCAGACTTTCCCTTTCGTACAGAACGGTGCCTTGCAATTAATGGATTGGTTGCCTTGGAACCATACCTTTGGTAGCAATCATAATTTTGGGCTGGTCATGTACAATGGAGGCTCCCTGTATATTGACGAGGGCAGCCCGACTCCCAAGGGCATATTGCAATCCATTAGAAATCTCAAGGAATTTGCACCAACGGTTTATTTCAATGTACCCAAAGGGTTTGAGGAGCTCATTCCCTTTTTAAATGCCGATGAAGCTTTACGGCAGACGTTCTTCTCCAGACTAAAGATGCTTTTTTATGCCGGAGCCAGTATTTCGCAAAAAGTCTGGGACGAACTTGAAAGGCTTTCCATACAAACTACGGGAAAGCGGATATTGATATCTTCCGGTTTTGGAATGACGGAATCTAGCCCGTCCGCCATGTTTTGTACCGCGTATGACAGCAAGGCCGGATTTTTGGGGGTGCCGGTTCCTGGCTTGGAAATGAAACTGGTCCCCATGGGGAATAGGTGGGAGGCAAGGTTCAAGGGACCCAATATCACTCCGGGCTACTGGAAAAATGAAGTCGCCACGACCCATGCTTTTGACCGAGAAGGATTTTATAAAACTTCGGAAGCTTTAAAATTCATTGATGAGCGTGACCCCAATTTAGGCATGCGCTACGATGGTAGGATAGCGGAAGATTTTAAATTAAGTACCGGAACTTGGGTCAATGTGGGGAATCTTCGAAAAAACATCATTGCGGAAGGCAATGGTTTGGTCAAGGATGTTGTCATTACGGGGCATGACAAGGATTTTGTGGGGGCCGTTTTATTTCTGAATGTAGGATATTGTTCGGATTTTTTGGGCAGCGGACTTCCAATAACCCTAAGTGAAGTAGCAAATTCTCTCCCAATAAGGGACTATTTACAAAGGATCGTAGATACCCTAGCACAAAAAAGTACCGGTAGTTCAACTAAAATAAAGCGTGCCTTAATTGCAGATTTTGAACTTTCACCTGAACAAGGGGAAATAACGGAAAAGGGATCCATCAATCAGTATGCCTTCTTAAAGCACAGAAGTTCCTTGGTGGCCAAACTATACGGGCACAACTTGGAACCCGGAATTTTGGAAACAAACTACTAGCGGACCAAGAATGTACCTCAGGTACTTTATGGCTCCTTATGTTTTTTGGCATGTCAGATTGAGTGATTTTCGATAGCAAATTGTATCGAGAACCGTATGCTGAACTAGAATATTCTATCCTAGATATGTGCCCGAAAGGAGAGCGGGCTAATTTTACGGGCAGTACCCGTAAAATTCATTGGGATTGAAAAATGTTACTTTCAACAACCAACAACTGTCACACTGTGCGGCCTGCCCTGTGCCTTTCGGCTATGCTCAAGGTAAACTTTGTCGAAGGGGAGTCGAGAACCTAAGAACACGTACAATCCAACCCTCCAACAATCCATCCGTGTTCCTTCGAGCGTCCAGGGGCTTCGCGAGAGAACTTAGAAACACGGAAAACTCGATAAACAAAAAAATCCCTTCTAAATCAGAAGGGATTTTTTTGTTTACCAGGTAACTACGCTAACTTAAATTTGGCAGTACCTTCATGTTAAAGTACCCGTTTCAGCTACGCACATACTTTATCTATTGTTTTTCGAGAACCGCCATAAGTAGGTTATCGCCATTGACTACTGTCAAAGTGGTTCCGCTCAGGCTTAGTGTCCAATTTGGGTTTGTAGTGCATGATGATAAGCGATTTAGATACACGCTATAAATTCCATCGCTACCGGAACGAAAATCCATTGACCACTTACAATCATCAAAATCAATACGTACCGTAGCAGCGCAATCTTCTATAGCCATATTAAAGGAAAAATTTGGGTTTTGGTAAAAGACACCTGACCAGTTTCCTATTAATTCCGCAGGAGAAGGTGTTTGGCAACAATCCTCATCCTCTGCATCTATAAGACCATCACAATCATCATCCACACCATTTCCGCAAATTTCCTCGGCTCCGGGATTCACCGCCGGGTCGGTATCGTCGCAATCGCCCATCTCTCCAAAACCACATTCATTAAAGGGTACGTAGCCATCACCGTCTTGATCATCCAATCGAACATCCCCATGACCTTCATGGGCAGACAATGCGTTAAGGTTTACGTTGATCATGTGCCAAGAATCATCTTCAACGGAATAGTGACATATATCAACTTTTCCTTTCTTAGCTTTCAGATTCGCCGGTGCGTTATTCAATGTGCCCTGCGTTTCCTCGTAAGTGGTGTTTTGGTCGCTTTCACAGCCTACTAGAAAAAGGACTGCAACAGCAAAAAATAGTATTCTTTTCATTTTATAAGGTTTATAGGATTATTATAGCCTAATACTAACGCTTCCAAGCCCATAAATGAAATGCATTAGGACGAACACCTCTAAATACTGTCCGAATGGCCGTTATTTTCTATCCGGGAGGGCGTAATACTAACCAATCCAACAGTATGGATTTATCACCTCGAGCAGCCTGCCCTGAGCGTGGACACTGAGCGTAGCCGAAGGGAGTCGAAGTGAAGTATAAGGGAACAACCAACAACCAACAACCAACAACCAATAACCAATAACCAATAACCAATAACCTACATCAACCCTCCCGAAATTGCACAAGGCGCTACGCCCATCCTCTTTTTCAGGCAAAGAAACAGTAACGCTATTAATTCGGTTTTGTTAACTTTAGCATCCATTGATAAAATCTAGACCAATAGAAGCAACCCTAAACGGGGTACATTTTCACTACACCGGTAACCTTATTCCTATGAAGATATTCTTGAGCTTAATTTCCTTTTATTTGCTCGTCAGTAATTCATTACTCGCCCAAACAACTCAAAAACAAAGAGTTATCATCCTAACGGATATTGAAGCGGATCCAGATGATACGCAGTCCTTGGTGCGCTTGCTGCTCTATTCCAATCAAATCGATATCCAAGGACTGGTGGCCACCACCTCCTGCTGGATGCAAAACAGAATAAATCCGGAGTCCATTGCCAGGGTGCTACGCGCGTATGGAGAAGTACAGCCCAACCTTTTAAAACACGAATCCGGCTATCCGGAATCGGAAGCCTTGTTATCCTTGATCAAAGAGGGACTTCCGGTGTACGGTATGAACGGTGTGGGCGACGGTAAAGATTCCGAGGGTTCAGATTGGATCATTAAGGTCTTGGAAGAAAAGGATGATCGCCCGTTATGGATTTCGGTTTGGGGCGGTGTAAATACCTTGGCGCAATCTCTACATAAAATAAAACAGACGAAAAGTAAAAGCGAAGCCAAGCGATTGGTCTCAAAACTGCGGGTATATACCATTTCCGATCAGGATGACAGCGGCCTTTGGATACGCAACACGTTTCCGGAGCTGTTTTATATCGTTTCCCCGGGAGATCACTATGCCTCGGCGACTTGGACGGGCATTAATAGCTATATCAACGGAATCGATAACAACACCATAAGTAATGCGTGGATCGCCGAAAATATTCAGCAGGACCATGGGCCTTTAGGTGCGGAATATCCCGATGTGGCCTGGGGCGTAGAAGGGGATACGCCCGCTTTTTTGTCCTTGATACCCAACGGGCTTAACGAACCCGAACGTCCGGATTGGGGGGCTTGGGGCGGCCGATATGCCCTCTACAAACCAGAATTTGACAAGACCAAAAAAGGAGGTTCTATCGTAACCATTGCTCCCGAAACCAGGGCTATTTGGACGAATGTCGATGATGCCTATACGCCTTATGTACCCCAAGAATATGGGCGGACCGTAAAAAGGGATACTGTTACCTTCAAGGATAATAAGGTCACCTTATGGCGATGGCGGGATGATTTTCAAAATGATTTTGCCGCCCGTATGGACTGGTGTTTCATGAACTATGAAGAAGCGAACCATCCGCCGGTCCCCGGGTTGACCCATCCGGAGGAGTTTACCGTAAAATCGGGCGAAGCTTTTAGTCTGGATGCTTTTAATTCTACCGACCCAGATGGGGATAACCTGAGTTATTTATGGTTTTACTATCCGGAGGAAAGCACGTATAAAAACGAAGTCAATTTAGGGGCGGAGAACGTCCATATCGTGAACCTTACGGCGCCCAAGGTTGATAAAAAGGAGACCCTGCATTTTATTTTGAAGCTCTCCGATAAAGGCAGCCCTTCCTTAACTAGATACAAGCGTGTTATCGTTACGGTGGTGCCTAAATAGCGGATGCGGCCACCTTCGCACTGGTGTAAGAGGTGTGCAAATTTTATCATATAAAGCATATACATTTTGCATACCTAATTATATGTTACATCTTGCCAATGGAACGAACCACTATGAACGACTCGTTTAAGTAGTTGAGACCCTAAATTGGTCGTAACGCTTACATAAGACACTAGACGGGAATCGCAAAGCACGTAGCCAACAATCAAACGCTGGAATTGACAAAAAAATTCCTTTTGGTCAAACCAATGTAGAGTGGATTTGTTTCTGTTCACCTAAAAAAATACACGAGGATTATTTTTATTTTCTTCGAATTTTAATCCATCCATTTGTTAAAATTTAGAAGTTCATCACGCATATTTCCCATGCTATTTGCCAGTAATTTAGTGGTCTAGCCTATCCTATCTTTTAGCCGTCTTTAGATCTTGATTCTTTCTTGAAGTTCAGGATGTTGATCAACCAAAAAAATGTAACCAAAGATGATTTATAACTTTATTTGTTTAATTTTAAATTATTGTAATACAAATACTTGCATATTATTTTCTAGTTCTGGTTTTTAGTTTTCATTTTTCATTGTTGATAAAAGTGTTGAAAAAGTTAAGAGGTTCATCCACTATGGAAGGGGTAAAAATTTGACCTTTATACCTCTCAAAATAGTTTCATTTTTAACCTTTTATTAACATGGAGATAACGGAAGTCATCAAAAGGGACTTTACTACCAAACCCTTTCAATTACACAAGATCACGAATGCAATTTTGAAGGCCATGACCGCTGTGGAATTAGGTGGTCCAGGTGATGCCGAAAAAATTTCCGATACCGTCTATGCGGCCCTTTTGGAAAGAAAGAAAGCGGATTCCGCTTACAAGCCAACGGTAGAGGAGGTACAGGATTTTGTAGAGAAAAAGTTAATGGAGGGTGGCTTTTTTGAAGTTGCCAAGGCATATATATTATATAGGAATGAACAGGCCCAAAAAAGGAAATCAAATATTTTTGAGAAGCGTATCAATCTAAAGCCTTATGAATATCCTGCTTTATACGAATATGTGCCGGCGATCAGGCATTCCTATTGGATTCATACGGAATTTAATTTCACAAGTGATATTCAGGATTTTAAGACCCGTCTCACAGATACGGAACGCAGTGCCATAAAGAATACCATGCTGGCCATTTCCCAGATAGAAGTGGCGGTAAAAAGCTTTTGGGGCGATATCTATCACAAAATGCCCAAACCTGAAATTGGTTCTGTAGGGGCCACTTTCGCCGAAAGTGAGGTAAGACACCATGATGCCTATTCCCATCTTTTGGAAATCCTTGGGTTGAACCAAGAGTTCAAGAACCTGAAGAAAAAGCCAGTTATTATGAAGCGCGTCCATTATTTAGAGACCGCCTTAAAAAATGCAAAAAGTGAGGACAATAAGGAATACGCAGAGTCCATTCTTCTATTTTCCCTGTTCATTGAACATGTATCCTTGTTTTCGCAGTTCTTGATCATCATGGCCTTCAACAAATACAAGAACATGCTAAAAGGTATTTCCAATGTAGTGGAGGCTACCTCCAAGGAGGAGCAGATACATGGGGATTTTGGTATCGATATTATCAACATCATCAAAGATGAGAACCCAGATTGGTTCGATGTGGAATACCACAGCATGGTTCAAGATATGTGTAAGGACGCTTTTGAGGCCGAAAGCGATATCATCGATTGGATTTTTGAAGCTGGAGAAATTGACTTTTTACCCAAGGTTCTGGTAAAAGAGTTCATAAAAAAGAGATTTAACGATTCCTTGGACAGTATAGGTATCGACAAAATATTTGAGGTAGATGAGAATCTTTTAGCCCAGACCGAGTGGTTTGACGATGAGATTATCGGTACCAAACATGGGGACTTTTTTGTAAAGAGATCCATTAACTACAGTAAAAGAACACAAAGTATAACCAGCGACGACTTATTTTAACATGAACGAGACAAAACTAAACCTACAAAACGAAGTAGTACAAGAAGGAAAAGTATTAAAGGGCTCTGACCAACTGGTGCAAGCCAGAAAAGAGGCAATAAAGAACTTGTCCGAAGGTAAGGGGCAAGGAAAGGGATTTGCCTGGTTGAACGACCATAGCCGAAATTTTTTGGCATCGGGTTACCTTACAAAAGGAGTTACCCCGGAGGAACGAATCCGTGAAATTGCGGATAGGGCAGAGGCTATCTTGAATATGCCAGGATTTTCCGATAAGTTCTACGGCTACATGAGCGAAGGCTTTTTCTCGTTGGCCTCTCCGGTGTGGTCGAACTTTGGTAAACAGAGAGGGCTTCCCATTAGTTGCTTTGGGTCGCACATCGATGACGATATGGGCAACATCCTTTACACCCAGTCTGAAGTGGGCATGATGTCCAAATTGGGTGGAGGAACTTCAGGTTATTTCGGAAAAATAAGACATCGTGGTGCCGAGGTAAAAAATAACGGTCAGGCTTCCGGTGCCGTCCATATCATGCAACTTTTTGAGAGTATGGTGGATGTGGTAAGCCAAGGGTCTGTGCGTCGCGGTAGGTTTTCCCCGTATTTACCCGTGGAACATCCGGATATTAAAGAATTTTTGGAAATAGGAACCGAAGGAAACCCCATTCAAGAGTTGACCCACGGAGTAACGGTTACCAACGAATGGATGCAGGAGATGGTAGACGGTGATACAGATAAGCGCGCCATATGGGCCAAAGTACTGCAGCGTAGGGGAGAAATGGGCTATCCTTATATTTTCTTTAAGGACAACGCCAACAACGGTGCAGCCGATGTATACAGGGATAAAAACCACCCTATTTACGCAAGTAATCTGTGTACGGAAATCATGTTGCCATCCAATGAAAATTGGTCCTTTGTATGTGTATTGTCCTCAGTGAACCTATTACACTATGATCAATGGAAAAATACCGATGCCGTGGAAACCATGGTCTATTTCTTGGATGCCGTGATTACGGAGTTCTGTGAAAAATTGGAGGTATACCGTGATTCCGATAGTAGGGAAGATCGTCAAACATTCCTTTTTATGGAACGTGCCTATAACTTTGCCAAGGATAACCGTGCCTTGGGGCTTGGGGTGTTAGGCTGGCACTCCTTATTACAGTCAAAAATGTTGGCGTTCGATAGTCAGGAGGCCTATAACCTGAACAGTGAAATATTCAAGACCATTAAGGAAAAGTCCTATAAGGCTTCCGAGGAATTGGCACAAAAATTTGGTGAGCCTCAAGTATTGAAAGGGTACGGTAGACGAAACGCCACGTTGAACGCAATCGCTCCAACAACCTCTTCAGCGTTCATATTGGGTCAAGTATCCCAAGGAATAGAGCCCATTTGGTCCAACACCTATGTCAAGGATATTGCCAAGGTGAAAACGACGATTAGAAATCCTTATTTGGAGGACTTATTGGAGGAGAAAGGCAAGAATACGACCGAAGTTTGGAGAAGTATCCGCGATTTTGATGGTTCCGTACAACACTTGGATTTCTTGACCGATGAGGAGAAGGCCGTATTTAAAACATACTCGGAAATAGACCAGATGGATATCATCTATCAGGCGGCCAATAGGCAAAACCATATTGACCAAGGTCAGTCCGTGAACATCATCGTCCATCCGGAAATGCCCGTCAAGGAAATCAACAAAATCCACGTAACTGCTTGGAAACTGGGATTGAAGTCGCTATACTATCAGCATAGTATGAACGCCGCCCAAAAATTCAAACAAAAGAAGGAATGTGCGAGTTGTGAAGCATAAATTTTTCAGATAGCAACATGTTGAAACTAAAAGACCTGCTCAAAAGCAGGTCTTTTTTTGTATACCAGGTAATTAAAATCAATTCGTCAAAAATTAAAACTTCGCAGAGCGGGAAGGCATAATCCTGTAAAATCTTGGAGAATACAGAGTTGTATATGTTATCCGGTTTCCTTCCCGTAACTTTGTAGAAAGTAAAACCAGCCTTTGAAGAAAGCCATCCTGTACATGGTAATAAGTACCTTCTCGTTCACCCTAATGAACGCGTTCGTAAAATACTTAAGCCATTTCCCCACGTTTGAAATCGTTTTTTTCAGGTCAATAGGCTCGCTTTTCTTGGCTACCTCCTACATTCTTATAAAAGGCATACCCATATTAGGGAACAACAAAAGACTCATGCTCTATAGGTCGTTTGCAGGCTTGATTGCAATGAGCCTTTTTTTTATGTCCTTAAAATATATTCCCGTGGGTACGGCCGTCTCCCTTAGATATATTGCCCCCATCTTTGCCACCTTTTTTGCGGTCTTCTGGTTGAAAGAAAAGTTGCGGGCGGTACAGTGGTTGCTTTTTTTGATAGCATTTTGTGGGGTCCTGGTCATAAAGGGTTTTGGGGATGCATTGGATACTACAGGTTTGTTACTCGTCTTAACGGCTTCGGTATTTAGTGGTATGGTCTATGTACTCATTCGTAAAATAGGTAAGGGAGACCATCCCCTGGTGGTTGTAAACTATTTTATGTTTACGGGTACCGTGGTTGGGGGCGTTTTGAGTATTCAAAATTTCACCCTTCCCCATGATGATGAATGGTTTTTGTTGTTGAGCCTCGGATTTTTTGGATTTTTTGGACAATTATTTATGACCAAAGCATTTCAAGTGGCCAAAACCAGCTTGGTAGCCCCTCTAAAATATATAGAGGTTATTTTTACACTGACCGTGGGTGTATTCTGGTTCGGGGATTATTATTCCTTTTTTAGTCTTTTGGGAATATTGATGATCATTGGCGCGTTGGTGGCCAATGTATTTGTTGGAAAACGATAGTCTATTAAGGAAAACTTATCTACCCGTCCTCGTATTTGCTATACTGTTGTTGATATCATTCATAGAATTCAGTACAGCGGTGGTAATTTCATTTTCTATTTCATGGGAATACTGTAGGAACAGTATAGCGGATACTATCAGCATGCATAGTACAATGACGTCCGTCATTAATTTTAGGTCGAGGCTATTTTTTGAGGAAGTGTTCATCTGTTTAAAGGTTTGGTTCCTATTAGGTCAATTTACAAATCTTTAACATAATTAACAAATAATTAAGAAAAATATCCTGCTCCAAATTGATGATGTCCTCCGATGAAATGAATTTCTAGGATGAACGGATAGAATTATTCGATGAAATACCTGAAATTTTAAGAAAAAAGCCAAAAACCTGTCAAAACCTATGAATTTTTAATAAGTGTTCAGTGGTAAGCATTTAGGAACTTTGTCATGTTGAACCCCAAAACCAAGTATTATGAGAAATACGCTAGCTTACAGAATGGTAATCGGGTGTAGCCTAATCATAGGTTCTTATACACTAAATGCCCAGGACGGTTTGGTGGTTTCCAATGGAACCCATCAATTGACCGAAACAGAAAAACGCCTCCAGAATTATGAGGATCTAAAGTCTTTGGGTTATTCTGAAGAGGAAATCTATCAAGATTTGGGTAATGCCCATTTTTTGTCACACAATTATGAAACCGCCTTGTTCTGGTATCAGAAATTGATTGAAATCAGCCCGGACGGTCAATTGGATAGTTCCTATCAGAAGCGCTATGATTATGCCCTATCAAAACTTGGTGATGCGGCAAAATCCGTGGAAGAGGACGAGAATTGGACGGAGCTTGTAAAGTCAGACTACCATATGACCGATGCTTCCTCAAAAACGGGGAACAAACTGTCTAGAAGGAAAAACTTTAAAGCGCTATCCATTAACCCAGAATATAGCACCGCATCCCTAGGCAATGAAATGTCGTATTTTTTGGAGCTACAGGAAAACCCCAAGGTAAAGGATTTTACCTATGAAAGCCCTGCCGTGTTGACCAAGGACGGGAAAACGGCCTACTTCAGCAAAGAGGTTTGGGTAAAACCAACAACGGGGATATTTTCAAAAAAACAAAAAGTTCATAGGATTTATAGGGCCGATAAGGTCAACGGGGAATGGAAATCCATTAAGGAACTGGCATTATGTCCCACGGAATACTCCGCCTTGCATCCGGCAATTTCCAAGGACGGCACGAGGCTATTCTTTGCTTCCAATATGCCAGGAACCTTTGGAGCGTTTGACATTTATGTCACTACCATAAAATCCAATGGTATCGTTGGTGTGGCCAAGAACTTGGGCACCAAAGTAAATACGGCAAAGAATGAAATGTATCCCAAGGTTATGGAAGGAAACACCTTGGTTTTTGCCTCTGAAGGCCATCAAGGATATGGTGGATTGGATGTCTTTATGGTAGAGGTCGAAAAAAGAAACGTAGGCTTGGCCATGAACATGGGCAGTTCCATAAACAGCCCAAGCGATGACTTTTCCATACAGTTTACCAACGGCCAAATGGGATATGTGATGTCCAACAGAGGTGGAAATGGCACCGCCCTGGAAATGGTCGCGTTCTCCTACTTTGGTGAAAATAATACCAAGAATGTTAGGGATTTCCACTTGATGGAAGCCATGAACACGGAAACAAGGACCCAATACTCAACATCGGTTTTTGAGGATGAAAATTAATTGGATATAATCCTTCCCCTAATTCCATGAAGAACTATACAAAGGAAGTTAACCCACATTCCTAGAATGTGATGTTAATACCCCCAATCCTTTGAAGATAATTTTACTCGAACGTTAAACCCTACTCAAATGAAATATATTCATAAAATATCGGCAAAAATAGGACTCCCCCTAATCCTATTCATGTTTATGGGAAGCCTAAATGTACTTGGACAAGAGACTGGAACCAATTTAAACTCCAGCAGTACCTATCATAACCAGTTGTTCTTTAATAGATATTTGATCAATCCAACCTTTTCCTTGGTAAGGGAGAACAAATCCTATCTAAATATTTTACATAGAAACCAGTATGCCACTTTTGATGACAACAGCCAGAACTACTTTTTAGGTTTCAGTAACATGTTAAACGATAGAACTGCCATAGGAATTGGTATTTACAGCCAATGGTCCGGTGTAGTACAGGAATTCGGTTTTAATGCCAATTATGCCACCGCGGTAAAACTTGGAAACAAAAGCACACTTACTTTTGGTTCGAATGTTACTTATTTCAATCAAGGATTGGATAAAAACCGAGTGGTAATTTCTGAAGCCGATCCAGAAATTACAGAATCCAGAAAAGAGAGTAAAATTGCCGTACAACCGGGAATCAACCTTTCCATAGGAAAATTCGACTTTGGACTGTATGCAGAGGATTTATTGCGCTACAACCAAACCACGGACGAGTTCCTTACCAATCTTTCCACACGAAGTGTTAAAGCATCCATGCAGTACACACATTCCTTTAATGCTGGTAGGGGATTGTTTGAAAATGCCCGTTTGATGCCTTTGGGCCAAGTGGGTAAAAACGAGGATGGAAGTATGTACTATTTAGGTTCCCTATTATTGGACTTGCCAAATTACGGATGGTTGCAGACAACCATAGACCAAGAGTATGGCATGTCTGCCGGAGTAGGGTTCAATTTCAGTAAAAAAATGTCCTTGGGATATTTAATAGAAAAGGATCTTTCCCAAAATGAATCGAACCTAGGTTGGAACCACGAGGTATCCTTGGCCTATAAGTTCAAGGATGAGGATATGTCAATTACCATTGCGGATCGTTCCAATGATAGTAAGATAGATGCCATTGTTCGCAACTATGAGGAGCAGATTGCCGATTTAATATCGGAAAGGGACAAAACAAGGAAAAAGGAAAAAAGGGAGGCGGAAAAAGAAGCAGCCAATAGAAACCTTGCTTCGGAACCCATTGAAAATGTGGACCCCACCGACTTGGCCTATCAAAACCGATTAATTCTAGATGAACTCATTCTGAGACAGGATTCCATTGAGGAAGCGCGAACGTTGGCCTTTGAAAAAAAGTTTGAGACCATTGTGAGACTATTACGTAACGATATCAAAAATAGTGTGGATTCCAACATTCAAAACTTCAAGTTGGAGGAAAGGACCATGATGGCCGCCAAGAAGATGGAGGAGGAGCATGCGCGTATGGCCGCTGAGGAGGATTTTGAAAAATATAACAAACTGCCCATTAAAATGTTGGGAAGCTCAGATATCTTGGGAGTAAAATCCGGGTATTACGTAATCGCCAATGTATACAGCAACAAAAAGTATTTGAACGCCTTCATGCAAAAATTAAAGGACCAAGGACTGGATGCCAAGCAGTTTTATAATAAGGAAAACGGTTTGTATTATGTCTATCTGGCGGATTACGATTACAAAAGCGAAGCACATAATGCCTATGTATCAAATTTGGGTGGCAAATACAATGATGAAAAGTGGATCATGCAGGTGGACGAGCATACGGCTACCGTATCCAACACTTTTGAGGATGGAGATTCGTATTAAGAAGATTAACAAAAATATAGTAAGGATTGCATACTAGAATCGATATATAAAAGTTTGAGTATTTCTATGTTTGAGTAAATTGTCGACAGAAGGAGGGGTAGTATCCGGGGGGATAACTGGGGCCCCTCCTTTTTATTTTTGACATCATATTTCGATGAAATACATCCAAATTGTGCATTTTAACGAAAAAATACAGGAGTTTATCAGGTATAGTTGTTAAAGAAGTATATTTCGGAAACAAACAGAAATAAACCATTCTTTAACCCCAAATCCCCCAGATTATGGATAAATTTTACCTACAGCTTGCTACCCACAAGCAATCCTTCTTAACGACAAGCCCAAAGCATTTGCTCAACGTGCTTTATTTTTTGAAATGTATTCTGAAACCTATTTGGCATGGACCGTTGCTTGACACAGGGCAACAACGCTGCTAAGACAATTTCGACCTACGCCTTTATTTTTTTCTTTTTTGATTCCAGATGTACCCAGTTTGGACAGGAAGTTCATTTATGGGCTATCCCAAAATAAAAAAGTAAATAACCGCCGTAGGCTACCCAGATTTTACCCAATTATTAACCCCCGGATTTGGTTTCCAAAAGAAACCGAACAGGACAATTTAACTTACTTATGAAAACTCAGGATTTAAAATTTATTATTGTAGAAAAAAACGAACATGAACATGTTAGCTATCTAAACTATCTAAAAGGAGTGGATGGTTTTCAACTTATGGGCATTTATACCTCCGCCAGCAAGGCCCTTAAGGATTTCAATAGAACCAGGCCCCATATCGTTTTAACGGAGGTCGATTTGCATGAGACCAATGGTTTGGATACCATTAAGCTATATCGGAAAAAAGACTGGAACGTAAAGGTGGTGATGATCAGTGAAAACAATGACTTCGAACTTATTAAAAAGAGTTTCAAAAAAGGAGCAAATGGCTATTTGACCAAACCCATGTCCGCAGATAAGTTTAGCCATGCACTGACCAGCGTCAGGGAGGAAGGAGCAACCATCAGTAACGACATCGTTAAACAGGTTGTGTCCAATTTCAATAGGAAATCCTATAGTTTCTTTTCGGAAAGAGAGAATCAAATCGTAGACTATTTATGCAATGGGGCAACCTATAAAATGATAGCTGACAAACTATTTGTTACTACCAGTGCCGTCAATTTTCACATTCAGAATATCTATCTAAAGTTGGACGTAAATTCAAAGTCCGAAGCGTTGAGCAAGCTTGAAAGTCTATAATACCTACTTATGCTTTGGGTAAAGGTCCTTGGAAACAAATCTGGTTTCCTTGGGCCTTTTTCTTTACGAAAAGGGTTTCGATAAATTTTCGTAATTCACGAAAAAATGTAAATATCTAAAAATCAAACTCATAATATTATAAAATGTTGGATTTTCATGGTTTTTAATTGATGTATTGTTAACTAAACTTCCTCCCTATATTCTTTAAGAAGCTAACTTATAGTACTTTTAGGAGACAAAAATCATGTAAAGCACTGTCTGCATATGTACTATTTAGGTTTGGATATTGGTAGTTCCTCAATAAAGATTGCATTGGTCGAAACTGACACTGGCAAAAGTGTAGGCGTTGTCCAGGAACCAGAGACCGAGATGTCCATGCTGGCAATAAAAAATGGGTGGGCAGAGCAAAATCCGGAAGATTGGTGGGGCCATGCCTGCCTTGGTATCAAAAGACTGATCAAAACCCACGATATTTCTTCGGAAGAAATTATCGGGATTGGTATTTCTTATCAAATGCACGGGTTGGTGGTTGTGGACGCGGACAACAAAGTACTGCGCAATTCCATTATCTGGTGCGATAGCCGGGCTGTACCAATCGGTCAGAAAGCTTTTGAAGTGATAGGCGAGGAAAAATGTTCGGAATATCTATTGAACTCTCCTTCTAATTTTACGGCCAGTAAGCTTAAATGGGTAAAGGACAATGAACCTGATATCTTTTCGAAAATCCATAAGTTCATGTTACCTGGGGATTATATAGCCATGCGGTTTTCAGGAAAAATAAATACGACGGTATCCGGACTTTCAGAAGGTATTTTTTGGGACTTTAAGAAAAAGGAAATAGCTTCTTTTTTAATGGACTATTACGGCTTAGATGCCAGTTTGGTACCTGATATTGTGGAGACTTTCGGTATACAATCACGCGTTGATGCAAAAGGGGCGTCTGAAAGTGGTTTACAAGTTGGGACTCCAATATTATATAGAGCTGGGGACCAACCCAACAATGCCTTGTCCTTAAATGTCTTTAATCCGGGCGAAGTAGCCGCTACCGGCGGTACATCCGGTGTGGTATATGCCGTTACCAATAGTCTTTCTGTCAAAGAAAGTGCCAGGGTGAATAATTTCGCGCACGTAAATTATAGTCCCGGAAACGACTCCAGGATAGGAAAGCTCCTTTGTATCAATGGCTCTGGGATTCAGTACCGATGGTTGCTTAATAATCTGGATGTAGCGTCCTATGACGAAATGAACAAATTAGCCGAAGAAGTTCCTGTAGGCTCTGATGGTGTGGTAATCATACCTTTTGGAAACGGTGCGGAACGGATGCTTAACAATCAGGAAGTTGGTACGAGGCTGTTGAACATTAACTTGAACAATCATGGCAAGGGGCATCTATGCAGGGCAGCCTTGGAAGGCATTGCCTTTTCATTTGTATACGGGATGGAAATTATGGAATCCGACGGTATAGAGGTCAATGTGATGCGGGCAGGAAACGACAACCTTTTTAGGTCAAAGATTTTTTCGGAAACCGTGGCCACACTAATTGGATATGATATTGAAATTTATAATACCACGGGTGCCATAGGAGCGGCCAGGGCAGGACTTTTAAAGGATGGCGATTATGAGGTTTTTGGAAAAGCTATCATAGAAAACGATTATATAATGACATTTAAGCCTTTAAGAAATAAGGCAGAATACCAAAGGGCGTATCAGCTTTGGAAGAAGGAATTGGAAATAACAATAAACTACATATAAATCAGTAATAATGGCAGAAAAAGTATATTTCAAAGGAATTGATGCAATTAAATTTGAAGGCAAGGATTCAGATAACCCTTTGGCGTTCAAATATTATAATCCTGAGCAAGTGGTGGCGGGAAAAACCATGCGAGAACATTTTAAATTTGCCATAGCCTATTGGCATACCTTCTGCGGCCAAGGGTCCGATCCATTTGGTCCGGGAACACAGAATTTTGAATGGGACCAATCTTCCGACCCTGTTCAGGCGGCAAAGGACAAGGCAGATGCGGCCTTTGAGTTTTTTGAGAAAATCGGTTTTGACTATTTCTGTTTTCATGATTTTGATCTTATTCAGGAGGGTCCCACTTTTTTGGAGTCGGAAAAAAGATTGAATACCATTGTAGACTACATTAAGGAAAAGCAGAAGGCTAGCGGCAAAAAATTACTATGGGGAACGGCAAACTGTTTCTCCAATCCGCGCTATATGAATGGTGCGGCGACCAACCCTGAATTTAATGTAGTGGCAAGGGCAGGTGCGCAAATAAAAATGGCTTTGGACGCTACCATGGAACTAAATGGTGAAAACTACGTATTCTGGGGCGGTAGGGAAGGTTATATGTCGCTTTTGAATTCCGATATGGGCCGCGAATTGGACCATATGGGACAATTCTTGACTATGTGCAGGGATTACGCCCGTGGGAAAGGATTTAAAGGGAATTTCTTTATAGAACCGAAACCGATGGAGCCCATGAAGCATCAATATGACTTTGATTCCGCAACTGCTATTGGTTTCCTGCGTGAATATGGATTGGAAAAGGATTTCAAGATCAATATCGAGGTAAACCACGCGACTTTGGCGCAGCATACCTTCCAACATGAATTGGCGGTTGCCGGAAAAGCCGGAATGTTGGGTAGTTTGGATGCAAACCGTGGCGATTATCAAAACGGATGGGATACGGACCAGTTTCCAAACAATATCCTAGAAACTACCGAGGCCATGTTGGTATTCTTGGAAGCAGGAGGCCTTCAAGGTGGCGGTATAAATTTTGACGCCAAGATCAGACGAAATTCTACGGATTTGGAAGATATATTCCTTGCCCATATTGGTGGGGCAGATACTTTTGCAAGAGCCCTTATTACAGCCGATAAAATAATAACCTCCTCTGCGTACTCAAGCTTGAGAAAAAAGAGGTACAGTTCCTTCGATTCAGGAAAAGGGAAGGATTTTGAGAACGGTAAATTGGACCTGAACGATTTGTATGCCATTGCCAAGGAGAACGGAGAATTACCTTTAATAAGCGGAAAGCAGGAGCTGTTTGAAAATATTATCAATCAGTATATATAATTCAAGGAATTTTTAATTTAAGAAGGTCTTGATATTCTTCAAGACCTTTTTAGTTTAATGTAAATTAACTCGGGGCAAGCACGCGAGACATTGAAAGATACATTTATTTAAATTTCTACGTATGCGTTTGAGCATCCAAATCTCGATTATCGAGCAATGAAGAAGATCACCCTTAAGGACATAGCGCTTTATTTTGATGTTTCTATATCTACGGTATCCAAGGCTGTAAATGATAGTCATGAGATAAGTAGGGAGCTAAAGCAACGCATTCAGGAGTATGCCAAGGCCCATCATTATAAACCGAACAAACTTGCCCTGAATCTTCTAAATAGGAGCACCAAGACCATTGGGGTCATCGTTCCCAATATTTTGAACTATTTTTTTGTTCAGGTTTTATACGGGATAGAAAAGGTTGCCAATGAAAACGGCTATAATATCATCAGTTGTATAAGTGATGAATCTTATGAGAAGGAGTCCAAAACCCTAGAGTTCTTGGACTCAGGTACCGTGGACGGATTGATTATTTCTTTGGCCGAGGAAACCCAGGTAAAGGAACGGATGGAAGGGCTGCGGGAAATCACGGAGAGTCAGATTCCATTGGTGTTGTTCGATAGGGTTTCCGATCTAATTGAGTGTGACAAGGTAATCGTAGATGATTTTGAAGCTGGGTATAAAACGACCAAATTTTTTTTCAATTTAGGATGTAGGAACGTTGCTTTTGTATCCCCAATTGGTAAATCGAGTGTTGGTAAACTACGGTTGTCTGGTTATAAGAAGGCCCTGGAAGAAGCCGGAATACCTTTTGATGAAAAGTTGGTAGTCAACTTTACCCCAAAAGATGACCTAGACCTACTCATGTCCTTTCTTTTGAACTATAAATCCATAGACGGAATCTTGGGATTGGACGAAATCACGGCGGTGAAAATTCTGCATATCGTAAAATCCCGGGGCTATAATGTACCCAAGGATGTTTCCATAGTTGGTTTCACGAACGGACAACTATCACAATACGTAACGCCATCACTGACCATGGTGAGTCAGCATGGGAAATTCATAGGGGAAAAGGCCGCGGAATTATTAATAAAACGCATCCAAAACCCCGATAGACCTTTCGAGACCAAAGTGGTAAAAACGAGCCTTTTGGTAAGGGACTCCACAAAAAAGTTGCAATAGCTATACCGTATCTGGATGTGGATGCTTCCATTGACCTCTATAAGCGCGCTGCAATTTATCGGTCGCCTCTTGGTCGTCAACAACAGACATGCTGCTTGGGTCATAAATCAATGGTCTACCTAAATCCATGGATAGGTTTGCCAAAATGCAACTTGCAGTGGAAATATGACCTTCCTCAATGTCGGCAACAGGTCTGGTTCCATTGGCAATAGCTTCTAAAAAGTTGATCATATGCCGTCTTGTGGCGGGTGCTGCATTTAATTCATTATCCTTTTCAACCAAATCTTCTGGATACTTTTCTTTTTCATACAATACATCAAAATGCACGGGTTCACCTTCTTTTCCATAGGGGATAAAATCGGCCTTCATGGTACTTCCTTTTAAAACACCTTTTTCCCCATAAATGATAAAGGCCCAAGGGTATTCCGGATCCGCAGGATTTCCCCAACTTCGATGTTGCCATATGCAGTTTATGCCATCATATTCAAAAACGGCGGTCTGGGTGTCTGATATGTTCGACTTTCCATCTTTTTGTACATAAATACCTCCTTCGGAACTAATTCGTTTGGGCCAGCCCAAATCCAACATCCATCGCACGGTATCCAGCATGTGCACGCACATATCGCCCATAATCCCGTTTCCATATTCCCTAAAGGTTCTCCACCATCTTCTGTGCGGAATTCCATCATAAGGTCGCCATGGTGCAGGTCCCGTCCACATTTCATAATCCAAAAAATCCGGCACAGGTTGTACGGGAGGGTTTCCATTGGCCCGCATGTGATAATAACAGCACATTTCAACATGGCCTATTTTTCCCAATAGTTCTTTATCCACAATTTGTTTCTTGGCATCTATCAAATGTGGTGTGCTTTTTCGTTGGGTGCCAACCTGTACTACTTTGTTATATTTTCTCGCAGCGGCCACCATAGCTTCTCCCTCAATGACATCCACACTTATTGGTTTTTGAACATAGACATGTGCACCCGCCTTGAGGGCATCAATGCACATTAGGGCATGCCAGTGGTCAGGAGTTCCAATCAGTACAATATCCAGTTTTTCCTTTTTTAGCATTTCCCTGTAATCAGAGTATAACTTTGGGACTTTTCCGTTTTTTTGCCTTTGCGAAACCAATTCTCCAACTTCGTTTAGAAAATTGGAATCTACATCACATAGGGAAACAACTTCTACGTTGGCGACCTGTATGAGTTTGAACAAATCACTGGTACCGTACCAACCAGTTCCAATGAGGGCCACTTTTTTTGGTTTTTCATCGGCAAAGAATTCAAAACCATAACTACCCATGGATGTCAGAAGGAGGGAAGCGGCTGAAGCACTTTTGATAAAATTTCTTCTCGCTAAAAACTGTTTATCGGTATTCATAATTAGTCGCTTAATAGTATTATGGAGTGAAAAAGTTTTTCGTAAGTTATCAGTTTAAACTTATAATTTGAAGCAAGTCCGTATAAAATTAATCTTTACATTATTAAATATTTATATTTGATTCGTTTAAATTAACAATTCATCATGAGGCGACTGTTTTTAATATTTTTTATATGTTGTGTTTCCGTTGTCAAGGCTGATATAACCCTTCCCAACATATTCTCTAGCAACATGGTCTTGCAAAGGGAATCTTCCGTTGACCTTTTTGGATGGGCTAATCCCGGGGAAGAATTTACCATTACTACCGGATGGGACAAAAAGGAACATTCCATAAAAACACCTATTACCGGAAAATGGAAATTATCCGTGGAAACGCTTGGTGCAGGAGGACCTTTTAGTATTCAATTTAAAGGAGGTTCCAACGAGATTCTTTTAGAGAATGTTCTAATTGGTGAAGTATGGCTATGTTCCGGGCAATCCAACATGGAATGGAGCGCCAATAGCGGTTTGGATAATAAAGAGGAAGCGATAGCCAATTCAGATAAACCAACAATTAGGCTATTTACCGTAGAAAAGAGAACGGCCGAGTATCCCCAAGATGATTTGGACGGGACGTGGCAGGTTTGTTCACCCGAAACCATGCCCGATTTCAGTGCCGTAGCTTATTTCTTTGCCGAACGCCTACAAGAGGAAATGGAGGTGCCCATTGGCTTGATAGACTCCTCTTGGGGAGCTTCCTGTGCCGAAGTCTGGACACCGGAGGAGGAGTTCGTTAAGAACCCGGCCCTACAAGAGTCCTACGGACTTATAAAGCCTAACCCTTGGGTCCCCATTGAAAAGTCGATTCTGTACAACGCCATGATTGCACCCTTAACGGACTTCAAAATAAGCGGTACACTTTGGTACCAAGGGGAATCCAATACGGCCAATGCCGAAACCTATGAAAACACCTTTGGCACGCTTATAAATTCTTGGCGAGATAAGTGGGGGTATGATTTTCCATTCTATTATGTGCAAATAGCTCCTTATAAGTATGGCAGGGAATATGAAGGCGGCATCGTTCGGGATCAACAAAGAAGGATCTTGTCACTTCCCAACACGGGTATGGCCATGACCAGTGATATTTGTACCGTGGACGATATTCATCCTAGAAATAAAAAGGATGTGGGTATCCGTTTGGCAAACATTGCCCTTAAACAACATTACAACGCTTTGGATACAACTGTCTATGGACCTGTGTTCGATAAGGCCGAAGCGATGGCAGATAAGGTAATGGTTCATTTTTTACATAATGAAGGGCTTACCGTAAAAGGAAAAAACCTGGAGCATTTCGAGGTATTGTCTCAGGATGGAATCTGGTATCCGGCAAAAGCGAAAATCAAGAATGGCATTGTAACGGTACAAGCAAAAGAGGTAAAGGAGCCAAAAAGGGTTCGATATGCTTATGGAAGCACGGAAATCGCCAATCTGTTCAATGCCCAAGGTTTGCCCGCTTCTACTTTTATAAGCACGGAGTTGTAATCCCAATTTAATAGTATTCCCAAGATTTTATGAATTAGGGTTAAAAACATCAGGATTCATGAATTTATACCTCCAATCCGTTAAATCGGCCATTAGATTTTGAATTATTCTTTAAATTGTACCATAAACCAAATACCAAGTTATGCAGATAAAAGAATCCTCCGAAGTGTATGATGTAATTATTGTAGGCTCAGGGGCCGGTGGTGGAATGGCCACCAAACAGTTAGCGGATGCAGGATTGAATGTAGCCGTTGTAGAAGCGGGTCCGTTTTTTGACCCCGCTGATCCAAAAACCATGACCCAATTAAAATGGCCATACGATTCGCCAAGAAGAGGGGCCGGTACGGATAGGGCCTTTGGTGAATGGGACCAGTCTTGGGGCGATTGGGAAGTTGAGGGCGAACCATATACCCATGAAGAAGGTACTGAATTTAAATGGTGGCGCGCTAGAATGCTTGGTGGGCGTACCAACCACTGGGGGCGTATTTCGCTTCGGTTTGGACCAAAGGATTTTAAGGGAAAATCCAGAGATGGTCTTGGGGATGATTGGCCCATAGGTTATGAGGACATTAAACCTTATTACGATAAATTGGATAAGTTGATCGGGGTTTTTGGAACCAAGGAAGGTAGGGAGAACGATCCTGATGGGTTTTTCCTTCCACCTCCTAAACCAAGATTACACGAATTATTCTACATAAATGGAGCCAAGAAAACCGGTATTCCTGTAATTCCCGGAAGACTTTCCATGTTGACCAAAAGAATCAACAACGAAAGGGGCGTATGCTTCTATTGTGGCCAATGTGGTCGCTCCTGTCAGGTTTATGCCGATTTCTCCGCAGGAAGTTGCCTCATCTTTCCGGCTCAAAAAAATGGAGGCAAGGTAAAACTCTTTGTCAATTGTATGGTGCGCGAAGTGACTACCAATGAGGAGGGCAAAGCGACGGGTGTTTCTTACATCAATAAGGAAGATAGAAAGGAATACAAATTAAAAGGTCGGGTGGTCGTTTTAGGGGCGTCTGCATGTAGTTCTGCGCGGATACTTCTTAATTCCAAAAGCAAACAACATCCCAATGGATTGGGCAATAGTAGTGATGTAGTGGGTAGGTATTTGCACGATTCCACCGGTGCTAGTGCTGCAGGTGTGATTCCTGGTTTATTGAACCGAAAGGTCTCCTACAATGAAGATGGCGTGGGAGGTATGCACGTTTATTCTCCATGGTGGGGAGACAATTCCAAACTGGATTTCCCAAGAGGATATCACATAGAGGTCTGGGGAGGTATGGGCCAACCCAATTACGGTTTCGGCTTTGATCCCAACGGCATGAATAAGTTTTTTGGTCTAAAGGTGGGAGGATATGGTGATAGTTTACGGGACGATGTGAAGAAATATTATGGATCGGTCATTGGCTTTGGAGGCCGCGGTGAGGCTATTGCCTTTAGGGAAAACCGATGCGAAATAGACCCCACCACCGTGGATAAATATGGTATTCCCGTACTGAAGTTCAATTATAAGCACTCACAGTATGAAATCAATCAAGCCAAGCACATGCAGGACACTTTTGAGGAGCTTATCCATAATATGGGCGGTATTCCGTTGAGTGAAAAACCTGGTAAGGACCAAAACTATGGACTCTTGGCGCCCGGTCAGATTATACATGAGGTGGGAACTACCCGTATGGGAGATGACCCAAAAACTTCGGTCACTAATAAATTCCAACAATTGCATGACTGTGATAATGTTTTCATTGTGGATGCAGGGCCGTTCGTTTCGCAAGCGGACAAAAACTGTACCTGGACCATTATGGCCTTATCTTGGAGGGCATCGGACTATATCATTGATCAATTGAAGAAACAAAATATTTAAGAATATGGACAGAAGAAAAAGTTTACAGACCTTAATTCTTGGTGGTGCCGCTGCCAGTTCCGGTTTGGTTTTCAATGCATGTAAAACGGACAAAACGGAAGCCGTAGACCAGGCGATCACGGAAAGTAGCGATAAATATTTTGGAAGGACACCTGAAGAGCTGGAACGTTTGGAAAAGCTTCAAGCAGAGCAACTGTTCAACGAACATGAAATGGAGACTATTGCTGCCTTAAGCGTAGTTATTCTTCCTCCAAAAGAGCCCCATGGTGGCCCAATAGAGGCAGGCGTTCCAGAGCTGGTGGAATTTATGGGCAAGGATATCCCTGAAATGGCTCCAACACTTCTGGGAGGTCTTATGTGGCTGGATCATAAAAGCAATACGGAGTTCGGCACCGAGTTCAAATCGGCCACCTTGGAGCAGAAAAAACAAATCTGTGATGCCATTTGCTGGCATGATACGGAGAAACCTTTGGATGAACAACCTTTGGAAATCCAGTTTTTCTACATGATGCGTGGCTTAACGGTAACAGGTTACTATACATCAAAAGTGGGAATTGCAGATTTAGGTTACAAGGGCAACCAGCCCAATGTCTGGGACGGGGTTCCACAGGATGTCTTGGATCAGCACGGCGTTGCGTACGACCCGGAATGGATTGCGAAATGTGTGGACCAAAGTAAACGAAATGAAATCGCGGAGTGGGACGATGAAGGCAATCTACTCACGTAAATAAAAGATAATGAAAAAGTATCTTACGCTACTGGTAATTGGCTGTATAGCTATCACTACGAATGCTCAGGAAGTCGGGTTGCAATTGTATAGCCTTAGAAATCAATTCAAAGACGATGTCCCAGGTACTTTGAAGCTTATCAATTCTTGGGGTATTTCAAAAATTGAAGGAGGTGGGACCTATGGCATGCCCATGGAAGACTTTCAAAAGCTTTTGAAAGACAACGATTTACAGGTTGTGAGCATTGGAGCGGATTTTACTGATTTGGAAAACAATGTGGAAAAAGTCATACAGAACGCCAAGGATTTTGGAGCGAAGTATGTCATGTGTGCATGGGTCCCTCATGACGGAAATAATTGGGGATTGGAAGAGACCAAACATGCCACGGATGTTTTCAATAGTGCCGGAAAGCGATTAAAGGAAGAAGGGCTTACTTTGGCCTACCATGCCCACGGTTATGAATTCAGGCCCTATGATGAGGGTACCTTCTTCGACTATATGGCCAAAAATGCCACCGATTTTACCTTTGAGCTCGATGTATATTGGGCGAAGCACGGCGGTGCAGATCCCGTGGCCCTCATGAAAAAGTATCCAGGGAAAATGACCTTGTTGCACCTAAAGGATATGGAACATGGGGTAAAGGGTAATAATACCGGTCATGAGGACGTGGAAACGAATGTGGTGCTGGGTACCGGTCAGGTGGATATTGCCGGAGTGGTGGCTGAAGCCAAAAAATTGGGTCTGGAATACATGTTCATTGAGGATGAATCAAGCCGAGTGGTGGAACAGGTTCCAGAAAGTTTAGAGTATTTGAAAAGTTTAAAGTAGTCCAAAATTAATAGATTGAGTTAAAGCCGTTCAATGGAAACTTTGAACGGCTTTTTGTTTGTAAAATCATATATTTATGGGAATATCGATTTAATTCTATGCCTCCTAAATATCTGATTACCCCTTTACTAGCTTTTTTATTTTTTGGTTGCGCCGATAAGGCAAAGGAAGATCCAAATATGGACTCCCATAACCTACCCAACATTGTTTGGTTGGTGGCGGAGGACCAATCCCCGGAATGGTTTCCCATGTATGGGGATTCTACGATTTCCTTGCCAAATTTGGAATCCCTTGCCAATGACGGGGTCGTATTTACGAATGCCGTCGCCCCGGTTCCCGTTTGTGCTCCTGCCCGAAGTGCCTTGATAACGGGCATGTATCCCACAACCTTGGGAACCCATAATATGCGGACGTATACACCTTGGCTGGCGGTTAATCAGCCAACATTGGACAGTTTACCCAGTTATTCCCCCATCGTTCCCGAAGGTGTAAAGATGTTTCCGGAATACTTACGAAAAATTGGATATTATACCGCCAATGGCCCCAAGGAGGATTACAATTTTGAAAAGACCGATGCCGCTTGGGACGAGAGCAGCGGGGAACGCCATTGGAGAAAACGAAAAGAAGGTCAGCCATTTTTTGCCGTTTTCAATTATTCGGTTTGTCATGAGTCCCAAATTTGGGCCAGGGGCAAGGATTCCCTTTTTGTCGACCCAAATGCATTGACTGTGCCAACCTACTTTCCGGATACCGATGTGGTACGTCATGATTTGGCAGTTAACTACAGCAATCTCAAAAGATTGGATAATCAGGCAGGAAAAATTTTGGACCAATTAAAGGAGGACGGATTGTATGAAAACACGATCATTTTCTTTTACGGGGACCATGGAGGGCCCTTTCCTCGTCATAAAAGGGCATTGTACGATACCGGGGTAAAAGTACCATTAATCATAAAATTCCCTAATAATAAAAATGCTGGAAACTATGATGACCGTTTGATAAGTTTTATCGATTATGCCCCAACACTACTTTCGCTAGCAGGTATTGAACCGCCAAAAGTCATGCAGGGCGTGGCACAGTTTGGTCAATATCAGGTTGAGAAAAAGCCAAAATATACATTTCACACATCGGATCGGTTTGATGAGATTTATGACCGATTACGCGCCGTTCGTAGCAAGCGTTTTAAATATATCAAAAGCTATAATACCCATTTGAGCCATGCTTTGCCAGTTTCGTATAGGGAGCAAATGCCGATGATGCAGGAATTACGAAAACTATTTGATGCCGATAAATTAAATGGAGAGCAAGCGGCTTGGTTACAACCGAATAAACCTGGGGAAGAACTGTACGACTTGCAAAAGGATCCATATGAACTGTACAACCTTGCAGGAAATCCGGATATGCGGGATACATTAACTTTCTACAGGAATATCCTGAACGAGTGGATTAGGGAAAGCAAGGATTTGGGCGATATACCAGAGCGGGAACTTATCGCCAAATGGCTTCCCGATGGAAAAGCAAAGCGTTTACCTCCCTTAGAAGTAGTAATGAAAGATTCCGTCCTCCAATTGATTTCCCCACAAAGGGACGCGACGATTGTCTGGAAAAATCCCCAAGATTCCATTTGGAATGTCTACACAAAACCATTACCCAAAGATTTGATTTTTGAGGCCAAAGCGGAACGGATTGGTTATCTGGATAGTGATGTTTTGAGAATAGAATAGGTTCGCTCTATTCAGTTCATAAGATTTGTTAATAATACCCTGCTTTTTGTAAGGCCGAACTCAATACCAAGACACTACTTTCAAAACTTTTTTTGAGCAAGGTATCGGCATCCATGGTATCCCAATAGCCTTTATTGAATAGTTCTACAGAAAATCCACCCCTAAATCCCGCTTCATACAGTTTTGGAATGATGGAATCGTACGGGCAAACCCCTACTCCGGGTAGAACACGGTCGGCATCCGTTAATTTATCATAGGAGGGTTCAGAGGGATAGTCGTTCATGTGCATTACGGGCAATTTGGCACCGTTGAGTACATCGACCGTATCCCAGGAATTTCCACCGCGGTGCACGTGATAGAAATCCAAAAGTAGGGATGCCTTGGGATGGCCCGTTGCTATAATGATCTGTGCACAGTCAGACACCTTATGCAAGGCCCCCATGCCCCAAAGTTCTAGGACAGGAATCACCCCGGTTTCCGCCTCCAAATCGAGAATAGCCCTATAACGTTCCGCATATTCGCCCATCTTGGAAGGTTCCAACTTGGAAATTCCCATAACGGGTGCCGCGATATGTTCGCCGCCCAATTCCTTTATGATCGTCATCTCCTTTCGGAGTTGTTCCAGGGCGTTCTTCCTTTTTTCAGGGTCATCACTGCACCATTCCGAAAAACCAATGATATTTTCGAGTTTCAGGTATCCGACCTGCAATTTTTCCTTTAAGGCTTGCGTGGTGCCGCCTTTTTCCAAATAAGCCATAACGTCGCGCATCCAAAGTTCTATACCATCAAACCCAGCGGCCGCTACCTTTTCAATCTGCACATCAACAGGTAACTTGTAAGCCATTAAGGTGGAAGTGTTTAGGCTTACCCTGAAAGGTAGGGAATGTTTGGGTTCCTTTGCACCCCAACCGGCCTCCGGTACAAAGGAATTGCCAAAGGCCAATCCTGATGAAGCCGAAACGGCGAATAGGGTTCCTGTTTTCAATAGGTTTCTGCGGGAAATATTGTTTGACGACATAAAAATGGTTTAAGTGAGCACAAAATAGAAAAAAGGATTCACTCTATGCGTTCAAAATGTAAGAGACGAACATCTGGACCTGTACTTTTTATTCGATCTAGTTTTAGGACTAGGGGCATTCTACCGGCATCCAATTCCAGTACGCCCAAATTCAACGGTTTAAAATCCTTTACATAGGATTCCATACGGGCTACCCTGTCGTTTTCCATGCCTTTGAGCGGCGGGTCGTAGACTTCTGAAATTGTGGTCTTTAAGGTTTTTTTTCCTTGTTGTAGCAGGATTTCGGTACCCTCATTTCCCTCCGGTAGGGTATAATATAAGGTAACCTGATATTTGCCCTTTTTCAAGGTTTCAATATCCCAGTAAATCGAATCCTTGATCTGGGTCCAATTCGTGAAGAACGTGTTGTTGGGGAATCGGTTACTTCGCTCAATTTCTCCCGTTGCCATTGCATCCCTGGCGGGTAGTTGGGTAAACTTAAAATTGGGATGGCCTAAGGTAAAAGGTCGGTCGTCGGTTTCCTTGGTGAGCGGCGGATATTTTGACAGCCATTTCAGTTTTTCTTGTAGCAACGAATCCTGAATTTTGGGTAGTTTTTCGGCAATATCCAATTTTTGTCCGGGGTCGTTTACCATATCGTACAATCGGTTTTCATCATCCAAACGGTATTTTTGGGATCTGAGACTGGTGCGACCGGCCCAGTGGTTGTAAATGATACGGTCCTTGTAGGCCGAATTTGGTTCGAAAATCCAAGGGGCAAGATTTACACCGTCGGCTTTAAATTCATTTTCGGATAAATCCAACAACCCCAATAGGGTAGGGGTAATATCTACGGACCCACCGATTCTGTCTACTCTGATACCCGGTTTGATATGGTCTTTCCATCGAATATAAAAGGGCGTTTTAACACCGCCTTCATCGGTTGCACCTTTCTTGCCCCGCAATCCCCCGTTCCACCGCCATCCATTGGGACCATTATCGGATAGATATATGACAATCGTGTTTCCCTCCAACCCAAGCGTTTTCAAATGCTCTGAAATCCGACCGACATTGACGTCAATATTTTCCACCATGGCCAAAGCGGCCCATGTAAATTGAGTGTCTTCCTCCTCTGGATTTTGGTAGGCCATGTTCAGTTCCTTGTCTTTAAATCGGTTCCAATACGCATCCGGTACCTGCATGGGACTATGGGGCGTATTCAAAGGAAGATAGACAAAGAAGGGTTCATTTTTGTGGGTTTGAATAAAGGAGATGGCATGATCGGTAAGGTCGTCTGCTAAAAAACCGTTTCCTCTAACCACTGCTCCGTTATGTTCCAACATAGGGCTAAAATAGTTGCCCCAGTGCCCCGAAGCGAATCCATAAAATTCATCAAAACCCCTAGCGTTGGGATGATATGGCGGTTGCATGCCGTTGTGCCATTTTCCAAAGGCGGCGGTTTTATATCCGTAGTTTTTTAAAATATCGGCAATTGTAGGAACCCCAATGTCCATCCGCTCTCCGCCTGCCGAGGTATCATGCACCCCAAGTCGGGTAAAGTATTTTCCAGTCAAAAGTTCCGCTCGGGTAGGGGAGCAGACAGGTTGTACAAAGAAATTGGTAAAGGACACCCCATTCCTGGCAATGGCATCGATATTAGGGGTGTTCAGATTGGTATTGCCATGAAAGCTCAAGTCGCCCCATCCTTGGTCATCTGCCATGATAAGGATTACATTAGGTCTCTGAACTTTTTTTTCAGAGGCATCCTGAGTCACTTCCTTACAATTGGTCAAAAGTAAAAGAAGCAAAATAACGGAGGTACCTATTTTTAAAATCCTGCACATGCCATATTATTCCTTAATCGCCAATCCCACCATGGAATCTGCCGTTCCATAATATAGAAACCATTGGTCCTTAAAATAGACCAATCCTTGAATAAAGGTGGTTCCAGCTTTGTACTGCCCGCTAACTTCATGTGGGAGACTGGGGCAAATGAAAGGAGTTTCGAGTCGTGCCAACAACTGGGAAGGATTGTCCTTGTCAAATAACACCTGGCCGCCGCAGTAGGTGCCTTCCGGATATTGGTCGGTTGCACCTTCCCCCGATAGATTCTTTCCGTTGTACAATAATAGAATACCATTTTCAGTAAATAAGGCTGGTGGCCCAGGTTCCGTTAAGTGACTATCGAATTCGTTCAAGGTCGGTTTAAAAACATGTAGCAGCTCCCCATTTTCATCGAGTAGGGGTGTCCAGTCTATGCCGTTTTCACTTTCGGCAAGGTTTACAAAAAGTTCCCCCCAATACATGAGGTATTTGCCATCGAATTTTTTTGCGATCAGGCGCCCATTGATTAGTTCGGTGACCACGGAACCGGATTTACTCCATATATCCAAGAATTTACCGTCGTAGGCCTTTTGAAATATGGGGCCATGGTTGGTCCAATTTTTCAAATCATCTGAAGACGCTACGGAAAGTCGGGCTACATCCTGGTTCCAACTAGTGTAGTACATTAGATACTTGCCATCAGGTGTTTCTACGATCCTTGGGTCTTCCATGCCCCCAGGATAATCCCATTTCTTGAATTCGTCATCTAATGGAAAAAAAACGGGTTCCGGGTATTTGGTAAAGTCGATTCCATTGGTGCTATAGGCCAGCCCAATTCTTGAAGTTCGTCCACCCAAGATAGCATCGGGGTTGTCCTCTGCTCTAAATAGCAGAAATACGGTATCGTTCTTTACAATGGCCCCAGGATTGAATACATCCGCTTTTTGCCATTGAACCTCATTCCCTGTCATCGGGTCCGTAAATACAAATGTAGAGTCCGGAATCATGATGGGGTTTTTATCGGCTTTTTCAAAACCCAGCATCCATTTGGATAGGGGTTCCGGTTCGTCTTGTTTTGTTTCGGTGGATTTGTTTTTACAACAGGTAAGCAAAGCAAGCAGTACTACGGGGAGAATTCTAGAAGACATGTTTTAGGTTTTTGTTTGACTGTGAGTTGTTAAGGTACTAATAATTCGATGTAGGCCGAAGGAACAATTTGGAAATCAGTTTTGAATACTTTGATCTTCTAGGAAGTTGATCTAAATAAATGTATTTTAAACTCCTCAAAACCGAAGATGAAACATTTTTTTTACAGCTTTGTTCTACTCTCTTTTTTATCCTGCAAAAATGGTGTAAAGTCCGAAAAGGAAGAAACATCCAACATAGTAGAAAAGAAGGAGGTTAAGGAAATCATCCAGGACGAAACAACAGAATCTCCACAAGTACATTTAAAGTCCTTTGATGGATTGGCGGATACCACCTTTATTCGTTTGGCGGACTTTAGTGATGATTTTGCCTATGACATGCGCTATGCCACTGAAAATAACTTCTTAAAGGCCAAGGTGTATGAATGTGCCGAATGCTACACCCGTGTAAAGACGGCCAAGGCGTTAATTGCCGCGAACAAGGACTTTATGGATAATGGAGTAAAAATAAAGTTTTACGATTGCTATCGACCAAACTCCGTGCAGTACAAAATGTGGAAGATCGTTCCCAATCCCCAATATGTGGCAAATCCTGTAAAGGGATCCATACACAATAAGGGAGGGGCCGTTGACATTACCTTGGTAAATATGGAGGGAGAAGAATTGGATATGGGAACCGATTTCGATTTTTTTGGTAAAAGGGCCTATCATGACAATATAGACCTTCCCCAAGAGATTCTGGACAACAGAAAGCTCCTTAAGGAAACCATGGAAAAACATGGATTTTGGTCCATTAGAACGGAATGGTGGCATTATAATCTTGCATCGGCATCCAACGAAAAAATAGCCGACTTTAAATGGGATTGCGAATAAATAATTCTAAAAACAATTGGACAAGACGGACAATAACCAATTTTAAACACATGAAAAATATATTTTATAGCGCCTTACTGTTTATGGCCTTAACAGTACAGTCTCAAGACACCATAATGCCTTTATGGCCCGATGGAAAAATTCCGAATCAACTAAAAACGGATGAAAAGGAAATCCATAAAAATGAAGGTATTTTAATAATCAGTAAGGTACAGAAACCTACCATAGAGGTATATCTGCCTTCACAAAGAAATGCTACGGGAGAAGCTATGCTGATATTTCCTGGTGGGGGCTACGCTGTTTTGGCCTATGATTGGGAAGGTAGGGATATCGCAAAGTTCTTGAATAGTAAGGGAATCGCAGGCATCGTTGTTAAATATAGACTTCCATCTGATGCTACCCAGACGGATAAGCAAAATGTTCCCTTAATAGATGCGCAAAGAGCCATGCGACTTGTTCGTTCCAAGGCCGAAGCATGGAACATAAAAAAGGATAAAATTGGGATTATAGGATTCTCTGCGGGCGGACATTTGGCTTCTACCCTGGGTACTCATTTTGACGAGAAGGTATATGCTATAGTAGACGAGGCGGATAATGAAAGTGCGCGCCCGGATTTTATGGCGTTGGGGTATCCTGTGATTACTTTTGGACTCAACACCCACGGTGGATCTAAGAAAAATTTAATTGGAGAAAACCCATCGGAAGCAATGGTGGAACACTTTTCCAATGAAAAGCACGTATCTTCTAATACGCCACCTACCTTCCTGATTCATGCTGCGGATGATGGGGCGGTACCTGTAGAAAACAGCTTATTGTTCTTTCAAGCCTTAAGGGATAACGGTGTCTTTGCTACCATGCATATTTATCCAAAGGGTGGACACGGTTTTTCGTTGGCTAGGAATGATAATCACTTGAGGGGCTGGACGGAGCGACTGTTTGAATGGATAGAAAGTCTACGTTAGGCTAAAATTTACAAAAAGATAGGGAGTAATCTATTTTACTTTTTTATTTTTGCCATCCAATTTCGGGATGTAGCCCTTCGACTGCGCTCAGGATAAACTGCACTACAGGATGTTCTAAGTCATTTGAAAAACTACGGGACCAACCCAAAAGTTGGTGTTTACTTATTGAAATTCGGGATGTAGCGCAGTCCGGTAGCGCACTCGGCTGGGGGTCGAGTGGTCGCAGGTTCAAATCCTGTCATCCCGACTTAATGTAAAAGTGAACTGTGAAAACAGTTCACTTTTTGCTTTCAAAGGGGTCCCAAACTAAATTTGTGTACGAATTTGAAAGCAAAAAGTACAGAGGCGTGAGCCTTCACTTTGTAATTTGCAATAGCGACGTAAAAGGATTCTGTAAATCCTACTAAATGGAAAACATCGATGTTTCTATTCCCAGTATTTGATGTAAAAAAATTCTGTAAACCCTGCTATTTCTAAAACATCCAAAGCTTTCTGTGTAATCAGTTTTATTCGGTTTTATGTTGTAATAAATTGATTTTAAGGCTTATAAAAACGGAGATTACAAATGTATTAATTGTAAGGCGTCGTAGAATGCATATAGTAACGATGAGTTACTTCAAAAAGTAATTTTAAAGGAAGCGTGCAAATGATAGGTCACTTCCCACCATTCGCCTGTAAATCAGCAATACAAAATGTATCCAAAGAGGGAATGGAACCTCCAGTTAACATGTTTAATAACCCTTCTCCTGTTTCGGCGGTCCAGAACATAAGACAGTTATCATCTGTACAATGCCTTCCATGCGCTGTATCTTGGTGATTCGTCTGCATATCTGTTCCTGCATTGACCAAACCAAGTAAGTGTCCTACCTCATGATTGACTACTACAGATTCTAAAGTGGTCAAACTTGGAGCCAACGGCTGGTTGCTAAATTCTCTAATGGTCTGCCCGAAGATTACAAAGGAGGTGTTTCGATAGGCCACACCTAGAACCGAACCGTTTTCCGTGTTTTGATCATACTCACCATCCAAGAATAATCCGCTAACCGTAATCGTTCCTTGCTCATTGAATTTACTACGATGGGTATCCTCTATATTTCTAATATCCTGTATGGAATATACTTCTTGGCTTTCGTTTTCAACCTGTCTTTGAACAATTTCAACACCCTGTGGTTTGTTCAAACGGGCTTCCAAGAAGTCCTTGAAATTAACCAAGGTTGAAGCGGTAGGTTGTAAATTGTCTACATACAGTATTTCCACAACCAACTTCTCAAAACTGTTGGATGATAAAAGGTCGTTTGCGGAATCCCCTACACCTTTTTTATTTGCGGAAGTGTCCACTTCTATAGGGTTTCCATTTTCATCTTCAACAACTACCGTGTTATTCTCCGAATCTTTTGAGCAGGAAATCGTTACAGCAAACAATAGGAGGAATAATTTTAGATTTTTAGTGTTCATAGAAATTGAATTAGCAGCGTAGACATATAAATAGCAGTTGTATTCCAAACGTGATTCATCCACTGAAATTGTATCTGTGTTCTAATTCAAAAAAGACAAAGAATCCCAGTCCCGGTCAGGTCACCATTAGATGTTCATCAGGTTGCAATGGTAAGATTTTAGGTTGGAACTTTTATAGAGCTAGGCAGGTCGTTGTTTATATTATCTTTTGGATAATAAGCGCCTAAATATTTTTTAAAGAATTCAGTTGCGTCCTTTATCTGGAATTTTTTAGGATAAGGTGGAAGGGCTGTTTTTAGGTATTCTCCATGGCATGCCATTCCTTAGTTACAACAATGATCCCATTGTAAACCAAATTTTCCATTAGCATGATTTTGTAGTTATGTTCGTCTATCTTTATTTTTCATTCATCTACAGTAAAATACCATCGGTCGAAAGCTATTCATAATTATGGTATCTTCATAGGATATTTGTTCGCTACGCTAAACATACACTTATGCACATTTTACTAATAGAAGATGATTCTATAGAAATCATGAAGTTGGAGCGCACCGTGAGTAAGCTAGAGGTAAATCATAAAATAACCCAAGCTAAAAATGGAGAGGAGGCGCTCCAGTTTCTTAATTCTGATAACAGGTTGCCCGATATTATTTTGTTGGACCTGAATATGCCCCGGATGAGCGGCATAGAGTTTCTGAAAATTCTTAAGGAAGATGATAAGTTACGTTATATACCAACCATCGTTCTTACAACATCGGAAAACAGGGTCGATTTATTGGAGTGCTATAAAGTAGGTATCGCAGGATACGTAATAAAGCCTCTAAAATATGAGGACTATGAGTATAAGCTTAAGCGCGTTCTTGAGTATTGGGACATCAATGAATTGGTCAAAGCCTAGTTAAAAAGACCATTTCACAACAAAATTTTAGCACCCTGTATTACTTTTCTTACTTTTAAACTGAATTAATCAGATACATGAAAGGAATTGTTTTTACAGAGTTCTTGGAAATGGTTGAGACCGCTTATGGTCTCGAGGTAGTCGACTCAATCATCGAAAAGTCCAACTTGCCTTCGGAAGGAATCTACACATCCGTTGCAACCTACGAATTTAATGAAATGGTCAGCCTTATTACGGAGTTAAGTAAAGAGGTTGACATTCCCCCCGGTGACTTAATATATACTTTTGGACATTACTTGTTTTCCAGTTTGGGCAATGCACATCCAGAGGTGATCCAGAATTATAACAGCCCTTTAGGACTTTTGTATTCTATAGAGGACCATATTCATGTCCATGTAAAAAAACTCTATCCGGATGCGGAACTGCCTTCTTTCAAAATTTTGGAAAAAACCGATAATTCACTTACCATGGTCTACACCTCTTCAAGAGGACTCTACCGCTTGGCCCATGGTCTTATAGAAAAAACCTTTGAACATTTTAATGGCAAGGCAGATGTTACCTATGAACTTATAAAGGAGAACGGAACGGAAGTCAAATTTAAGATTGTCCAATATGGATAACAAGGAGGTCCTACTTCTTAAAAAAGCCTTGGAGCGCCAAAAAAAAGCGCGCCAGCAGGCTGAGAGGATTCTTGAAAGTAAATCCAAGGAGCTTTATGACGTTACGCGTCACTTAAAAGAGACCAATACTAAGTTAGAGGGCCTTTTAAGTGAAAGAACATCTGAATTGGATGGAGTGTTTATGAACATTTTGGACCCTTATATATTAATGGATCTGCAGTTCAATGTTATCAATATGAACACTTCCGCGAAGGAACTGTTGCAAAAAGACCACACCAAAGAAAATGTAAATCTGGCACGTTTTGTACATCCAGATTTTCAACAGTATACCATGGAATCCATGCAATCCTTATTGGATGTGGGCACCCTTAAAAACTATAGGGCGAAAATAAGGATAGCCCATGATAGGGAGATTTGGGTTCAAATAAACGCCAGTCTCATTTTTAATAATAAAAGAAAACCAATTGCGGCCCAAGGGATAATTAGGGATATAACCGGGGAAATGGAAGTAAAGGAACTGTTGGCGGAACAGAAAAAGCAACTGGATATAATTGTTGAAAATTCTCCTTTGGGCATTCTATTGGCCAAGGATAATAGGATAATTAAGGCGAACAAAACTTTTATAGATATGTTGGGGTATTCCCATAATGAATTAAAGAATATTTCCTTGAAGGATATATCCGCCCCGGAAGAACAATCGGATTCATGTATGCTTCTCGATCAAATGAACGAAGGTATCTTGGAGGAGTTTACCGCCATAAAAAGATTCTTTAAAAAGGATGGGTCGTTCATTTTGACCAAGACCAGAATGAATGCCGTGACCAACCATCATGGGGAGATAAATTATCAGGTAGGGATTATTGAGGACATTTCAAAGGAGCGAAAGGCCGAAATGGAGTTGAAGGCATCTGAGAGTAGGCTTTCCACCTTAATTTCCAATCTGCATTCCGGTGTTTTGTTGGAGGATGAGGACCGAAGAATTGCGCTTACCAATAAAATGTTCTGCAATCTTTTCAGCATTCCCGCAAATCCTAATGATTTGAAAGGTGCGGATTGCAGTGAATCCGCTGAACAGAGCAAGATTTACTTTAAAAATCCCGACGCATTCGTAAAAAGAATAGAGGAAATACTTGAACAGAGGGAAACCGTTCTTTCTGACGAGCTTGAGTTGGTCGATGGTAGGGTGCTTGAACGGGACTATATTCCAATTTATAACGACGGCATCTACAAGGGACACCTTTGGGCATACCATGATGTGACCATCGGCAAAAATTATAAAAGGAATCTGGAGGCCCAAAGGGAGAAGTATAGCAGCATCATTGCAAATATGAACCTTGGTCTTGTGGAAGTGGACAATAACGATGTCATCCAAATGGTGAACCACAGTTTTTGCCAGATGAGCGGTTTTGAAGAACATGAACTTGTTGGCAAGGTGGCGAGCGAAGTAATTCACATTACCAATAAGGAGGTTATTTCCGCAAAAAATAAAACACGACTGGCCGGAGCATCTGATTCCTACGAAATTGAGGTGCAAAGAAAGGATGGTAGAAATAGACATTGGCTCATTAGCGGGGCACCAAGATATAATGAATCCGGTACCGTCATTGGATCTATAGGGATTCACTTGGATATTACGGACCAAAAGAATTTGGAGTTCCAAAAGGAAAAACTTTTAAAGGAATTGGAAATAAGCAATACAGGGTTACAGGAATACGCCCATATTGTTTCCCACGATTTAAAATCCCCTTTGAGAAGTATCAGTTCCTTGGCCACGTGGCTCAACGAGGATTATAAGGATGTTTTGGACGATGGGGGAAAGCAACAATTGCATTTGATGCAGGAAAAAGTAGCTTCCATGGATAAATTGATCCACGGCATCTTGGAATATTCTACCGCAAATAGTTCAGAATTGGATAATACCTGTGTAAACCTCAATGAGGTGATAACAGAGATACAGGAAGTCATATATATACCAGACCACGTGGAAATATGTGTGGCCCAAGACTTACCGACCATCATTGCCGATAGGACCAAAATGCATCAGCTTTTCCAAAATATCATAGGGAACGCCGTGGTACATATTGAAAAGGAAAAGGGCCTCGTAGAAGTATTCGCCCAAGATAAAAACGACTACTGGCAATTTACAGTAAAGGACAACGGCGTAGGAATCCCTAAAAAGTATCATGAGAAAATATTCAAGATATTCCAGTCTGTTGGGGAAAATCAAAGGTCAACAGGTATTGGTTTATCCATCGTTAAAAAAATCGTGGATAGATATGAAGGCGAAATATGGATAGAAAGTGAAATAGGGGAGGGAACCGAGTTCCATTTTACGCTGAAGAAGAATTTAAATAACCATAAGAAAGAATAAAGTATAGGCTACAAGCCGAAGAAAATTGCCTCATGAGTTCAAACATAGCAGTGTTCTATAGAACTCTTACAAAATTACACTTTGAATAAAACGAAAGAAAATAGAGGCGTCACTTTTCACCTTGCCTTTAAAGAAATTATATGCAGGAAAAACCTAATTTAAGCTATGTGGACCAATTGTCCGGCGATGATACCGAGTTTAAGAACTCCTTCATTTCCATTATAAAACAGGAATTTCCAAAGGAAATGGAGCTGTATTTGGATTGCGTGGACAAACAACTGACCAAACAGACCGCCGATATCGTTCATAAAATAAAACATAAGTTCAGTATTCTAAGTATGCAGGATTCTTATAGACTGGCCGTTGCCTATGAAATGGAACTCTTGGAAGGAAACACAACTTCAGAATCCGAATTCAAATCTGTATTGAAAATTATGGAGAACTACTTAAAAACCATTTGATGATGAATTGTATTATTATTGACGACGAAGCCGCAGCAAGGGCCGTAGTAAGGCAGTTATGTTCCAAAACACCTGAGCTGAATGTTATTGACGAGTTTGAAAATGCCATTGATGCCATCAAGTTTTTGAACCATCAAGATATCGATATCGTCTTTTTGGACATTCACATGCCAGGTTTTACAGGTGTTGACTTTGTGCAGACCTTAAAAAATCCCCCTAAAATTGTCCTAACCACTTCCGATACTGATTTTGGTATTGCTGCCTATGAATACGAGGCCATCGTGGATTATTTGGTCAAGCCTATAACACCTGAACGATTCGAAAAAAGTGTCCAAAAAATTATAAATGCTAAAAACTCCCGACAAAAAAATGTCAAACCTGAAGGGCCCGGACCTTCTGGGGACGAGGATTTGTACATCAACATAGACCGTCGTTTGATTAAATTGAAACTCGAAGAGATTTTGGTCATAGAGGCAAAAGGGGACTATATCGATATCAAGACGATTAAGGAACAATTTAGAGTACATACCACGTTAAAGAAAATCAAGGAAAAATTACCGGAGAAATTGTTCCTTCAAATACATCGTTCCTTCATCATAAATTTTACCAAGATTATTGATATTGAGGACAACAGTGTACTTATTGAAAAAAATGTTATTCCCATAAGCCGCTCCAACAGACCTGAACTCATGAGACGACTAAATTTATTATAGACGGTCCCCGTAGGTATTCAACCACCGGTCTACAGTATTGGGTGTTTTAACCTCAAAACCAATGGAATAGCTAAACCATGAACTAAATTTGTGGGTATAGTTATTAGTCGAACCTAAAATTATCACTCATGAAAAGTTCAATCTTGCTAGTACTTACTTTGAAGACTTTGGTAACCAGTTTAATTGGTGTTTTGCTTTCCGTGGTTTTTGCCGCCTCTTTTTCCATATTCGGTATTTTTTAGAAACTAAGTCTGCGGTTGTCTGTGGAAGGATACTTATAAGGAATTATGGGATTCTATTCCTATAAAATATTATAAAGTAAAATGGAAATAACGGATTCTTCAATACGGAACTGTGTTTCCTTAAATCTTTAAATCGATGTATGATTGATGGACATAATCGGGATTTTTATTTCTGATTCCATGGTTTTGATTACATCTTTATGGAATAATTTTTTGAAAATGGAATCCTCTTGCCGTTCCAATAAGACGACCATATTGGGATTTTCATTGCCTATGAACATCCGTAGGCCAAGGGGAACTGTTTCTGCTTTGATGACGTGAAAGGAAATATGATCTCCGTGCATTTTTTCATGCAGTATTTCGCTGAACCATTCCATTTGTTCTTCTCCTTTGGTATTTGTACCTGTATCCACATGGGCAATCTTTATGGAAACGTCCATGTTATTGAATAACTGCCCTAATTGGAAAATGGCCCGGGCATCCGCTTCCTCAAAGTCGGTTGCATAGACAAGGGACGTTATCGTTGAGAATACAAAACCATTTGGAACGATCAATAATTTAGAGTTTATATGTTTGAGCAGCCCATTGGCAATATTCCCTGAAAACAGCCCTCTTTTGGTATGTTCGTCCTTCATACCCACAATAACAAGATCACAGTCCAGATGTACGGTATACTCCAAAATGGTATCGGGAATTGAAACGCCAAATTCAGCCCTAGGGTGTATTTTTAATCCGTTCATTTTTTGGATCCCCTTTTCCGTATAGTAATTTACTAAATGCTGCAATTTCTCCGTTTTCAGGCTTCGTTGAATCTGCTTCTCCGTTTTAATGGTTCTTGCGGCAACCGGGGGAATGTCATAGACATAGAGCAATACCAATTGTGCATTTAGCTGCAGGGATAGTTTTTGGGCATATTGCAGGGTAGGAACGGAGTACACGCTGCAATCCGTCGCATATAGAATAGTCATCGGGCTATTTTTGGGTTCCCATGAAACTATCGAAAACAATTGGATTTAAGTATGATATAAATCATACTTAAACAATCCGTATTTGGTTAATTTAGAAGTTTCCTCTGTCCCTTAGTATTTCGGGAACATTCGCCATCCTTAAAGCGATATCAATGCGGTAATTTATCCTTTATCAAACCGTACAAAAAAGTACCGAAAATCGAGGCGATTATGACTACAATGATGGGAACATAACCTACGCCTACTAATGTAAACATAGGACCTGGGCAAGCACCGGCCAAGGCCCAACCCAATCCAAAAAGTATTCCACCGAACATATATCTGCTAAAACTCTTGGCCTTGGGTGGAATTTGTATAGTTTCCCCGTAAAATGATTTAATAGGCACTCTTTTTATCAGTTGCACCAATACAATTCCAATAATCACCGTAGAACCAATGATTCCGTACATATGGAAGGATTCGAACTTGAACATCTCATAGATCCTGAACCATGAGGCAGCTTCGGATTTGAACATGGTGATTCCAAATACGATTCCGATCAATAAATAGGACACTGTTCTCATACTTCTAAAATATTAGAGGGAAAATAAGGTGGATCATGGTCAAACCCCCGATAAAAAACCCGAAAACGGCAATCAGGGAAGGAAACTGAAGGTTGCTGAGGCCTGAAATAGCATGGCCAGAGGTGCAACCCCCAGCATAACGTGTTCCAAAGCCTACCAATATACCGCCTATGATCAATAGTCCAAGACTTTTGATATCGGTCAAGGCATTCATATCGAAAAGTTCCGTGGGCAAATAGGCCTTGCCCGCACTTTCAAATCCAAGTCCCTTAAGGTCCGTAACCGTATCCGGATTGATAGCAACGGCAGCATCCGTTGTCATAAAATGTGAACCAATAAAACCACCAATGATGGCGCCCAGAACAACAACTAGGTTCCAGCGTTGCGCCTTCCAATCGAATCTAAAAAAATCAGATGTCTTTCCTGCACCACAAATGGTGCACATGGTTCTAAGGTTGGATGACATTCCAAAATTCTTCCCCACCATCAAAAGCAGAAACATGACCAAGGCAATCATAGGCCCGGAGACATACCAGGGCCAGGGTTCATAAATCCAGTCCATATCAATTTTTAAGTCACAAATATATGACTTTGATCAGGTTTATGTATGTAACAATGGTTACATAGGTCTTAATCAGGTTTGAGAAGCCGTTTATTTAGCTTTTATAGAACACCATGGATTCTGAAAACATATTCTGAGCAAAAGTTCACTATAGCTTTAAACCGGTAATCAGACCATACAATTTTGACCGGATACAATGGATGGTACGGAAGTTTTTTGGGGGATTACGAGGCGTTTCTGGTTCCACCATGACCCCCGGCAACTATTACCAATATTTTTAGGCTTAGCCAGATGAACTTAAAAAACTGAATAATGGGGTTCATCATAAAGAAACGCTTTGATTTTGAAATTCGCTGTGTCATTATCGTTTTGTTTGGATTTTATGAAATTCTTATTCTGGAATGAGCCACCAAAAGGGTCTCATTTTAGCTTTGTAAAGAAATGCATAGTGTAGGGCAAGTTTTAGCCAATGACCTGCCAAACCAATTTCTCCAAAGGTTTTTTTCAATTGCCTGCCTTGGGTATCTGGGTATTTTTTGTAATCGGGCACAATGGGATAGGTGGTGATACTTATGCCACTGCCTTGGGTCATTCCGTATCCTGCTGAAGCAATGCAGGCCGCCCCCATGTTTCCTAGGGACCCTTTGTGGTGCAGTTCCTTCTTGCCATGGATGGTATCTATGATATTGTCCGCAACCAACTTTGCCGTAATTCCAGATGGCATTCCGGTTCTTGGTGGGGCAGGGGAAATAGCCGTTCCGTTTTTACTGACCCTAGGTTTTGAAATGGCATGGGGTGGCGCAAAGGCAATGCCCGGGGCAAATATATTTTTATAGGAAGGGTTTTGATAGGTTTCCGGCCAGTCCTGCACGCTCCATTCCTCGTAAGGTTTTGGTGTATAATCTGCATCCACAATCATAAAACCTTTGAATAGTTTCTCAGTAATATCATTGTCATTTTTATCATAGGCTTTGAACCCATGACCAGAAAAGGCAGGTATGAGCATCGCAAAATCATAGGTTTCTGATTTGAACTCACCTTCAAGATTTTCATAATGTGCGACCCCGTCTTCAATTTTGTTCACGCCTGCGCCCAATATCCATTTTATGCCGCGGTCCTCAAAAACCATTTCCACCATTTCATTGGATTTCATGATATTACTTCCATAGCTCAAAAGCATTCCGTCCATGCCAAAATCGCCCAATTTGGATTCATTGGATATCCAGACGATTTCTGCCATTTGCCGAACCTTATGCCGCCGGAGTTCTTGTTCCACATTTAAAATATATTCAAATGCTGCGCCTTGGCAGGTTGACTTTGCATGTCCGGTTCCAATTAAGATTTTGGCTTTTTTACCTTTTTTCATTTGTTGAATAAGGTCATCCAATGCATGCCAAGCATGTTCCGCATGGGAATAGGTACAAACGGAATATGCTTTGTTGGTGCCAGGGTTTAGTCCTTCGGTCATATCAAAAGCGAGCTTTGGACCGGTAGCGTTTATCAAATAGTCGTAAGTAACCTTTTCTTTTTGTCCCTTATTTTCTCCAACTATATATTCAATGCTTACAAAGGGCTTGTCGGTTTCCTCGTCGCCTTCCGGATAAAAGGTCGTTACCTTGGCCTGTTTATAGCGAATACCTTTTTTCTTATACAGAGGCTCAAGCGGAAACAGAATTTCCTTTGATTCCATTCTTCCAATTCCTACCCAGATATTGGAGGGAATCCATTGGTAATTGCTGTTTGGTGATATGACAACAACCTCATGTGCTTTTGACAATTTCCTTCGCAGGTGGGTCGCTGCCACGTGACCTGCAATACCGGCACCTAATACGACTATTTTGGACATGGATATAATTTTGTACTAAATTTAAAGCCTACTTTAATTACCCACAGTTACCAATGTTACACAAAAATAGAGCACCCAATTGGGTGCTCTTCGAAATACAGTTATCGCTCATACCTTAATAACTGGTATCGTCCAATTTTACCTTACCATGAAAGGTTTTGTATAAAAATAGAAAGTAGCCCGCTAATAGAGGCGCACCGATCAATACGATGGTCAGCATGATGCCCAATGATTTTTGTGAAGATGCCGCATTATATATAGTAACGCTATACTTTGGATCAATAGTTGATGGCAACAACACGGGATACAATTGAAAGGCTACCAGCATTAACAAAAATGCCATGATCAACGATGAAAAGACCAAGGCTTGAGAATATCGCTTTTTGGATACCAATCTGGGAACGTTGGCAACTGCCAAAAAAGCTAGAACTGGTAGTATAAAAAATATAGGCTGTTCCTTAAATTTATCGGTTACTCCATGTAGAAAAGTGAGCGTATATAATGAGGTAGTGGCAAAGCTTATGATAAAGAAAACCATACCCTTTTTTAAGAGGTAATTAAGTCTATCGTGCAGTTTGCCTTCGGTCTTCAATAACAGAAAGATTGCACCCTGTGTCATAAAAATGGATAGGGTGGTAAGGCCCGTCATCAGGGCATACGGATTTAAAAAGGTTAAAAAGATACCGCCCTTGTATACAAAATTCTCATGTAGTTCAAAACCTTGTAGAATGTTGCCTAGAACAACACCCAATAAAAAGCCTATCAGGGTGTTGGATACGAAATAAACGATATCCCATATTTTTCGCCACCATGTCATTTCTTCCGAGCTTCTAAATTTTATGGCTGCCGAACGCAGTACGAGCAGCATCAAGAATAACATAAAGGGAATGTACATGGCGGATAGCATGGTGGCATACATAACCGGAAAACCCGCGAACAAGGCACCCCCACCTATAATCAACCAGACCTGGTTGGCATCCCATAACGGGCCGATAGCATTTATCGCGATGCGCCTGCTCATATCTTTTTTAAAAAACAGATGCCATGCGCCTGCGCCGTAATCAAAACCTTCTAAAATTGCATAGCCGGAAAATAAAAGCCCAACGACCAAGTACCATAAGGTGGGATAATCAATACCTAAAATTGTTTCCATGATGTCGCTTTTACGTGTATTTTAAAAATTCGTTCGGATTTTTGGACTCTTCATAGGGTCCGTGTTTTATCTTTTTGTTCAAGGAGTACAAAAACAATAAAAACAAGATGGCATAAACGACTAAAAATAAAATCAGGGAGAAAAGAATTTGATTTGATGAAACTTCCTGTGAAAATGCCTCACTAGTTTTTAAGTGGCCATAGACCACCCAAGGTTGCCTTCCCATTTCAGCGGCAAACCAGCCCACTTGGTTGGCTATCTGTGGTAGCAAAACTGAAAACATGAAGATTCGCAACAGCCATTTTTTATCGAACAACGTCCCCCGCCACCATAAAAAGCTTGCATAAAGGGTCAACAAGATCAAAAACATTCCAATGGAGACCATGATATGGTAAAATTGAAATACCGCATTGACCTGTGTAGGTATTTCGTCCTTGGGAAAGGCATTCAAACCCTTTATGGGCGCCTCAAAATCCTGATGTACCAAATAGGACAATCCACCGGGAATCGCTAGACCGGTCACTTCTTGTTTTTCATTATTTACCCACCCCAATAAATATAGGTCAGCCGCTTTTGAAACATCATAATGACCTTCCATCGCGGCTAATTTAGCGGGTTGGTTTTTGGCGACGCCATCCGCAGAACTGTGTCCGGATACCAATTGCATTAGAGATATTATGGTCGCTATAAGCAATGAAATCTTGAATGCTTTTTTGGATATTTCAACGAACCTGCCCTTTAAAAGATAATAAGCATGTACACTTAGTACCATAAAGGCCCCTGCCAAAAATGCCCCTTGCCAAACATGAACAATTCTATCTATGCTCGAAGGATTAAAAACCATGGCCCAAAAATCTGTCACCTCTGCCCGGGCGTTGAGTCCTTCGCCTACAATATGATATCCCGCTGGGGTCTGTTGCCAACTATTTGCCACAACGATCCAAATTGCTGAAAACATGGAACCCAAAAAAACACCTATAGTAGAGATAAAATGGACTTTTGGTGAAACACGGTTCCAGCCAAAAATCAAAATACCCAAAAAGGTACTTTCCAGGCCAAAGGCGAACAAGCCCTCCGCTGCCAAGGCACTACCAAAAATATCTCCTACGTATTTAGAGTACACGGACCAGTTGGTGCCAAACTCAAACTCCATAATAATTCCCGTAGCCACACCAATTCCAAAAGTTATGGCGAATATTTTTAACCAAAAACGGGTGAGAACTTCGTATTGTTTGTTTCCTGTCTTAAGATAAAGACCTTCCAAAACAACCATGATCAGACCAATTCCTATGCTTAGCGGGGGATAAATATAATGGAATGCTACGGTGAAGGCGAATTGGATACGGGCGAGAATCTCTACATCCATAAGAAAAGTTTTTCCAAAAATATATACTGATCTAATGATACTTGGTAACCCTGGTTACATAAATTTTATTTTAACATTTGGTATCTGTTCCAAGTATTCCGCTGAAACATCCTTACAGGGCCTATACTCCTTCAGTCATTAATCTATTTTGACTATAAATATATTTGTGATTTCATGTGCTGATTAAGAAATGCCCAAGCATTTATAATTCATAATGTGACTTTAGTCACATTATGATAGTCTTTTACTAGCTAGATTTGCACCGTGAAAACAAAGGGTCTATTTATAGCTATTGTATTCTTGGCCATTACCATGACCAGTAGCCTCAAAATTGCAGCTACATTGGGATATTATGCCCTATTTACCCAGGACTTCATTGAACGCTATTGTGAAAACAAGGAAAGACCTGAATTGAAATGTGATGGTAAATGTACGCTCTCCAAAATGTTACAACAGAAAAAGCAGGAGGAAAACAAGCCCATAAATATAGATTGGCTCAAAACGGAGACGATACTCTTTTTAGGAAGCGTATGTTCCATTAAATTTGAAGCTTTTCCTATTAATAAAACAAACGGGTTTCTTCACACCGATTTATATCGTTTTCATTACATCCAAAAAATGATTATACCACCCTGGAATTAGGTTTCATTTACCATTCCCAGTTACCGGAGTACTTAAGACTCACGGTACATGTTCTATGTATAATTATTAAAGCTTAAAGATGAATCTTAAGTATTTTAGGTTGCTAGTGGCGTTGCTTCTGGTAAACCTTCTGAACGCGCAAAATTTTAAAGGTAAAATAGTATCCGAAAACACTAAGGAGGCACTGTCCGGGGCCCATATTCAAGTCAAAGAAGGGGAGGCCACTTACACCAATATGCATGGCGAATTCCAAATGCACTTGAAGCAAACAGGGCAAAAAATCATTATATCCTTTATGGGGTTTGAAACCAAGGAAATCCAAGTAAGCCCCTCGGACGAAATCATGGTAATTTCCTTACATGAAGCTCCCATACAAATCCAGGGCGTATTGGTAACCGGACACATTAAGAATGATCCCGCATTTACCATGGAATCCAATGACTATGTTAAGAAAATTGTACAACCAAGAAATGTGGCGGACCTATTCGCCGATGTCAATGGTTTTTCCTTGATAAAGCGGGGAAACTACGCCATCGATCCTAGTTATAGGGCTACGCAATATGAGCAGTTAAATGTTCAGTTTGATGGGGGAACCAAAGTCATGCATGCCTGTCCCAATAGAATGGACCCTATTACTACCCATGTCAATCCAGAGGAAATAGAAAAGATTGAAATCATTAAAGGACCCTATACGGTGCGTTATGGTGCCACTTTTGGAGGCGTAGTGAACATGGTGACCCAAAAACCATCGGCAAAGGATTTTGGATCAAGCGGACAAATAAATGCGGGCTATGAAAGTAACGGTGGCTCGATGGTTTCCTCGGCCAAAATTCAACAGGTCACTTCAAAATATGACATTGGCGGTACCGTTGGCTATAGGGTTTTTGGAAATTATAAGGATGGTGATGGTACGGAAATTCCTTCCGCTTTCAGAAGTCTGGAATACGGGTTTATAGCGGGTTATAATTTTAGTGAGAAACAAAGATTGCAGGTCAATTGGAGACAATCATATGGCAGGGACGTCTTACATGCCGGTCTTCCCATGGATACGGACGAAGATAACAGCAGCATGCTTTCCTTGGACTACGGGCTTACTGGCATGGATGGATTGGTAAAGGATATAACCGCTAAGGCCTATTATAGCTATGTGGACCATATTATGTCCAATACCAACAGGCCCTCTTTTATGATGACGGAAGCCCTTTCCGAAATCGATGCTACCACGGCCGGTGGTAAAATGGAGTTTAAACTCGTGCCCAATAATAGACTTTCGTTATATACAGGTTTGGATGTGTTGCATATTGCCCGTGATGGGGCCCGTACCCGTTTGGTGAAACGGAATATGATGGGACCTTTGCCCATGCCCATGGAATTTGTGGACAAAGTTTGGCAGGATTCCTATATTAACGACCTTGGTGTTTTCACTGAAAGCAAGTACCTGATAACTTCCAATACGATTTGGACCGCAGGTATGCGGTACGATAACGTAACCTCTGAAATTAAAGATCCGGAGTCCGATTTTGCAGCCTTATATCCTGATTTGGATAAACGTACAGAACATAATATCAGTGCCACGACCTCTTTAAAATATGCCCCTACAACGGAATTTATTATGGAGGTGGCCTACGGTAGGGGCGTGAGATCTGCCAATATGATAGAACGTGTCATCAATCATTTTACGGTGGGGCAGGACCCTTTTGAATATATAGGAAACCCCAATTTGGATGCCGAAGTGAACAACCAGTTCGAACTTGGGTTTAAAGGGAAATTGCCCTTTTCCGATACCCACACTAACAGCTTCAATTACAGTACTTCTTTTTATTACTCGGTATATGAAAATTATATTGTTCCCATTATTGACGAATCCCAGACCCGAAAATTTATGCCTGCCAATGAACCCGTTAATCCCAAGGTCTTCCGTAATTTGGACAATGCCTATAAAACGGGGTTTGAGCTCATGGCCGGACTGGATTTTTGGACCAATTTCAATTTCAACACGCAACTGGCCTATGTATACGCCAAAAACAAGGACTTGAACGAATCCCTACCCTTGGTGCCCCCGTTGACGACGAGGATTAGATTGGGGTACGAGACGGAGAAATTTTGGGCAAATGCCAATTATACCATTACTTCCAAACAGGAGGACATTGCCCCGTCTTTTGGGGAACAGGTTACGCCCGGTTATGAAGTGTTGGATATCCGTCTAGGAGTTATACCTATCAAGAACGTTTCCTTGGGAGTAGCCGTACTGAACTTGTTCGATGCCACGTACAACAATCATTTGAACTTTACCTTTAATAACCAGGCAGATTTTGGAAGGGTGCCAATCAATGATCCTGGTAGAAATTTCTCTGCATTTTTGCAGTATAAATTCTAGATCAGTTTCCAGGCAATCCAATTATAACTTTTAATAAAGGGGCTAATTCAGTTAGCCCCTTTTGTACCTGTAAACCTTATTACACTAGCCTCACCTACATGATAAAGCCCTTCCTTTAAGTAGGTGGTCAATTCCTCCAGGTAGGAAAATGATATCCCCTTAAATTCTTCTTTAATTTCTGCGAGGGTAAAAAGCATCTCCAAGTTCTTGGGTCCGCCAGAGGCCTTCCCCAATTGGGATTTTGCAAATGCCTCAAAAATCACCGTTCCTCCAGGTTTTAAAAATGTGATGAGGTGTTGATGGGCCTTTAGCCTGATTTCCTTTGGAAAATGGACATAACTGAATCCAAGGACATCAAACTGTTTTGCGGAAGTATAGTCCAAAACATCGGATATCTGATAATCCACATCAAAACCAAACGGAGCGATTAAGTCGAGGGCTTTTTTTCGGGCGGATTCGCTATAATCAAAACAACTTGTTTCCCAACCTTTTTGTAGGGCATACAGGGCGTTTCTTCCCTCGCCTTCGGCAGGGAGCAAAAGGGAACCTGGCTCCAAAATATCTAATTCCTGTTTAAAGAATTGGTTTGGCTCGGTGCCATATGCAAAGGATTCCTCAGCATATCTCTGGTTCCAAAAATCCTTCATTCGAAAATATTAAGGCATCAAGGCGTAGCCCTGCAACTGATAATTGGCAAGAACGGTCATCGCGGATAGGGCCAATTCCGTATTTGGGTTGAGGTCTTCCGCCATGATATTTCGGGCAGCCGTGGCCTGTGCACAGACAAAAAGTTCCACCCCGTACTCTTTCAATAATTTCAACAACTCCGTATTTGGATTGGCCTTGCTGTACATTTCTTGGTGTTTGGTATCGTTCAATGTGGCAAAAGTGGCAGCTCCATGAAGCGCGGCAACTATATGGACCTTATTCGATGGTATGTCAGCGGACCCCAACATGTTGATGACCCTTGCAATTTTCCACAAACCCTTGTTTACACCGTCCATTTCAGAATCACTCGTAATATCAAAAACCAATTTGTATTCCAAGGAGGCATCGGGCTGTACGGCCACATTCTTGAAATTCTTGATTTTGCCATAACCTGTGATAATGGGCGTTTCCCATTCCTGTGCCGTGGAAATGGCCATACATAAAATGGCGGTAAGTAAGCTCATTGTTGATCTCATATTGTACATGTCTTTTTTTGATTTCATTGACTGGTTTCAAGTTGATGGATGACGGCTCACTGCTCGTTCCATCGATAAATTTCTCGATAAGTTTACGAAAATATCGTTTCTTTTTGGGTTTATTTGTAACAATTGTTACTGTGTTTTCTAGAGTCGAGTACTAATTTCGTTGGTCTTTTAAAAGTTTGTACACCAAGTTATGGAGCATTTTGGATATTTGGTAAGACGTCTTTTCTGGCTCTTTGCTACAGTTCTCATCTTGGTTACCCTACTTTTTATTACACTTTTGACCTATCGACCCGGACCTTCGGAAACCACCAACTCCCTTCTTGTGGAAGAAAAGGCGGAGGAATGGTATCCTAAGGATGTAGTAGACGCTTTGGCCAATGGTAGTATGCCCCCCCAAGTGAAGAAGGGTTTTTTATTTGTTTCGGAAACGCCCGGTCAAATGGGTCCTCAGGCTGATGCCCCAAACAAAAGATTTACCGGGAATAATCTCACTTGTACCAACTGTCATTTGCAATTTGGGACCCAGGCGGGCTCTGGATCATGGGTGGGAGTAGCAAATCGGTTTCCCCAATTTGGAGGAAGGGCCAATGCTTTGGGCGATTTAAAAGATCGTATCAATGGGTGCATGGAGCGTAGTATGGACGGTAAGAAGTTGCCCAAAGATTCCGAGGAAATGCTGGCCATTGTCGCTTACATGGAGTGGTTGGGTGAAGACTTGCCCAAAGAAAAGGAAAACGAGTATAAAGGATATCCAAAAATAAAAATTCCGGAAGAGAGGGTTGATTTGGATAGAGGAAAATTGGTGTATGATAAGGAGTGCCTGGTTTGTCACGGAGCCGACGGTCAGGGAATTAAAAAACCCGATGCCTCCAAGGGGTATCTATATCCACCTCTTTGGGGCGCGGATAGTTTTAACAATGGCGCAGGCATGCACCGGGTGATTACGGCCGCTGAATTCATTAAGAGCAATATGCCCTTTGGATTGGCCACCTATAAAAATCCAAAACTTACGGATGAAGAGGCCTATCATGTAGCCGGTTATATCAACAGTTTTGACCGACCCATAAAAGCGAATACAGAGGCGGACTATCCCGATAAAAAACTAAAGCCAGTATCCACATCCTACGGACCATGGGTAGACGATTTTCCCCTGGAACAGCACAAGTTCGGTCCCTTCCAGCCCATTATGGAATATTACAAAAGGAACTATAATATAGAAAAGTCCAAATAAGGGTACATGAGAAAATTTTGTCTTTTATTGTTAGTACCCATTTTAGTGTGTTCCCAAGATAGGACCAAGACCAAAGTATATGGAAGCTTTTCCGGACAATGGCGGAATTATTTTATGCATACATCCAATAAAGGTGGGTTGAAGGATTTTAGTGCCTTGTCCACAGGAGGTCATTTGAAATACACATTGAATTTGGGAAGTCGTTTTACCCTTGGCACCGCAGTCTATAATTCCACAAATATGGGACTTCAGGATTTGACCGTTCCCGATGGCGTCACAGGAAGGTTAAGTAGGTATGAGGAGGGTCAGTTTGACAGATTGGACCTGGAAAACGATGCCGTTTTTATCCTCGGGGAATTGTATGTGGACTATCGGAATGAAAAAAACCGATTCACTCTGGGACGAATGAAAATCAATACGCCCTTGATCAATCCCCAGGATGGCAGGATGATCCCTACATTGGTACAAGGATTTTGGTACAGGCACCAACAAAGCTCACAGAATACCTTTCAATTGGGGGTGCTCAATGAAATAGCCCCACGTTCTACGGGTGGTTTTTTCAACATCGGTGAGAGTATTGGCACCTATCCGGTAGGAAGGTCCGTTTTTGGTTCAGAAAGTCTGTATGGCGGGAATACGGAATCGGATTTTATCCTCATTTTTAATTCCGATGTAAAACTGACCGAAAACCTACAAATGGATGTTTGGAATTACTATGTGGACAATGTATTCAATACGGTTTATGTAAAGCCCAGTCTCCGTTTGAATGAAAAATGGTTGTTGGAGGCGGAATGGTTGCACCAAAACAGGGTAGGGAACGGGGGAAATGCATTGCAGGAATTTAGGTATTTCGCCAAGTCCTCCTCTGATATTATCGGTCTGCAATGGCGCTTTACAGCCCAGAAAACCCACCTTTCCTTAGGGTATGATTACATATTGCCCCGCGGACAGTTCCTATTCCCACGGGAGTGGGGCAGGGAAGACCTTTTCAGTTTCCAAAAAAGGGAACGTAGCGAGGGTACCGCCAACAATCATGCGCTCGTATTTACCTATGATGATACCTTTGCGCTTTTAAGGGAAAAGATGGATGTCAGGACCATCTTCAGTTTGGGAAGGCACTGGAAGCCAACCGTCACAGATGCTGAAACCAACAAGTATGCGATGCCGGATTACACCCATGTGAACTTGGACCTTTTTTTTAATATAAAAGGGTTAAGGAATTTAAAACCAGAACTTTTGGTCACAAGTAAAATCGGCAATGGGGACATTCCTGACAATCCCAATTTTGTCTTTAACAAGGTGGATATGCTCCATGTGGATTTTATCCTCAACTACAATTTTTAATTACAGCGTTCATTGCTACTTTCTAAAATGTTGAGGTATTCTTCCATGGATAAATATTGAGGAGTATAGTTACCGCCCATTTGATTAATCGCACCTACAAAAGCTCTTAGATGATTTCTTGAACCACACTGTAAGCTTTCGAAAACATTTAAAATATCACCGTTCGAAATCGATTGCATTTGGTCTTCAAGATCGACAATATCCAAATCCTCAATGGTAGCACCAATGAGTAGTGCATTCAATTGTGATTTGCTTCCGTCTATAACGAATTGGTTGTATAGTCCTTGAAGCTCCTCATTCATAAATTCCCCTTCCGGTAAGCTGGAATATGTTAGGTTGTAACGTTCTATTAGAATGGATACCGCATTTACATGGGATTGTTCACTTTTTTGGATATTCAAAAATTGATTAATACCCCACAATTCACCTAAATAGGTGTAGGTATCCAAGGCCAATTTTTCTTCTTCTACCATAAAAATTAAAGCATTCTCTTCTGTTTTTGATAGGGAATCATTAATTACGGCATTGTTTTCTTCTTTATCGCAGGAGGTTGCCAATAATAACAGGACAACACTCACTAAACCTGATAAGCAGTTCTTTCTAAAACCTTTCATGACATTTTTTTATTTATTTCATGAAATTCTTGAATTTGAGGGAGGATTACTGTGACTAGGGTTGCATAACAGCTTATTTATGAATTTTTTAGCATTTTTTTATTGCCCTATATAAATTAAAAAATTCCCTAGGTGTTTTGCCTAAGGAATTAATTTGAGTTAGTTAAAATTCAGTTTTTTTAAACGTCTTGGCCTTTCATCATCTTGTTCCAGTATAAATAAGGGAGTCCGTATTTTTTTAGCATCCATAGTCTCCAATGCTCTTTGGAGGAATCAAAAACCAACATCTGTTTTAATTTGGGATCCGGTGTAAAATTGTTGTTATAGTCAAATTCTGCCAAGACCATCTTACCATAATCGGTTACTAAGGGACAGGAAGAATATCCATTGTAGGCTTTTGAGCCCATGGATTTTGTTTTAATCAGTTTATCGATGTTATCCACAACTATGGGAACTTGTTTGCGAATGGCAGCTCCGGTTTTTGCCGTTGGTAAGGCCGCTACATCACCCAATCCAAAAATATTGGGATATTTGGTATGCTGCATGGTTTTATGGTCTACATCCAACCATCCGGCATCGTTCACCAAAACAGAATTTTTGACAAATTCAGGAGCAACGGAAGGGGGAGCGGTATGCAACATATCGTAATGGATACCGTATCGGTTTCCGTCTACGGTTACCTTAACGTCCTTGTAGTTGTATTGGAAGGAGTCGTCCAAAAGCCTGTCATCGTCCTCACCGGCCATCACCACACAACCACCTGCAGTGATATCCTTTCCAAGCTCGTACCAAGCGATTTTTTTGTCTCCATCCACGGCCACCAATTTATGGTAAAACCGCAGATTGATATCCTTTCTATCCACAACTTCCATTAATGTTTTGGCCACTTCCTTAACCCCAAATATGACCGTTCCACTGGTTGCAAAAACGACATCGGTTTTGTCCCTTACACCACTTTTTCTAAAATGGCTTTCCGCTAGATACATTATTTTTTGTGGAGCCCCACCGCATTTGATCGGGGTTGTAGGCTGGGTAAACAGGGCAGTTCCTCCCTTAAAGTTTTTGATTACGTTCCAAGTGTGTTTCGGATCCGTATAATTACTGCACACCACACCTTTGTCCATGGCCTCTCCTAGACCTGGAACCAAGCTATAATCGTAGGCCAATCCTGGAACCACTACTAAATAGTCGTAGGATATATCCCCTTGGGTAGCCGTATGTACTATATTATTTTCAGGATCGAACCCTGTCGCCTTGTCCTTGATCCATGTAGCTTCCTTGGGCATAACGGTCGACATGGGTCTAGCGGTTTTGTCAAAATCATAGGTGCCTGCACCTACCAAGGTCCATGCCGGCTGGTAATAATGGGTGTCAGATGGTTCAATGACCGCTACATCCCTGAGTTTTTTTTGCTTTATCAATTGCGATGCCACCATGATTCCGGCCGTTCCCCCTCCAATAACAAGTATTTGATGATGTGAGCTCATTCTTAAGTTTTTTTGTTCAACTTGTTAAATATATAGGGTAATTTTTATGAATTGTGTAACATTGGTTACAGAACCATGAATTAATATGATATTGATCATAAAAAAGCCGATCCCTACCAAAGGAACCGGCCTAAAATCCATTGTTGATATTGGGAATTACTTTGTTTTGCAGGTATTAATTCCGAAGAGTGTATACAGCGGACAAAAACTGATGAAACTGGTCAATAGAAAAATGGCGGCCAAGGCCATCAATACATAGGCCAATGTTCCTCCAATGACATTGAAGTAATACAAGGCAAAAACTGCCAATGCGATTATGATTCGGATGGTTTTATCCGCACTACCCATATTTTTTTTCATGATAAAAAGATTAATTGGTTATTACTATTACTAAAAGGGCAATAAATTATGTAAGTTGCCGCTTCTTACTTTACAATTTGGTTGTTAATACGTTATGTGCCAAAATGAACTACAATATAGTGATATTGTCACTATAGTTCTGTAACTAAAGTTACCAAACCTTATGCTGCAAGGAACTATCTTTGAAAATGTAAACAAAGGCGATGGAATATTTAAAGGCTTTTTACAATTCTTTTTTGGGCACCCTAAACTGGACTTGGAAATCCATATTATTTGAGGTGCCCTGGTATACGAACTTTTTTTGGGGTCTTATCTTGATATCCTTGGTAGTTTGGGCATTGGAAATTGCCTTTCCCTGGCGTAAGGAACAAGGGATCTTCAGGAAGGACTTTTGGTTGGATGCCTTTTATATGTTTTTCAACTTTTTCCTTTTTGCGATTGTTGTCAGTGGTGTTTATAAGATACTTCAATTGTTTTTTGCTGATATGGGAATTACGGCCAAAAGTTTGGCCTTAATTGATTTTACGGCTTGGCCCTCTTGGACCCAATTGTTGGTTTTCTTTTTGATATTGGATTTTGTCCAGTGGTTTACACATATTCTTTTACACCGGTTTGAGGTGCTTTGGAATTTCCATAAGGTACACCACAGTGTAAAGGAAATGGGGTTCGCCGCACATTTGCGCTACCATTGGATGGAAAACATCCTATACAAACCTTTAAAGACTTTTGGGGTGATGATCTTGGGCGGTTTTGAGCCGGAACAAGCGTATATCGTCCATTTTTTTGCCATAGCTATTGGGCATCTGAACCACTCAAATATCAAGATTACCTGGGGACCTTTGAAATATCTTTTGAACAATCCGGTAATGCATCTGTACCACCACGCCTACAACCTGCCATCGGATAAGCGATATGGTGTCAATTTCGGAATCAGTTTAAGTCTGTGGGATTATATTTTTAAGACCCATTATATTCCGGAGGATAGCGGTACAGTCAAATTAGGATACCCGGGCGATGAGGATATGCCACAGGATTTTATTGGCCAGAATATTTCTGGCTTCGGATTACATAAAAAGAAATCTTGACAAATGACGTTTCAGAAGTAGGTGAAAACTTTTCCAGACTTCGATATTTAAATAACAAGTATCAAATCTCAAGCAATTAAATGAAATTTTGAAAAAAAGTTATCTGCTGATAACCTTCATTTTTCCATTTAGGCCGAAGAATAAGTAAAGCTTGTTCCGGGTCAATATCATTTAAATCAGGATAAACTTTATTGAAGTAAGGGCTGTTTTAAGCTTATGAATATTTAATTGGGTTTAATTCTGAATACCCTAATTATTCGTATTTTCCAAAACGATACTCCATATTCCCCGTACTTCATTGGTGGAATAGCCGGTTGCGGCATCACTAGGGTAGCGTTCCCTCAGGATGGAGACTACCTCAGTGGCAATATCCTCGCCTGGTTTTCCGTGACATTTTAAGCACATATCGTTGGTAACGATAGGGTAGTAGAATTGCGTTTTGTCGCCGTTCTCGATTACTATAGGTTCGTAGTCCTCTTTTGCACCGATTTTTTCCTTGAAATAGGCGATTTGTTCCATTTCTTGGGAGTTTGCCTTATTTAGGGGATTTCGGGCCTTTTCCGATACCCTTTTAATTTTGGCCCCATGCACTGTTGCCATGCTGTCCGTTAACGGATAGGCCCTTTCATTGCAAAACTTCAATGCGGCGACCGGACCTTCTTTTTGCATTGAGCCCATAAGGTTTTTACCCAACACCTTTTGGGTACTTTGGGCCATTTCCAATCCTAGTTGTTTAATGGATTTTTCTGCAGGTTCGGCGCCATTATGGAAGACCTTTCCTTGTTGTTGATAATCACCCTTTCCGCCGTGGCCTTTCTCCCAATGTTCCTTGAAGCAGTCCGGCTCTTCTATTTTAAATTCATAGATGTAATCCGATAGGAGTCGTATTTCTTCTTCCTTGTAAGGTTGATAGGGCATAACCCCGAACCTTTTTAGGGCACCCTTCATTTTGCCTTTCTCAAGGCTAGGTTTTTCAACAAACTTCCAAATGGCATTGGCGAATTCCTCCTTGTTGGGGTTGTCCATGAGGTATCTTGCCTTAATGGCCACCATTGGAGGGGCGATGCGGGCATTCTCGCTGGCATCGGGACCATGACAGACATAACATTTTGCTTCCAAGAGTTCCTTACCCCTTAAAGCTTCTTGTTGGGTAAAAGCTGGTTTTTCTATTGCTACCTGGGAAATCGATTTTTCAGTTTCCCCTGAATTTTTGCAGCTTGCCAAAAATATAAGCGGGATTATCAATAGGATTTTTTTCATCGGTTTGGATTTTTTGAATTAAATCGGCTTGTACCAGTGCCATCGATTTTTGTGGGGAGACTAAAAACTTCCTTATGTTGATATGGGTAATGGTCAGTCCAATTGAAACATCGGCCTCGAAATACCATTTTAAAGCGCTATTTCATTTTGCCAGTAGCACAGCTCAAATAGGAAATTAACTTGGCCGCTGTGGTGTTTTCCATATCTACGGATGGGTACCCTATTTTTTGAAGTTTCTCCTTAACTTTTAGGGCATCCTCCAAATCCTGATATACAAAGGAAACCGAAGAGTTTTCAACATCTACGGCTACGTCCGATATATTTTCCAATTCCGACACTTTGTTAACGATCGTTTTTGCGCAGCCCCCACATTTAAGGTTCTGAACTATGAGCGTTGTTTTCATAAATATATCGATTTTATGGCCCGGTTAATTCCAGGCATTATAACCTCCCCGTAAGTCATATATTTGGTTAAAACCCATGGCTACAAGCTTGCGGGCCGCTTTTTGGCTTCTTGCCCCAGATCGGCAATACACATACACAGGTTTGGTCTTATCCATTTTTTCAAAGGCCACTTTGAAGTTCGAGGCATTGAAAAAATCGATATTGATGGCTTTTTTGATATGGCCTCCATTGTATTCCGAGGGTGTTCTTACATCCACCAATTGTACTTTAGGGCCGCTAATGGCCGTTGCATAGTCGGTTTTGTCCAAAATGACAATGTTTCCCGTTTCGGTAGTATTTTTGGAACCAAATAGTGCGCTTAGAAATGACATGTTTTTAGAATTTTAAAGTGAGTACTTTTAAAAGGAGACAGACTTTTTGGCCTGTCTCCTTTAAACAACCAACCAATTAAAAACAATCCGATCAATACCTATCCCTAAATACCGATCGATGTTGTTACTACGGCCTTTTTACCATAGTACCGTAAAGGTAGCATGTGTATTGGCCACCTACAGTAACTATGGTTACATAAGCGAAAAATTCCTGAAAAAGAGAAATGTAGGATCTACGGGATAAAAAAGACCCACAAAAATTATCGAATGAACTCTTTCCATGGGTCTCTAATTAACTAAAAATTAAAGCTAATGTATTTGATTTTCTAACGTTTAAATTTTATTAATGCTCGATTAATCAAATTACCAAGTTTTATAAGGTAGATGGGCAAACATATTCGGAAACCGGTATTCCTGCCTCATTGATGGCCTTAAAACCACCTTTTACATCGATTAAATTATGTATGCCCCTACTTTTAAGTATGGAAGCGGCGATCATGCTCCTATAACCTCCGGCACAATGTACGTAAAAGGTTTCCTTTTCAGGAAATTCGGATAGGTGATCGTTCAAATAATCCAAGGGCGTGTTATACGCTTCCAGCACATGTTCTGATAGGTATTCACTACTTTTTCGTACATCGAATACGGGTGCATTGTCGTTTTCCAGTTCATTTTTCAATTCTACAGCATCCACCTGACTTACGGTATCATATTCCATGGAGGCCTTTTTCCAGGCCTCGAATCCACCTTCCAAGTATCCTAGGGTATTGTCAAAACCTACTCGGGACAATCTGGTTACGGCTTCCTCTTCCAGTCCTTTTGGGGCGACCAATAAAATGGGTTGTTGCACATCTGCTATCAAGGCACCTACCCAAGGTGCAAAGCTACCATCGAGACCTATGAATATGGACCTAGGGATGTGTCCTTTGGCAAAATCGGCAGCATTACGCACATCCAGTACAATGGCGCCGGTTTCATTCGCGGCCACTTCAAAGGCTTTTGGTGACAAGGCCCTAGTGCCCCTTTCAAGCACCTGTTCTATATCCTCATAACCCTCTTTATTCATTTTTACGTTCAGAGGGAAGTATTGTGGTGGTGGCAACAAACCGTCCGTAACTTCTTTTATAAATTCCTCTTTGGTCATATCCGCGCGTAGGGCATAGTTCATTTTTTTCTGGTTGCCAAGGGTATCCACGGTTTCCTTCATCATATTCTTTCCACAGGCGGAACCTGCCCCGTGTGCGGGATAAACGATAACATCATCGGCAAGGGGCATTATTTTCTCCCGAAGGCTATCGTATAGAAATCCGGCAAGGTCTTTTTCTGTCAAAACACCCATTTTTTGCGCGAGGTCAGGTCTGCCAACATCACCCAGGAACAAGGTGTCGCCACTAAAAATGGCATGATCCTTTCCATCTTTGTCCTTTAAAAGATAGGTGGTACTTTCCATGGTATGCCCCGGAGTATGAAGTACCTTTATGGTTACCTCGCCCAGTTTGAATTCCTGATTGTCCTCTGCTATTATCGCTTCAAAATTGGGATTGGCGTTGGGACCAAAAACAATGGGCGCCCCCGTCTCTTTGGCCAACGTAACGTGACCGCTCACAAAGTCGGCATGAAAATGTGTCTCAAAAATATACTTGATCTTAGCATCATCCAGTTTGGCCCTGTTGATATAAGGCTTTACCTCCCTTAAAGGGTCGATGATAGCAACTTCACCTTTACTTTCTATATAATAGGCTCCCTGGGCCAGGCAACCTGTGTAAATCTGTTCTACTTTCATACAAACACAGTTTTTAATTGAACACAAAACTACTAATTGCAATTTACTAAAACAGTAACATAAGTTACATTTCACCCAATCAAAAAAGCCCCTTTATAGGGGCTTTATCTTTAATCTAACCAGATTATAACATAGTGGACGGACACACATAATCCGATTTTGGAAGTTTTGTTTTGGAAAGATCTGCAAAACCACCCTCTACGTCCGCAAAATCCTGCCATCCGCGTTGTTTCAGAATGGATGCGGCAATCATACTTCTATAGCCACCGGCGCAATGCAGGACAAAAGTGGTGTCCTTTGGAAATTCTGCCAAATGTTGGTTTATTTCATTAAGCGGGATGTTGATGGCACCAAGGAGATGCTCGGAATCAAATTCGCTTTTTTTGCGAACGTCTATAATCAATGGCCTTTCATCTTTCATAGCTTTTTCCAGTTCCGCGGCCGAAATGCGATTGACCATTTCAAATTCCTTACCGGAGTCCTTCCAAGCCTCAAAGCCCCCCTTCAAAAAGCCCACGGTGTTGTCATAGCCCACCCTGGATAAGCGGGTAATGGCCTCTTCCTCTTTTCCATCGTAGGTCACCAGAAGAATTTCCTGTTTAATATCCGGAATCATTTCACCTACCCATTGGGCAAAACTTCCTTCCAAACCTATATTGATACTGTTGGGTATAAAGCCCTTTGCAAAATCGGCCGCATCCCGCGTATCGAGTACCAAAGCTCCGGTTTCATTGGCCACGGCTTCAAACGCCTCGGGGGAGTAGGGTGTAGTGGCCCTGTCCATGATATTGTCCAGACTCTCGTATCCTTTAATGTTCATTAAAACATTTTTGGGAAAATAGCCGGGTGGTGTGGTTAGTCCAGTAAGCAATTCCTTGATGAATTCCTCTTTGGTCATATCTGCTCGAAGGGCATAATTTACTTTTTTTTGATTCCCTAACGTATCAGTAGTTTCCTTGCTCATCATTTTGCCACAAGCGGAACCAGCTCCATGGTTGGGATATACAATCAGTTCGTCGCTCAATGGCATGATTTTGTTTCGAAGGGAATCGAATAGATGTCCCGCCAATTTTTCCTCGGTCAATTCCGATACCACATGCTGTGCCAAATCAGGTCTGCCCACATCTCCAATAAACAAGGTGTCGCCAGTGATAATTCCATGTTCGTTTCCTTTTTCATCAATTAGTAAATAGGTAGTACTTTCCATAGTATGTCCCGGTGTGTGGATTACCTTTACCTTGTAGTCACCAACCTCAAAAATTTGACCGTCTTCCGCGGTAATCGCTTCATAGGCAGGTTTGGCTCCCGGTCCAAACACGATTTTTGCTCCGGCTTTTTTCTGGAGGTCCAAGTGCCCGCTGACAAAATCCGCATGGAAATGGGTCTCAAAAACATATTTGATCTCGGCGTTGTCCTTTTTTGCCCGATCCAAATAAGGCTGAACTTCACGTAGTGGGTCAAATACGGCAGCTTCGCCTTTGCTTTCAATATAATATGCCGCATGTGCCAAGCACCCTGTATAAATTTGTTCTACTTTCATAATCGCTGATTTTAATGGTTCAATTATTTAAAAGTACCCATTCCAAAAAATGTATACAGTTACTTATGTTACATAAGGAATACAAAAACCCTGATGAATGGGGGAAAGGCTTTAAATTTGCGGAAAGTGTGATTTATGGAATGGAAAAAAACTCCATATAAAAAATGAAAACGGCCATTACCAGTATAAAATATCCGAAGCCCTTCTTTAATTTATTGCCATCGATGTAGTTTCCAATATAACTACCAATGAAAATTCCTAAAAAAGAGAGACCGGTGAACAGGAGAAGGAAGGACCAGTTGATTTCCATGGTCAAGGCATCCCCCAAGAAAAAGCCCATCAAGGATTTTACCGCAATAATTATCAAAGAGGTGCCCACGGCGACCTTCATTTCTACATTGGCCAAAATGACCAGGGCCGGAATGATCAAAAAACCTCCGCCAGCACCAATTAATCCGGTAATGCCTCCAACCAGCAGGCCTTCGGCCAAGATGAGCGGGTAGTTATATTTAACCTCTCCACCTACTTTTTTAGGGACTTCCTTTTTTGTTCTTAACATAGAGTATGCGGCCGGTATCATCAAGAAGGCGAACAGCCCGAACATACCCATACGGCGGGTAAATTGAAAACCGCCCATTTCAAATAAAACGTCGGGTAATACGGGAACTAGATAATGTCTAACCAAGCTTACCCCAACAATGGCCGGTATGCCAAACACAAGGGCAGTCCTCCAATCAACATAGCCCTTAAGGTGTTGTTTCCATCCGCCCACAAGGGCACTGGCCCCAACTATAAAAAGCGAATAGGCCGTGGCCACTTTTTCATTTACGGAAAAAAGGTAGGCGAGAACGGGTACAGCCAAAATGGAACCGCCACCACCAATAAGGCCTAAGGATATTCCAATGATCAATGCGCTGATGTAACCAAATATGTGGAGTACTTCCATGTGGGTTTTTTAATTATAGCGCGAAGCTATGACACCCATGGAAGCCTTGCAGTAACTTTGGTTACAAAGGATTATAAATCCAAAATTTTTATGTAGTTGCGGTGTAATTCAATGGAACCCATCTGTTCCAGCTTTTTTAGCAGTCTGGAAATCACCACCCTGGAACTATGCAGTTCATAAGCTATTTCTTGGTGGGTATTGTGAATAATGTCGCCCTTATTGATCCTGGCTTTTTCCTTAAGGTAATTGATCAGGCGGGCATCCATTTTATCAAATGCAATGCTATCCAAGGTACTCAACAGTTCGTTCAATCGTTCATGATAGCTGTTAAAAACAAAATTTCGCCAAGATTTATATTTAACGGTCCATTCCTCCATTTTTTGCATGGGAACCATAATTAGTTTGCTATCGGTTTCCGTTATTGCCCTAATTTCACTTTTTGAATCGCCCATGCAGCAGGCCATAGTCATGGAACACGTATCTCCTTTTTCCAGATAATACAATAACAATTCATCGCCGTCATTATCTTCTCGAAGGATTTTGATGGCTCCAGAAATTAAAAGGGGCATTCCTTTGATATAGTCGCCAATTTCGATGAGTTTGTATCCTTCTGGAACCTCTTTAAAGGTGCCTACCTGTGCGATTTCATTGATGAGGTCCTTTTCAAAGATAGTCCCATAGCTTTCTGTAAGTTCCTGTATCATGTACGAAATTATTTAACTTTCTCGGCAATTTCCTTATTATAGTGGAAGAAGAAATTCGCCCAAATCAACTTTGATACGGCCGCAATCCATGGCATGGCCAATACCAATACGCCTACGATAGCCCCAAAAATTCCAAGAATACTTAAATCCAGGCCAAATAACAACGTAAGAACATAAACCGCCACGGCTACCGCTACGCCCACAGCATAGGAAACATACATGCTTCCGTAATAAAAACTGGGTTCTATACTGTATTTTAGATTACATTTTGGACAGTTCTCCTTTACTTTGTTGAAGTTACTCAATTTATAGGGATTAGCCTCCAAAAAGGCCCCTTCATGGCATCTTGGGCATTTTAAAAAAAGAATACTGTACAATTTGGAACCTTTGCCGAACATACCTTGAATTTTGGGACAAAAATAAAATTTCTTAACGATTATCTGGGTAACTATTGTTACAGAGGTTTTCTATTTCAATTTTATATTAGCTGAAGCCTTGAATTTCATCTGGTTACTTTTTGTTGTAAAAGGACCCATTTATTGCCGTAAAATTTTTTCCATGGATTTTCCTTTGGCCAATTCGTCTATCAGTTTATCCAAGTAGCGTACTTTCCGTATGAGCTCGTCCTCTATATCTTCAACTCTGTGCCCACAAATGACCCCGGTTATTTTGGAAACATTTGGATTGAGTCTGGGAGCTTCTTCGAAAAAGGCCTCAAAGTTTATCTTATTCGAAATTATTTTGTCCAATGAAGCCTTATCATACCCTGTCAACCAGAAAATAATGGTGTCAACTTCTTTCCTTGTTCTACCCTTTTTTTCTGCTTTTGTTACATAATGGGGATATACCCCTGCGAAGGTCATGGTATAGATGCGATGTTTTTTAGGTTCGGACATTGGCGGTAATTTATTTATATTAAGCGAATTACAGTTCCCTAAGCCATATATTTCTAAAACTGATGGGTTCACTGGGATCCCCATGGGCCTGAAGACGAATAGGGGAAGCACCATGCTTTCTATAACTTGGTGGACCTATCCAAGGTGTTATGCCTTTTAATTCATAATTGTTTTGTACTAGAACACCATTGTGCAGGGCGGTAACGCTGGCGGGTGATGCTACACTGCCATCTTCATTAAAACGAGGGGCTCTCCAGACGATATCATAGGTCTGCCATTCACCCGGTGCCTTTGCGGCATTGGCCAAGGGAATGGACTGTTTGTACATAGAGCCCACTTGTCCATTTACGTATGTTTCGTTATTGTAATTGTCCAATATTTGGATTTCATATCCCTCCTCGAACAACCCGCTTTCATCAAGGCCTAAATAGGCTAAAAAAATACCGCTATTTCCCCTGCTTTGTCCCTCGCCCGTTATATCCTTGGGGATTTGATATTCCAAATGGAGTTGGTAGTCCATGTATGTATCCTTTGTGGTAAGACTACCGGCTTTTTTGTCAACGGTCAAGATACCGTCGACTACTTTCCAGGATTCTGGATTTTTGGGATTGTCATAGGTCCACTTGCCCAAATCGGTTCCATCAAAAAGGATAAGGGCATCCGATGGTGCCTCCCCAAAAAAATTCCCGGGAACCACTTTGGGAGGAACAGGTTGGTAGACCTCCGTTTTTTGGGATTCCTTATACATTTTTTCCCAGTCTGGTTCCTGGGCAAAACCCACTATGGAAAATGATAAAGTGGTTACGGTAAGCGCTAATGTTGTTTTCACAAATGTAATTTTTTAGGTTATTTTAAATACGTTCCTTCGGTCGTCATGAATTCAAAATAATGATAAAGGCAACAATTTGGGTTTACAAGATAACCATTCCGGATTTTAACAAGGGTGTATTATTTTAACTTCTGCTATTCGAATTATGATTAATTCAAAAAAAATCCCGAGAACTAGGATTTGGATAAAAATATCAAGGAAACAGTCTTTAAAACCTATAATTGACAATTAAGTTTCTATCTTAGTTAGGCTTGAAATATTTGAATTTATGGCTTTAAAAGTTGCGATCAAACATAGTACCCGATATAAATACGACAGGAGGGTTAATCTTTCTCCCCACATATTCCGGTTAAGACCCGCTCCACATAGCAGAACACCTATTGAAGCGTATTCCATCAAGATAAAGCCTGAAAACCATTTTTTCAATTGGCAACAAGATCCCTTTGGGAATTATCTGGCCCGCTTGGTCTTTCCAGAAAAAACGGACGAGCTTTCCGTTGATGTAGAAATCATTGCGGATATGAAGACCATCAATCCCTTCGATTTTTTCGTTGAGGAATCGGTCGAAAATTTTCCTTTCACCTATAAACCTGAACTTAAAAAGGAACTATTGCCCTATCTCGAAATTACTGAGAATGGACCTATGCTGCAGGAATGGTTGTCCACAATTGACAGAACCCCCAGACGCAGTATCGATTTTTTGACCAGTCTTAATCAAGGCCTTTACAAGTATCTGAACTACACGATCCGTATGGAACCCGGGGTACAGACTTGTGAGGAAACCTTGGACAGAAAATTGGGTTCCTGTAGGGATTTTGCATGGCTCCTTGTTCAGACTCTGAGGCATTTGGGCTTGGCAGCTCGTTTTGTTTCGGGGTATTTGGTACAGTTAAAGGCCGATGAAAAATCGTTGGATGGTCCCTCTGGCCCCGAAGAGGATTTCACAGATCTCCACGCCTGGGCGGAGGTATATCTACCCGGAGCGGGCTGGATAGGCTTGGATGCCACTTCCGGTCTATTGGCGGGGGAAGGCCATATCCCGCTCGCCTGTACGCCATCCTTTGAGAGTGCTGCACCTGTGTATGGTCTCACCGACCCCTGCGAAACCCAATTTGAGTTTGAGAATTCCGTAACCCGAATTTTTGAATCCCCCCGCGTAACCAAGCCGTACACGGAAGAACAGTGGCGGGTCATATATGATTTAGGGTTTAAGGTAGAGGAGGAGTTGGAACAAAATGATGTGCGCTTAACTATGGGGGGTGAACCCACATTTGTTTCCATAGATGATATGGAATCCGAGGAATGGAATACGGCCGCGGATGGGGATCATAAGCGTCAATTGGCAAGTTCGTTGTCCCAGCGCTTATTGGAAGTATTTGGCAAGGGAGGCATGTTGCACCATGCCCAGGGAAAGTGGTATCCGGGAGAACCCTTGCCCAGATGGTTGATCGGTATCCATTGGCGAAAGGATGGGGAGACCGTTTGGAAGAATACGGAGCTATTGGCGTCTTTTACCAAAGAATACAAGCTCCCGGAAAATATTACCTCTGAATTTTTAGAAACCTTGGCAGATTTTTTGAAATGTCCAAAGAACTCCATTACTCCAGCCTATGAAGATGCCTTTTATTTTCTGTGGGAAGAAAGAAAATTACCTGTTGATATTGATCCCAAGGAGTATAATGAAAAGGATACTGCCTTGCGAAAAAAGCTTAGTGAAGTTTTGGAACAAGGGGTTGGTAAAACAGTAGGACATGTAATGCCCTTGAACAAAAAGGGTGATCGATGGATAACCAATACGTGGGAATTTAGGGGCACTCATCTGTTCTTAAGCCCAGGGAACTCGCCCATTGGATTGCGCTTGCCCTTGGAGTCGTTGCCAAAGCATCCTGATGTTCCATCAGAACCTACGGCGGAACCCGAACTCTTTGAACCCAAACCATCCTTAAAACCGTATGCCGCTGATTTGAAGGAACGTATGGATGGTAATTTCAATCATGAAACTAAAAATCAGCCCTATGTGAGAACGGCCATCTGCGCAGAAGTTCGGGACTCAAAACTGTTCTTGTTCTTGCCCCCGTTGGATCGTGCTGATGATTTTTTGGATCTCGTTGCCAGTATTGAAGCGACGGCCAGGGAATTGCAAGTGCCCGTTATTCTGGAGGGCTATGAACCTCCAAGGGACAACCGCTTGGAAGTATTAAAAGTGACTCCCGATCCCGGTGTTATAGAGGTCAATGTGCATCCCGCCGCTAATTGGAAAGAACTGACGGAGAATACCCTAAAACTGTACGAGGAGGCCAAGAAATCGCGTTTGGGTACGGAAAAATTTATGTTGGATGGTAAACATACGGGAACTGGAGGGGGGAATCATGTAACCCTGGGAGGAACTACGCCTGCGGATAGTCCGCTATTGCGAAATCCACAATTGTTGCGGAGCTTACTGACCTTTTGGCAACATCATCCAGGGCTTTCCTACCTCTTTTCCGGAGCGTTCATTGGCCCCACGAGTCAGGCACCAAGGGTGGACGAGGCGCGCTTGGAAAATTTGTACGAGTTGGAAATCGCCTTTTCCCAAATTCCAGAGGACAAGGAAGTGCCATTTTGGTTGACAGACCGACTCTTCAGGCATTTATTGACCGATATTACGGGAAATACCCACAGGGCGGAATTCTGTATCGATAAACTATACTCCCCGGATTCTTCCTCAGGTAGGTTAGGCATTTTGGAACTACGTGCCTTTGACATGCCGCCACACGCCCAAATGAGCCTCATGCAGATGTTGCTGGTGCGTACCTTGGTGTCCTGGTTTTGGAAAAAACCGTATAAACATGACTTGGTACGATGGGGCACGGAACTGCATGATAAATTCCTGTTGGAACATTATGTAAAGGAGGATATCAAAGACATTGTAGATCAATTGAACGATGCTGGCTACCCTTTTAAATTGGATTGGTTCGACCCGTTTTTCGAGTTCCGTTTTCCCCTTTACGGCATGGTAGAAATCAACGGAATACAATTGGAACTGCGAATGGCTATTGAGCCTTGGAACGTTTTGGGAGAAGAGATGTCCGGCAGGGGAACGGCACGGTATGTGGATTCCTCCTTGGAACGGGTTCAGGTAAAATTGAAGAACTTTACTGAACAACGTTACACCCTAACATGCAATGGCATAAAGGTAGAATTGAGTCCAACTGGAACCAAAGGGGAATATGTTGCAGGTGTGCGGTTCAAGGCGTGGCAACCTTGGTCCGCCCTTCATCCCACCATAGGTGTGGATACCCCTCTGGTTTTCGATATAGTGGATGATTGGAACAAAAAATCTATCGGGGGCTGTACCTATTTTGTTTCCCATCCGGGAGGACGTTCTTACGATACTTATCCCGTGAATAGTTATGAGGCTGAGTCCAGAAGAATCAACCGTTTTTGGGAGTTTGGACATACCCAAGGAGAGGTAACACCGATAGAAATGACTCCTTCAACAAATTTTGCAGGTAGAATTGTACAACCTAAGGTTGCTTCGAATACTTTTGCCTATAAGGAGATACCCATAAATCCTGAATATCCTCATGTAACGGATTTAAGAAAGAAGTAATTAGCAGAATTTAATGTCAATAACTACGAAGGCGAGCTGGTTAAATACCTACACTACCAAATTTGGAAACGATGAGTTGTTTAACGCGAACAATGATGTAAAGGCCTATTGGAAAAAACTGTTCACCGGTTTTGATAAATTAGGAGAAAATGCACTTTCTGGACGCCAGAAGGATATTGATTGGTTGCTGTTGGAAAATGGGGTCACCTACAATGTATATAATGATCCCCAAGGAATGCATAGGCCTTGGAACCTGAATGTGGTTCCCCTGGTAATGCATCTAAACGAATGGCAAAATGTGGAGGCCGGACTAAAGCAACGGGCCGAGCTATTGAACCTGGTACTTAAGGATGCCTATGGCGACCGAAGGTTGATAAAGGACGGAATCATACCTCATGAAATAATTTATGGGCATAGAGGTTTTCTTCGTCAATGCGATGGAATCGAATATAATACCGATAAGCTTCTTTCTATATATGCGGCCGATTTGGCGCGGGGAACGGACGGACGTTTATGGGTGGTGAACGATAGGACCGAAGCACCCTCTGGTATGGGTTATGCACTCGAAAACCGATCCACTACCAGTAGGACGCTTCCAGAAATGTACGCAAAGATGAACGTCACCCGTTTATCTGCCTTTTTTAAGGAATTCCATCAAATGTTGATCGATGCCGCACCCCGTAAAAAAGACAACCCCAATATCGTTATCTTAACCCCGGGTTCACACAATGAAACCTATTTTGAACACGCCTACTTGGCTTCCTTCTTGGGATACCCACTGGTACAGGGAAATGATTTGGTGGTTCGCGATGGGTTCCTATGGATGAAATCCCTCCAAGGTTTAAAAAGGATCGATGTGGTGTTGAGACGGGTAGACGATGCTTTTTCAGACCCATTGGAGCTTAGGGAGGATTCCCATTTAGGTGTTGCGGGACTTCTGGATGTAGTCCGAAGAAAAAATGTATCGGTCATTAATCCTGTAGGAAGTGGTGTAATCGAAAATCCCGGTTTGATACCTTTCATGCACGCCATTGCCAAATATTTTTTAAACGAAGAATTGATCCTACCACAAATCGCATCCTGGTGGTGCGGGCAGGAAAAGGAAAAGAATTATGTGCTCAACAACCTTTCCAATTTGGTGGTAAAGCGTATCGATAGGACCAACAGGGAAAGTATCTACTTTGGCAAGTTTTTGAACGACAGGGACTTGGAATCTCTAAAGGCGCAGATATTGGAAAGACCTTATAGGTTTGTGGCCCAAGAACAGATCAATTTTTCTACTGCCCCAAATTTATCGGGGAACATTTTGGAACCTAGGAATGTGGTTACGCGCGCCTTTTCCATTGCTTCGGGCGACCAATACAATGTTATGCCAGGAGGATTGGTGCGAGTAGCTCCGGATAGTAAAACCGTACGTGTATCCAATCAAAGGGGAGGAACCAGTAAGGATTTTTGGGTGGTTGAAGATCAGGTTGTTAGAGAGGATAAAAATAAGAACTGGGAACAGAAGTCGGCCATTGCCATATCCGGTTTGGACGATTTGCCCAGTTTAACGGCGGAAAATCTTTTTTGGGCCGGTCGCTATGTGGGCCGTACCTTGGTAAATGCCCGGTTTATCAGAACGGTGATGCGCCAAATGGCCATGGTTCAAAATAGGGATGAAAAACCGGAGGCCCTAAAACTTCAGGTTCTATTAAAAACGGTAACCCACTTAACGGGCACTTATCCCGGCTTCACCGAAAAAAACAAGGAAGGGCATCCTGCTATGGATAGTCCCTATGAAGAAATGCTTTCCGTCATACGGGATAAAAATAGGGTAGGTAGTTTGGCCCACACAATTGGCATGTTCAGTCATTCCTATTATTCCATTCGAAACCTATGGTCCTCGGATATGTGGCGGGTCTTTGAGAATATCCAAAAACTATGGCAAAATTTCCAGGAGGAGGAAAATCCTTCCATTTTGAGAATACTTAAAGTTCTTAATCAATTAATAACCCAATTGATTGCCTTCATGGGGCTTATTGAGGAAAGTATTATGGTGAAACAAGGACTTTTACTTTACTTCATTGGTCTGCAATTGGAACAAAGCATGTTGACCATAACAAAGTGTCGTTCCCTGTTGGCCATAAAATATGATCCACAAGTAGAATATGATCTATTGGAATATCTACTTACCAGCCATGAAAGTTTGAATATCTATAGATACAGTTATCGTTCCCATATTCAATTGGAGCATGTGCTGGATTTGGTGATTTTGGATGTGGAATATGCCAGATCCCTCACCTTTATGATCAAAAGACTGCAAAAGGATATAGCTAGATTGCCGCATTCCAGAAAAGATCAGCAATTGACTAGTTACCAGAAATACGTTTTTAGTGTATTTTCCAAGTTGCGCCTATCCGAGTCTTCCAAATTGTGTATGACCAAGTCAAAGAACGATGTGGTAAGGGAAGATCTGGATACCCTGCTTGGCGAGCTATCGGATCTGTTGTATAAAACCTCCCAATCCTTAACGGGTACCTATTTTAACCACACGGATAGACAAACCCAAATGTTCACCCAGTCTTTTCCAATTTGACCATGGTTTTTAACGTAACACATACCACAACCTATAAATACAACGCCCCGGTCAATTACTGCCATAATATTGCCACGTTACGGCCAAGAAAGTCGGAAGGACAGGAGTTATTGGACTACAAAATCAACATTAGTCCCAAACCCGCCGAGATTACCGAGCGCATCGATTTTTTTGGGAATTACATCACCCGATTTTCCATACAAGCGGAGCACGATACGCTTAAGGTAACTACCAAGAGTAAGATTATAAGGCATTATGGGGCCATTTATGATTCCTTTTTTTCTGATGCCTGTAGAAAAATTACCATGAACGAGGCACTTCATGCCTTGAGCGGCAATGATCCTATCGTTATGGATGCCAAACAGTTTGTTTTGGAATCTATATTCATACGACGTACCGATAAGAATATCAAGGAATATGCAGAGCGTTCATTTAAGGGAGATCGGTCCGTTTTTGATGCCTCACATGAACTAATGCAGCGAATTTATACTGATTTTGATTTTGTCTCAGGTTTTACAAGTATTTCCACGCCTGTGGAAGAGGTTATGAAAGAGAAAAAGGGAGTTTGCCAGGATTTCGCCCAAATTGCCATTGCCTGTATACGATCTGTTGGGCTACCAGCTCGCTATGTAAGCGGATATATAGAGACACTTCCACCACCCGGCAAAGAAAAACTTGTAGGTGCGGACGCTTCCCATGCATGGTTCTCCGTCTTCATTCCTGGTTTTGGATGGGTGGATTTTGACCCTACAAACAACCAAATTCCCAAGGACCAACATATTGTGGTGGGGTGGGGTAGGGACTATTATGACGTACCACCTTTAAAGGGAGTGGTCTATGGTAGTGGAAAAAGCAAGCTTAAAGTTTCCGTAGATATTTCCCGTTTCGATTAGGACAAATGTTTATTAAAAAAATCTATGGTCCTTTTCCAAGCCAATTCGGCCGCCTCCCTATCATATCTGGGCGTAGTATCATTATGGAAGCCATGATTTGCATTTTCATAGATAAACGCCTCATATTTTTTACCATGTTTCTTTAAGGCCGTTTCATAAGCCGGCCAACCTTCATTGACCCGCTTATCCAATTCCCCAAAGTGTAGCAATAAAGGTGCATTTATTTTATCGATATCTTCCGTGGGCTGACCTCCGTAGAATGGTACAGCGGCACCAAGGTCCGGTACCTTTACGGCCATCATATTTGAAATCCATCCGCCAAAACAGAAGCCAACAACCCCTACTTTTCCATTGCATTCCGGATGGTTTTTAAGGTACTCAAAGGCAGCGATAAAATCTTCCAACATTCCATCCCTGTCCCGTTTTCTTTGTAGTTCCCTGCCATCATCGTCATTACCGGGATAACCGCCCAATGGAGTAAGGGCATCCGGGGCTAAGGAGATGAATCCAGCCAATCCGGCCCGTCTGCCAACATCCTCAATATGGGGGTTCAAGCCCCTGTTTTCATGTACGACTACGATACCGGGGAGTTGTTCTTTTGCATCGGCCGGTCTAGAAAGCAGTGCCTTTATGGAACCACCACCTTTAGGTGAATCGTAATTAATGTATTCCGATTTTAAATTGGGGTCATCGGCCTGTATCTGAATTTTCTTAACGTAATCCGGAGATATAAAACCCAGCAAGGAGGATACCGTAATGCCACCCACGGCATAGATAGATAGCTTGTCTAGGAACAGTCTTCTGCTCACCCTGTTGTGGGCATAGTCGTCATATAGGTCAAATACCTCCTGTTTGATGTCTTCTTTGCGTAACTCTTTCATATTACTAAGTTTTTAATCGGCAGATTTGTAAATGAATTCCACAATTCTGTCTGCATTGATGAAGCCTTGTCCGTGGGATTCGTCCCATTCTTTGGAAATTCCCATTTTTTGGACCTCCTCCAAAGATTTTCCAGAATCTCTGGCTTCCTTGATACGTTCCCTTAAAGTAATCAAAATTTCCGTATACTCCTTTAAATCGGACTTAGAGGAAACTGCCCCGTGACCAGGGATGATTTTAGTTTCGTCATCAATAAGTTCCAAAGCCATTTTTGTATTGGATATCAACCCATCAATATCGCCACCAGAACCCAAATCGATATAAGGGTAGCGACCACTAAAAAAGTTGTCTCCCATATGGATAACATTGTCATTGGGAAAGTAATAATATGTGTCCCCATCAGTATGGGCAGGATTAACATGCATGGCATGCACACTTTTTCCATTTTTTAGGTATAAGGTCATTTTGTCGTTAAAGGTAACCACGGGCCAGGCTTCCTTGGGCTGGGGTTCTTCGGCTCTCGCCATACGCTCTCTTACGTTTTCATGTGCAATGATTATGGCCCCGGCATTCGCCAAATTTTCATTGCCACCCGTATGATCGCCGTGCATATGTGTGTTGAGCACAAAATTGATAGGCTTGTCCGTTATCGTTTGGACATGGGCGACAATTTTTTCCGTAAGAGGGCCAAATTGATCATCGATGAGATAGGCGGCATCCTGTCCAATGGCTAGGCCAATGTTGCCCCCGGCACCAAAAAGTACGTAAACGTTTTCGGTCAGTTTTTCCGAAGTAATTTCAACATCGCTAAAATCACGTTGCGCATGTGCAATCGGGAAACAAAGTAAAAATACCATCAAGGAATGTTTAATTTTTTTCATAATATTTTGAAGGGTTTATGGGATATTTGCTTATTCTGTCATCTTAGGAAAACAATCGGACGATCACGGTTAAAAAATTGGACTATTTAAACTCATATTGATGGATGCACAAACTTCACAAATACTGATACATCATCCCTAAAGTTACTATTTTAAAATTGAAGTTTTACAGGTATAAATCCCATCTTTTTAGGTAGGATTGGGTTTTGGTTAAAATGTTGGTTACTAGTAGCATTAAAATATTTTCTTATGAAAATTTTAACATATTTCCATTAAACCATTGATAGAGTGCGTGGTCTTAAATAGATAATTAAATTAACAACTAACATTTATTGATGATGAAAACAACACTATCCTTGGTAGCCCTATTTTTTTGCTCCCTACTTGCTGCTCAGTCCACTTGGACGGCGGACAAAGCGCACTCAAAAATCGGTTTTGAAGTTACACACCTTTTGATTTCGTCCGTAGACGGAAATTTTGACGAATTTGATATTTCCGCTACTGCCGGCGATACTTTTATGAACCCCTCTTTTGATGTAACCATAAATACAGCCAGTATAGATACTGATAATGAAAAAAGGGATGGTCATTTAAAAAGTGCCGATTTCTTTGATGCAGAAGCACATCCAACCATTACCTTTAAAAGTAAGTCTGTTGAAAAAACAGGAGATACTACTTTTGATTTGACTGGAGACCTTACCATGCGTGGGGTTACCAAAACGGTTACTTTGAAAGGGAAGGTCAATGGAGTTATCACGGACCAACGTAGTCAAAAACTAAAGGCGGGATTAAAGCTGACCGGAACTCTTGATAGAACGGAATATGGTGTTGGAGAAGCGAGTGCAGCCATTGGAAACGAGGTAGATCTCGTTATCAATTTGGAAATGGCCCAACAATAAACTTGCCCACGTACTTTAGAAAACCCACTTTCTGTGGGTTTTTTTATGGCCAAGTTTCAGGGTAGTGATGTCAAAAAAAAATACAATTTTCAACAGTGATTATTTAGTTTTTAATATACACCCAGTAATTGTGATATATGGAATATTAATTTTAAATAGCGCTCCAAATGGGGTATCTTTGCGACGAAAAGATTAAAAGTAAATATTCAAACAACCTTTTTAATACATGAACCAACAAATAGATCAATTGGCAGCGGATAATATTAGGGCATTGGCCGTGGCCATGGTGGAAAAGGCAAATTCAGGACACCCGGGAGGACCTATGGGTGGGGCAGATTTCATGCATATATTGTATTCAGAATTCTTTAATTACGATCCTGCGGATATGCATTGGCCGTTCCGTGACCGATTTTTTATGGATGCTGGTCACCTCTCCACCTTGATGTACGCACAATATTATTTGTTGGGAAACTACAAAAAGGAGGATATTGCAAATTTTAGGCAATGGGAGTCGGTAACACCGGGACATCCCGAAGTAGATGTGGCCAGAGGTGTAGAAAATACCTCCGGACCTTTGGGACAAGGACATACTATGGGCGTTGGTGCCGCCATTGCGGCAAAATTCCTTCAGGCCCGTTTTGGGGATTGGATGAATCATAAGATTTATGGATTTATTTCTGATGGTGGTGTTCAAGAGGAAATTTCACAAGGTGCCGGGCGTATTGCGGGGCATTTAGGCCTGAACAATTTCATTATGTTCTACGATGCCAACGATGTGCAGCTTTCATCCAAGACCGATGAAGTAACCTCTGAGGATACGGCCAAAAAATACGAAGCTTGGGGTTGGAAAGTGGTGACCATTGACGGTCATGACCATGATCAAATTAGAAAGGCCCTTTCAGATGCCAATGCCGAGACCGAGAAGCCAACGCTGATAATTGGCCATACTATCATGGGCAAAGGTTGTGTTACCGCAAATGGCGAATCCTATGAAGGGCATACGGAACTGCATGGTAAACCTATAGGCGATACGGGTGCCGATTACGAAATGACCCTTAAAAACTTGGGAGCGGACGTTGATAATCCCTTTGACATTTTTAGGAACGTGGCCGAGTTTTATGAGGATGTTCTTGGAAGAAAAAGAGCGGCTGCTCATGCCAAGAAAAAGGAAATCGATGCCTGGAGGGCTGAGAACATGGAGCTTTCCAGCAAATTGGATAGCTTTTTCGATGGTAAGCTGCCCGAGTTGGATTTTGGTTCCATCGCCCAGAAGGAGGGTCAAGCTACAAGGGCCGCGTCGTCCAATGTTTTGGCCTATTTAGCGGAAAACGTGGAAAATATGATTGTTTCCTCTGCAGATTTATCCAATAGTGATAAAACAGATGGTTTTCTAAAAAAGACGACCATTCTTAAGAAGGGAGATTTCTCCGGTGCTTTTTTACAGGCCGGGGTAGCTGAGTTGACCATGGCTGCCATTGCCAACGGAATTGCCCTTCATGGAGGAATTATTCCCGTAGTAGCTACGTTCTTTGTATTCTCGGATTATATGAAGCCGGCAATTCGTTTGAGTGCTATCCAGGAATTACCGGTAAAATTTGTTTGGACCCACGATGCCTTTAGGGTTGGGGAGGATGGTCCCACGCACCAACCTATTGAACAGGAAGCGCAGATACGTCTGTTGGAAAAATTGAAAAACCACAGTCATGAGCAAAGCTTTGTTGCCTTGCGCCCAGCGGATTCCCAAGAAACCAATGTGGCTTGGAAAATGGCCATGGAAAATAAAAAAACTCCTACGGGACTAATACTGTCCAGACAGAATATAAAAGATGTGCCCGCGCAATCCGGTAATCGCTATGAAGAAGCATTGGGTGCGGAAAAAGGTGGATATCTGGTACAGGAAGTCAATGATCCAGATATTATCCTGATTGCCAATGGTTCAGAAGTATCTACTTTAGTGGATGCATCAAAGCTTTTGAAGGAAAAGAAAGGGCTTAAAGTCAATATAGCCTCGATTCCATCCGAAGGAATTTTTAGACAGCAATCAAAGGAATATCAGGAAAAAGTCATTCCCGGAAATAAACCTGTTTTTGGATTGACTGCCGGTTTACCCGTTAATCTTGAAGGTTTGGCAGGTCCCAATGGTAAGGTGTTTGGTCTTGAACACTTTGGATATTCCGCTCCGGCGACGGTTTTGGACGAAAAATTTGGTTTTACCGGAGATCAGGTATATACGGAAGTAATAGAATTTTTAAACAAGTAAAACAGAAAGAAAATGAAATTTTTTATAGATACAGCAAACTTAGATGAAATAAGGGAGGCCCAGGATATGGGGGTATTGGATGGTGTTACCACAAACCCTTCCCTAATGGCCAAAGAAGGAATTACAGGTGCCGAAAATATTCTCAATCACTACAAAAAAATATGTGATTTGGTAGACGGACATGTAAGTGCCGAGGTCATTTCAACGGATTTTGACGGAATGGTCGAGGAAGGAGAGAAATTGGCGGCTTTAAATCCACAAATTGTCGTTAAGCTTCCTATGATAGCCGATGGTGTAAAAGCGTGTAAGTATTTTTCGGACAAGGGAATCAAGACCAATGTAACCTTGGTATTCTCTGCCGGACAGGCCTTACTGGCCGCAAAAGCGGGAGCTACCTACGTTTCCCCATTCATTGGCCGTTTGGACGATATTTCCACGGATGGCCTAGGTTTGATATCGGACATTCGATTGATCTATGATAACTATGGTTTCGAGACAGAAATATTGGCAGCATCCGTAAGGCACGTAATGCACGTGTTGGATTGTGCCAAAATAGGGGCAGATGTAATGACCGGTCCTTTGTCCGCCATTAAGGGCTTATTAAAACATCCTTTGACAGATAGTGGTTTGGCCAAGTTCCTTGAGGATTATAAGAAAGGTAATTAGAGTTTTTGTTCTAATTGTGAAAAATGGACACCTGGCTTTGCTAGGTGTTTTTTGTTTGATTTAATAAGGTAGTGCTATTGTCATCCCACGGCAGAATATGTAGTTTTACGGAAGATTAATACATTTGAGATGCAGAAATTCTTCAAAGTTTATATCCCGATAGTAATCGCACTAATTCTGACTGGATGCAAAGAGGAGGTAAAAAAGCCTGCAGACAGCCCAATAAAGGAAAATGAACCTTCCTCTATCGCCGTAACAACCGCAAGTATACTGAAAGAAAAGCCCAAAAATCTTGCCGCTCCAGAGGGGATGGTTTGGATTCCTGGTGGGGAGCTAAAACAAGGTGCCGTTCCCCAGGACAAGATGGCCATGCAGCATGAAAAGCCGGCCATAGATGTTTTGGTCGATGGATTTTTTATGGACATCACAGAAGTTACCAATGCCCAATTCAAAAAATTCGTTGCCGAAACGGGCTACATCACTACTGCGGAACGGGCCATTGATTGGGAAGAATTAAAAAAGCAGGTGCCGGAAGGCACGGAGAAACCCCATGATTCGGTTTTGCAGCCAGGTGCGTTGACCTTCAAAAAAACAAAAACGTCCGTACCCAATCTATATGATTTTTCACAATGGTGGCATTGGACAATAGGTGCGGATTGGAGGCATCCCAATGGACCCGATAGTTCCATTGAGGGAAAGGACGACTATCCGGTGGTACAAATATCCTTTGAGGATGCTTTGGCCTATTGCGAATGGGCCGGAAGACGCTTACCTACAGAGGCCGAGTGGGAGTTGGCCGCAAGGGCGGGGAAGAAGGGTACCACATTTTTTTGGGGAGATGATATTTCGGTTCTTCAACAAAGGGCGAATACTTGGGAAGGTGAATTTCCCGTTACAAACACCAAAACGGATGGATTTGAATTAAGGGCCCCTGTAAAGTCGTATTCACCTAACGAATATGGATTGTACGATATGGCAGGTAATGTATGGGAGTGGACAAGTGATTGGTACAACAACAATTATTATAAGGAAGTTAACACTACGGGTGAAGTTCAAAAAAATCCCCAGGGCGCTACAATCCCCTTTACCCCCAATAACCCCTATGCCAAGGAAAAGGTCATTAAAGGAGGATCCTTTCTTTGTAGCGCGTCCTACTGTGCCAGTTATCGCGTTTCCGCCAGAATGGGCTCCAGTATGGATTCCTCCTTGGAACATACAGGATTTAGAACAGTTGCCACCGTAGCTATGCTCGAATAGTCGTAACTAGTTCAATAAATTTAACTTTTTGTCCAAAGCCAGATTGTTATTTCTTCTCATAGGCAGTTTTTTGTCCTTCACTTGGACATGCCTATGATTGTAAAACTCTATTTTTTCTATATTCACAATATAGGACTTATGTATCCGTAGGAATTTGTCTTGGGGCAGTTTTTCCATAAAGGCCTTCATGGACGAAAGAACAATGAGTATCTTATCTGGTGTGACGATTTTAACATAGTCCCCCAACGCTTCCACCCAAAGTATGTTTTTCAAATATAACCGTACTTCCCTTAAATTGCTTCGTACCAGTATGCAGTTATCGTCGATCTTATTATTTCTTGACAAATTGATTTTGTACATAACCTTATCAATCGCTTTGTTGAATCGCTCAATAGAAAATGGTTTCAACAAATAATCGTCAACATTATAATCGAACGCCTTGGTAGCATGGTCCGAATTGGCCGTTGTTATAATCTTAAATAGATTTTGATTAAGACTTTTTAAAACCTCAAATCCGTTGATATCCGGTAATCCAATGTCTAGAAATAAAAGATCTACTTGGTTTTCTTTCAAATAATCCAAAGCTTCTTTTCCAATTCTAAACGTTTTTGTAAGCTCAAGATAGGGGTTCATTTTGATGCTTTTTTCCAATATATTGATATGGGTTTGGGAATCCTCCACTATGGTACAACGTAACTTTTTCATATTACTTTCAAATAGGTTTCTGAACTACCTACGAGGTTTCGATGCCATGGTTCACTTTTTCATTTGGAAGGCTGTTTTAACATAGGTTTTCATACATTGATACAGTTGTAGTCTGTGAAAACTTTTAATAACTTCGATGTAAGTTTGTTATCCAAAAACCTACTTTTGTAAAACAATATGAAAGCGTAATACTATGTCGGAAGTAATAGAGCGAGTGAAAACATTGATTATAGGATCCGGTCCTGCCGGATACACAGCTGCCATCTATGCGGCTAGAGCAGACTTGAAACCAGTTTTGTACACTGGCTTGGAGCCGGGCGGACAACTTACCACTACTACCGAGGTGGATAATTTTCCCGGATATCCTGAAGGTATAGACGGCCCCACTATGATGGTGCAATTGCAGCAACAAGCGGAGCGTTTTGGAACAGATGTACGAATCGGGATGGTTACCAAAGCGGAATTTGGTAAAAAGGAGGGTGATATTCACAAAATTACTGTGGACCATGAAAAGCAAATAGAAGCTGAAACCGTGATAATCTCGACCGGAGCTTCGGCCAAGTATTTGAATATTCCAAGTGAACAAAGATTACGAGGAGGCGGAGTTTCCGCCTGTGCGGTTTGTGACGGTTTTTTCTATAAAGGACAGGATGTGGCCATTGTAGGTGCAGGGGATACCGCTGCAGAAGAAGCCTCCTATTTGGCAAATATTTGTAATAAGGTTACTATGTTGGTCAGAAAGGACCATATGAGAGCATCGAAAGCTATGCAGCACAGGGTTCAGAGCCTTAAGAATATCGAGATAAAATATAATACTGAAGTTGACGAAGTTTTAGGCGACCAAGTGGTTGAGGGTCTTAGAATGGTGAACAACCAAACAGGGGAAAAAGAAGAGATTGCTATCACCGGATTGTTCATTGCCATCGGTCATAAACCTAATACGGATATTTTCAAAGGACAGTTGGATATGGACGAAACGGGTTATATCATAACTAAAGGTAAATCCACGAAAACCAATATTCCAGGTGTATTTGCTTCAGGTGACGCTCAGGATAAAGAATATAGACAGGCTGTAACGGCTGCGGGAACTGGTTGTATGGCTGCCTTGGATGCCGAACGTTATTTGGCCACTATAGGTTCTATAAAGGAGACTATAGCGGATAATTACAACATTTAAATAAATTATATAGAATGAAAAAGCGCCTCTTTTGAGGCGCTTTTTTTATGGTGTCAAAGTGCTAGTATTTTAATCGATTCGAATATAATTTTCTGCGTATACCCTATTTCCGTCGTCGTCCAAGGTTATCTGGCTGTAATTGTTTTCTTCCAATACTAGTTCAAACTTAAATACTTTAACGGTGTCCTGTACTTTCATCATCTCGGCGGAAGCAAATTCCAACCGTTCTTCCAGCTCGTTTTCCGTATTGGTGTAAGATCCATAGCCGAACCATTCCACTGGATCGTCAGGTGAATAGCGCGTCCACATTACTTTGCCCTTGCTGTAAATTTTTACTTGTCGGTAACCGTTTACGTTCAGTAAGGTATCGGAAACACCTTGTTCATCATAATTATATCTGTTGATAAGCTCCCAGGTTCCCTCTAAGGAATTCCGGGTTTGCAGTTTTGTGGAGGTAATACTGGTAAGGGTAACCAATAAAAACATCAAAAAAACCGACCCAATTATTTTTTTCATGGCCAAATTATTTAATGGTTATTAATACCATAAAAGATACAAATAATATTAATAATTTAACAAAATTTATATATAATATTTATGAAATTATCAGTATGATATCAATCTTTCTAATGTCTAAAATTGTTGAGGACATCTGTTAAGAAATCGATATCCGAACTACGATGTGATGCTGAAAGAACAATTCGGCTCATGGTTTCTGAATTTTCCTTTGGATAGTTGAAGTTGGTAACTATGATTTGATTTTTTTTCAAAAATTCGACCAATTCAGAATTCATAAAGGTAAAAGTAGGGTGTCCTTTCATATACCTATAATGCTTCAAAGTTTCCATTTTTTCCAAAAAATAGTCTAGGTTGGTATGGAGGTTCCTTCTTCTTTCCGAATAGATGGGGGCCGCTTCCAAGAATGTGGCCATGGCAGCGGGACTTGCGGGACTGGCGCCCCAGTAAAATGCGGTGTTTTCCATTTGTAGCAGGTCTTCCCTGTTTCCAAAAATGGCCCCCGCCTGTATACCGAAGCCCTTTCCCAAGGAGCAACACACGAATATCTTTTTGGGATTCAGTGACTGTAGGGAGCGATAGACACCGCTGCCGTTTTTTCCAATTATTCCAATGCCATGGGAATCGTCCGCCACTAAAATAATTTCGTTTAGTGGAAGGATTTTTAAACTTTCAAAATTGGGAAAACTACCACCTGAAAAGTCTATGGCATCCATAAAGAGCACCGGCGTTTTTGAATTTGGTTCGTTCAGGTAATTCCGCAGAGCTATATTCAAGCTAGCGTAGGTCACATAATTCTTGACCTTATTTCTAAATAAGGCCGAATGTGTGTTGGGGGCAAAAAAGGGCTTGTAGGATTTTTTATGGATATAGTCCGATAAAAACTGTCCCGCCAAATATCCGGAGGATTGTGTGATACAGGCTTCACTGCCCACCAAATCGGCCAAATAGTCCTCTGCCAACTCAAAGACGGAAAACCGTACGTTCGATTTTCTGGAAGCACTGTAATTGGTACCGTATTTTCTAATGTTTTGTATAAAGAGCTCTTGAAAGGGGGCATAATCCTGAAGCCCTAGATAGGAAGTGCCTCCAAAGTACAGGTACTTTTGTCCCTCATAAATAAGTTCCCTCCCAGGGAAAGAATCGATAAAAAATGCCATAGAATTTATATCAGCGTTACGCCACTACCGGCCAGTTCTGGAAAGATTACCTTTCCGTTCTCCTGTATCTCGACCCCTTTGGCAATATCCTTCTTTAAAAGTAGGGCACCATCCATGTCAACGTAGTCCAATTGAGGCAACAATTGGGCAATTGCCGATATACCCACAGTGGATTCTGTCATGCAGCCTACCATTACCTTTAGGCCTAGCTCCTTTCCTTTTCTTATCATACGCAGGGCAGGGGTAAGGCCACCACACTTCGTAAGCTTAATGTTGATTCCGTTAAAATGCATGGCGCATTTTTCCACATCTGCTTCAACAATACAACTTTCGTCGGCTATAATAGGCAGTACGCTTTGATGCACTACCTTTTCCATACCTTCCCAATCATCTGCCTTTAAGGGTTGTTCCAAGAACTCTACACCCAATTCTTTTAATAGCGGGGCATTCTGTATCGTTTCTTCAGCGGTCCAAGCACAATTGGCATCGATCCTAAAAATAGCATCCGTATGTGTTCTTAGTTCCCTTACAATGGCCACATCGTCTTCCGTTCCCAATTTGATTTTATAGATGGGCCATGGCATTTCTATCATTTTTGAGACCATTTCATCAACAGGTGCAATACCAATGGTGTAATTGGTAAGCGGATACCGGTCTTTTTGGGTCCCCCAAAGTTCATATAATGGTTTTCCTTTCAATTTTCCATAAAGGTCATGGGCGGCCAAATCCATGGCACACAATGCAAAATTGGAGAGGCCTTTGGCTTTTAGGAAATCGTGAAATGTAACTGGATCACTAAAATCGTACGCCTCTATTTCCTTTTGTACGGCCTCAATCTCGGACATCATGCTTTCCACGGTTATTTTGTAATACGGATTGCTTGTGGCTTCACCAAACCCTGTATGCCCGTTTAGGTTCAATCCAACAATCAAGGTGTCCTGAAAATCATGGGATTCCCTAGAAATACTAAAGGTGTGCCGTAAGGCCAATGTATGCTTTTGTAGCTGTATCTGCATGAATTAAAACTTTCTACTAAGATGCAAAAGACCATTCAGGATTCCAAAACCAAATCGGTAGAAATACAAAGAAAAACCCATTGATTTTTCAATGGGTTCGTAGATTGAAAGGTTATTGATATACCCTTAATATTTATGCACGCTACCGGAAACCGATTTGTTCTTTTTAACCGTTGGATCGCCCTTGTAGGAAATGTTTCCCCCGCTACTGGCATCCGCTGTAAGAAGATCGGACACATTAACGCTAATATTGGATCCGCTGCTGGCCTCCGCACGGCACTCCTCGGTAACGAGGTCCTTTGCCCTAATGTTGGCACCGCTGCTCCCATCCACATATACTTCCTTGGCATTTCCGGTGATTTCGATATTGGCACCACTGCTCGCGTCAATTTCCAAGTGATCGGCGTTTACCTCAATGTTCAAAATGGAACCGCTACTGGAGTCAACATTAATGTTATCTCCAGCTATCCGGTTTTGAGAGGTCAAGTGTGCCCCGCTGGAACTTTCCAAAGAGGTAATGGTAGGTAAGGAAACAAACACCTTTTTGGTGGCCCTTCCGATGTTCTCTATGGCATGGATTTTCAGTTTTCCATTTCGGATATCGGTTCCGATGAGGTCAATGATATTTTCATCCCCTTCTACGGAAATGGAATAGTCCGACGCCTGTGTTACATAGACCTGTATACCTTCCGAAGCATGTACTACATTGAAATCTTCCGTTACTTCCCTGGTTTCTTCCACTACTACGCCGTTACCGGCCTTTCCCGTTCCAAAGTCCCCAAAGTTAACGTCGAAGCCACAGGAGCTTAGGAAAAGTGCAAGAACAAATGCGATGGTTACTCTAACTAGTGTTGTCATGATGGTCGTTTTTAGATTGTTGTTTTTGATGATGTAAAATTGTATTATTTGTAAGTCTTGTTTAAATGTTTTCTACCGAGTTGTCGTTTTCCCTTCCCGAATCGTAATTACCCCGTTAATTTTGTGATATCGTCTTTCGCATGGTGGTATCGCCGTCCTGGGCCTTGATATCAATGGTGCTGTCATTTGCATCGATATTTATATCCACCTTTTCGTCATCGTTGTCCTTTGCATTGATCCGCACACCGTTTTCATCGATTTTCATTTTGAAGTATTCACCATTCGTGTCATTGATATTGATGTCAATACCTTCCTCATTGATGCGTACCCTATTGTTGGAATCTTCATCATATTCCATTTCGGCGGGGCAATCCAAGCACTTTAGCTCATTGTCACTCCCCATTTCCCAGGTATATCCGTCCAAATCGTTGGTATCCCTATCAGTATCCGCCCTCATGACCCAGCTGCGGCCTTCTCCACGATCATAGGTGAGGACGGTCCCTATTGGAACAAATAGATTTACCCTAACTTCCTGATCATTGAACTTGCTGTTTCCAGGAATCTGTAGATAATTGTTGAATATAATCCCGTTACCTTGTAGGGTGTAATCATATTCGATGGCCTCTGCAGTTTCCTTGGCCCGTGCAAAAGACGGTCCGTTGGCTTCTTTGCGAATTTCGACCCTAAAAATGGTATCGGTGGATTTTCTAATCCTGAACCTAACATCTTCAGATACTAAAATTTTTTCGCCGTTATCATCATGGGTAATGATCATATTGCCCATATGCATTTCACGGTCCCTGTTGTAATCAAAAGTAGCCAAGCTTATATTCAAAGTATCAACAGGGCTTTCAAAGTATATTTCCCTTTCCGATGTGGTACTGCCGGAGTATGCATGAGCCGCAGCTTCCCTTACTCCGAATATGACCAATAATATGATGGATATCAACCAAAGTCCCAAAAGACTGAACTTGGCAATATTCCCAATGGATTTTAGATTGTTAACCAAAATCTTCAAACCAAAATAGAGAAGGAAAAAGAACGGGATTCCTATAGCGAAAAAGGCCAATAGGGAAACCAACCAGATGGGCATGTTGCTGGAGTTGATTACGTTGTAGAAGTCTATTCCCGGTACGTTGACCATATCCAGGATACCTACGGAAATCAATCCTACGAATAAACCGATCAAGGTTGAGGCACCTATAATGATCAGTAAGATGCCTATAAATTTTCCAAAGATTTTGAAAAGGAACATGATAATGTCCCCAAGCGTATCAAAAAATGTCTTTCCTCCTTTTTTGACGGTATTGCCTACTTTTTCGTAGTCAACACTTTTTACACGATCCGCAACGTCCTCAAAACCCTCTTTGACTTTACGCTCAATATTGCTAATATTTACGGCCTCACCACGCATGTCCAGTTTTTGGGCCGTAGTGGTTGCTTCCGGAATCAATATCCAAAGCAGACCGTAAAGTAAAATAAATCCACCACCTGATCCTATGGTCAAGAAGACCCAAAGAATACGGATCCATAACGGATCTATTCCAAGATAGTGTGCCAGACCGGAAGAAACCCCTGCAACATATTTTTGCTCTGTATCGCGGTACAATTTCTTTACCCGTGGGGCCGGGCCCGTGGTCTTCGTTTTTGGTTCGTCTTCAAAAATATCTTCATCAACCATGTAGTCTTCTGGTTGCCCCATGATGGCAATTACCTCGTCTACTTGTTTCTGGGTGATTACTTGTCTTTCGTTCTCCAATTTTTCGTAAAAGAGTTCGGCAATCCTGGCTTCGATATCGGCCAAAATCTCGTCACTCCCAGGCGTATTGGCAAAGGAGCGTTTCACACTTTCCAAATACCTACGCATTTTGTTGTACGCATCTTCGTCTATATGGAAGAGCGTATTCGCTAGATTTATATTTACTGTCTTGTTCATTGTTAGCTGTTTTTTGTGTTGGTTACCAGATTGGTGGCTTTTCTCAATTCATCCCAGGTAGAATCCAATTCCTTCAGGAAAAGTTTACCGGTTTCAGTTAGGGTATAGTATTTTCTTGGTGGTCCAGATGTGGATTCTTCCCAACGATAATTGAGAAGACCTGCATTTTTTAACCGAGTCAATAGCGGGTAAATGGTTCCTTCCACTACCAGCATTTTGGCGTCTTTAAGCGTATCTAGGATTTCAGAGGCGTACTTGTCTTGTCCGTTCAAAATGGACAGGATGCAGTACTCTAGAACTCCCTTACGCATTTGCGCTTTTGTATTTTCTACATTCATAATGTCTGTTTTCTTTTTATGCGGCCACCTACCATGGGGAGATTGCTCTGTCCGCTTTGTTGTGGTCTGCATGGATTAACGGTTCGTTTTTTGATCGATGAATAAACATCCTTGATTGATTTTTGATTGATTAGTAAACTCCTAAGGGTGTGATGAATACCCTTTTTTATTTTAATGTAAACTTATAACCCTGTGCATGAGCCAACGGTCGTTTGTCTTTTTCCATATGGAAATAAATTTTGATGGTTTGGATACGGCATTGGGTTCCTCCTTGTTAAAAAAACTATGTAGGCCTATCTGCACCGCCCCAAAACCGGGAATGTCGTGGACTTCCACACTTTCTTCAACTAGGTTTCGGGTTACTTTTCCACAAATATTTTTTTTGATACTTTCCAAAAGTGCAACCTTGTCCGTGGCCAACCCTCCCTTGTCATGATAAAATTCCAAGTCTTCATCATAGAATGCTTCTTGTGTATCCATATCACATTCATTATAAGCGGTGAAGTAGGTCTTGTCCAGTTCCAAAATGGTCTTGTATAATTCAGAGTCTTTGGAGACCTGTCCAAATGCCAAGCTGGAAAAGAAGGCAACCACGACGTATATGATAATTTTTAATAGGGTCATTATTTAATGAATTTTATGGTTAGGGGGTATTGAAACGTTTGTCCTTCGTTGGTTCTTATGGTCGCCAAAATGGTGTAGACAATGTTCACTACGAACAATGCTCCTTGGAGTAGTCCGGAAATCCCCACAGGCAACAACCAAGTCCCAAACCTAAAATCGTCACTATCTATGTGAAAGTTTAGACGGTTCCAGTTGTTCAAATGGCCAAAACCCAAAAAGTCAAAATCAAAAATATTTGGAAAAAAACCAATGAAAAAAGGAATACTGATTATTCCAAGGATTATAGAATAGAGTAGGAGGCTGATTTGAAAATTGAGGGCCTGTTTTCCGTTATGATCTACAAACTCATATTCTTTTTTATTGGCCGTCCATAAAATCAATGGCACAATAAAATTCCCGAACGGAACAAAGAATTTAGAGAACGTACTCGCATGTATCAATGCGGATAAATTTCTTTCGTGTTTGGATAATGATTCTGTCATGGCTCGTTCTTTGATTGATGAAATATTAGCTACTGTGCTTTAACGATATACATTGATAGCATAATAACTTACTATGCAAATATATATCTAAAAGAAGGTACTATGCAACACATAGTACTAATATTTAACATTATATTAACATTTTAAGATATTGATTTTTATCAATACATTTAAGAAATAAATAGAACGAAAATGGCCGTTAGTACTAGTAAATTCAATACGTTTACTTTTTTTAAGTTACCTTCTGCCTGGTGGTGCGGCGTACGTTTGAGACATTTGGACCAACAGAAAGCTGTTGTGACCGTAAAACACAAATGGTTCAATCAAAATCCTTTTAATTCCATGTTTTGGGCCGTTCAAGGAATGGCCGCAGAACTTTCTACAGGGGCCATGATGATCGATCAGATCAATGCAACGGGCAAGAAAATCTCAATGCTTGTTGCCAATAATAAGGCCAATTTTTCTAAAAAGGCCACGGGAGAAATCACCTTTACCTGTGAGGACGGACATTTAATAAAGGATGCATTGGAGAGAACTATGGCCACGGGTGAGGGGCAAACAGTTTGGATGAAATCAGTAGGTATCAATACCGATGGGGTAGTGGTAAGTACTTTTCATTTTGAGTGGACGGTAAAGTTGAAGCAATAGATTGAAAGCTTCTTGCTTTATATGCTTTGTAGTTAGTTTAAGAATCCCCACATAATTATTTTAATAATGTTCATTGAGCTTTCTATCGAGTACCTTCTGTAACAAATCCTTATAATTAACAACAAATATCTATCAACAAAAAACAAATCAAAAAAATGAATGCACACGAAATAGATTACGAGATTTTTGGCGAGGAAATGCAATATGTGGAGATAGAGCTAGACCCCCAAGAGGCCGTTGTGGCCGAGGCCGGAAGCTTTATGATGATGGACACCAATATTAAAATGAATACTATTTTTGGGGATGGGAGCAATCAGGACAACAGCGTATTGGGAAAGATTTTCTCCGCAGGAAAACGTATGCTTACCGGCGAAAGTCTTTTTATGACGGCCTTTCTTAATATTGGGCAAGGCAAAAAGAAGGTGAGTTTTGCATCGCCCTATCCTGGAAAAATTGTTCCTATAGATTTATCAGAACTCGGAGGAAGGTTCATTTGTCAAAAGGATGCCTTTCTCTGTGCGGCCAAAGGCGTATCCGTCGGCATTGAATTTTCAAAAAGACTGGGTCGCGGACTCTTTGGTGGTGAAGGTTTCATCATGCAGAAACTGGAGGGAGATGGAATGACTTTTGTTCATGCAGGAGGTACTTTGGCCAAAAAGACTTTGGGACCTGGGGAGGTTTTGAAAGTAGATACGGGTTGTATAGTTGGTTTTACCAAGGATGTGGATTATGATATAGAATTTATTGGCGGTATACGAAATACGGTGTTTGGCGGCGAAGGACTCTTTTTTGCTTCCCTGCGTGGCCCTGGAACGGTTTATATACAATCCTTGCCTTTTAGCCGATTGGCTGGTCGTGTTTGGGCGGCTGCGCCCAGAGGCGGTGGTAAGGATAAAGGAGAGGGTAGTATTCTAGGTGGTCTTGGCGATTTGTTGGACGGCGATAATAGATTCTAAAGGTCAAATATAACCTCAAGAATCAAGTTGAAGTTCAAGTTTTTTGAGTTTAGAATTCAGAGGGTTGAGTGCAGGGTTGTTTGTTTGAGCGGTTGGCAATTAACAATAAACAAATATAAATTCGTGAATGGCGTTCAGCGCATGGCGCTTAGCCAAAATGCCAACAATCAACAACTAACAACGAAGAACTAACAACGAAACAAGTGGATTTCAAAAACCTAATAACCTTCCTAGAAGAACTTAATAAAAACAACAACAAAGAGTGGATGGATGCCCATAGAAAGTGGTACCATTCGGTCAGGGATGAGTTCATTGATTGGCTCGATGTGTTGAATACGCATTTGTTGAAAGTATATGATGCGTATTACGATACCCCTGGCAAAAAGGGAATCAACAGAATTAACAACAACCTTTTATACCATCCAAACCGACCCATTTATAAAGATCATTTTGGGGCCGGTTTGGACAAAAGACCCAATACGGGCGATTTTTACATTGAAATCGGTTTGGAGGAATCCATGTTCGCCGGTGGTCTTTGGCGACCAGATCCCAAAAGATTGGCCAGTATTCGTGATGCCATTGATTATAATGGGGAGGAACTAAAAGCCATTCTTGAAAAACCATCTTTTAGAAAGACTTTCGGTGGTCTAGTTGAGGATGTAACATTGACAAGGCCTCCAAAAGGTTTTTCTGATGACCATCCCCATATCGATTTGCTCAAGCAGAAAACCTTTGCCGTTATGGTAAAATTTGACAATGAGGAACTGTTCCAACCTAATTTTAACGAAAAGGTTTTCGAGATTTATCGGGAAATGTTACCCTTTAGAGCTTATTTAAACCAAGCGATTTCGGTGTAAAACCCCTATTCATTAGAGGCTGGAATCAATCTTGCGCTTAAGTCCGGAGTTGCCATATCGGCATCCAATGGAAACATTGGCCGTTTGATATTCTGATACCCCAATCGTTCCAAATCTTGGTCCACCCCCCCAGGAGTTAGTGCCATGATCCAATCCCCACGCATATCGTATAATTCCGGTACCAAATAACCGATTTTAACCACGATAATATCTGATTCTGTAGGCTTTAGTCCCAAATTCGTAAAATCGCTTTTATGGTGATACGGCTTTCGTTTTTTGGTTACGATGACGTGAACACTTCCTACTTTTACTACCACTTCCACTTCGGCGTCACGGTCTCCTTCCTGAATCGCTTCTATGGTCCCGGAAAGCTCCAAAGGCGGAGCAAATCGATTATCCACTGCAGATCCCGCTTTACCAGTAATCGTACCGCCAACACCAACTTCCAGAGCTTTTTCCACAAGTTCCGGTCCCGGGATGGAGGCATAAATCAAAGTTGGCCCGTCTCCCGATTTAAATTCGGGTCGCTGTAAGATTTTATCCAAGGTCCAAGTAACATCCCCTGCGCCACCTGCCGTTGGGTTATCGCCCATATCGCTTATTATATAAGGTTTTTTGTCACTTTCAAGCGCCAATTTCAGGCTCTCTTCCAAAGTTCCCACGGGGGCTACAAATTCAAATTCGTGCCGAACGTCCCAAAAGGCCTTCGCCAATTTTTCAGCACCCATAGTAACCTTTTCCTTATCGTCACCCGTAACCATGACCACGGCATGGTTTCTGGGTTCATCCGCCCAGGCATAACCGATCCAGATTGCGGCATCTATGACGCCTTCTTGGTCTGCGACTTCAGGAACTTTGGCATATAGACTTTTACCGGGCTCGATACGGGTGCTTGTTTTTTCCCCTGGCAGCAAAATAGGAACGGGAATCCATGCCTTGTATGCAGGTTTTCCTTTACCATTTTCCAAGCGTTCCAAAAGGAGACGTATGGAACGCTCTTTAGATTCCAAAGCATCCTCATGCGGAGCCATGCGATAACAGGTTATCAAATCACTATGTTTAGCCAGCCTTTCTGAAACGTTCCCATGGAGATCCATAGAGGTCGAAATCAACACATCGGGTCCCACAACTTCTCTTATACGCTTGATTAAATCACCTTCGGCGTCCTCAAGTCCCACAACGCTCATGGCCCCGTGGATATCAAAGAAGAGTCCGTCGTAGGGCATGTTCTCCTTAAGCATTTTCAAGGTTTTTTCTACCATGGATTCATAAGCCTCTCTCGTAACAATACCTCCTGGAAGGGATTTTCCCAACAAGGTAGGCACCCACTCCGCACGTTTACGTATATCACTATCGGCATCAAAAAAAGAATATCTTCCAAAAATAGAATCTCCTATTCTAGCATGAAAAGCGGCTTCCTCGGTTTGTGCCGGGGAAAATGTACTGGATTCAATGCCTAAACCGGCAATGGCGATTTTTGGTAGCTCTTTTTGTTCTGTTTTCTCTTCGGACTGATTTTTGCACCCAAGAAAACTAAAAAGGGAAAGGACAAATAAGAGGACAATTTTTTTCATAAGGGTATCTTAAGTTTCGTTAAAAATACTACTAATTTTTGTTTGATGGATGGGCATTCTCTTGTCATATCCTCGAATAACCCTATCTTTATTGGGTTAATTTTATAATTTTTTATGGCCAATTTCAATATAGACGCAAAAAAGGACATGACCTACGATGCCATAGTGGTAGGATCAGGAATCAGTGGTGGATGGGCCGCAAAGGAACTTTGTGAAAAAGGGCTTAAAACCCTGGTTCTTGAACGAGGCCCCATAGTGGAGCATGTAGTGGATTACCCCACCATGAATTGGGATCCTTGGGACATGGAATACCGCGGCGGTCTTACTCCTGAAGAAAAAAAGAAGCATTACAAGAACATCCGTTCAGGATGGGTGGGCAAGGATACCGAACATTTTTGGGCGGATGATGAAGCCAATCCTTATACGGAAGAGAAGCCATTTTTATGGTTGAGGGGTCACCAAATGGGAGGTAAATCCCTTCTTTGGGGTAAACAGACGTATCGTTGGAGCGATTTGGACTTTGAGGCCAATGCAAAAGATGGCCACGGTGTAGACTGGCCTATACGATACAAGGATATTGAACCTTGGTACACCTACGTGGAGAAATTTGCGGGAATTAGTGGGGAAGCCTTAGGATTACCACAATTGCCCGATAGCCATTTTCTTCCTCCCATGGAACTGAACTGTGTTGAAAAACATGTGAAGGAACGAATCGAGAAGAATTTTGAAGGTAGAAACATGATTATTGGTAGGGTCGCCCATTTGACCCAGCCCCATAATGGAAGGGGACAGTGTCAAAACCGTAATAGATGTAGTAGGGGATGTCCTTATGGGGCCTACTTCAGTAGTAATGCGGTAACCTTGCCAGCGGCTAACGCCACAGGAAATTTGACCATTAGGCCATATTCAATTGTGCAAGAAGTTATTTATGATGATGCCAAAGGGAAGGCCACGGGAGTTCGTATCATTGATGCGGAAACGAATGAGGTAATCGACTATTCTTCCAAGATTATTTTCGTGAATGCATCGGCACTTAGTACGGCACATATACTTATGAATTCTACCTCAAAACGTTTTGAGAACGGTTTGGGTAATGATAGCGGAGAATTGGGCCATAACTTAATGGATCATACCTACAGGGTTGGTGCCATAGGCAAGGTTGATGGTTTTGAGGATAAATACTACAAGGGAAGAAGACCTAATGGTATCTACATCCCCAGATATTGGAATATCGACGAGAAGTCCAAGTCCGATAAATTTCTACGTGGATTTGGCTATCAAGGGGGCGGATATCGTGGAGGCAACCCGGCAAACGAGGAATCTTTTGGGGCCGCCTTTAAGGACAGTATCCTAAAACCTGGAGGATGGGAATTCTTCATTACCGGTTTTGCGGAATGTTTACCGTATCATGACAACAAAATCAGTCTTAATAAAGATGTGTTGGACAAATGGGGACAACCTACCTTGACCATAGATGCCGAGTTTAAGGAAAATGAAAAGGCCTTGAACAAGCAGATTCAAGAGGACGCGGTTGAAATGTTGGAAACAGCCGGACTCAAAGATGTGATGGGCTTTGATAAGGAACACCCGCCAGGATATGGGGTACATGAAATGGGAACTGCAAGAATGGGTAGGGACCCAAAAACGTCCGTTTTGAACGGATTCAATCAAGTACATGCTGCAAAAAATGTGTTCGTCACCGATGGTGCCTGTATGACCTCTTCCTCATGTGTCAACCCATCATTGACTTATATGGCCCTTACGGCAAGAGCGGCAGATCATGCAGTATCCGAATTGAAAAAATTTAATATCTAAGAACATGGATAGAAGAAAAGCACTTAAGAAAGCGGGCCTATTGGCAGGGGCAACGATTGCGATGCCCTCTCTTTTTTCCCTTTTACAATCTTGTAAAAATGAAACAAGGCTGGATTGGCAACCTGAGTTCTTTACCGAGGACGAAGCCAAGACCATTTCCGCTTTAATAGATACTATTTTACCAACTACCGATACCCCTGGTGGATTGGATGTAAAGGCCGATATGTTCATAGACAAAGTTGTTGCCCAAACGTATGATGCCGAAGGACAACAAAATATGCGCAATGCGATTGCCGAGTTTAATGCTTCCTGTAAGGGAAAATATGGAGCTATTTTTCCGGAACTAAGTGATGCCGACAAAACGGCCGTGCTGAAAGAGGCAGAAGCGAGCTCTCCAAAGTTCAATCCCGGTGTTTGGGGAACTACGGTTGGGGACCAACAACCAGTAGGATTTTACAGATCTTTGAAATCCATGGCTATTTGGGCTTATTTTACATCTGAGGAAATGGGCGAGAATGTATTGAGCTATGACCCCATTCCAGGAACGTTTGAGCCTTGCAAGCCACTATCTGAAGTTGGAAACCGCTGGAGTCTGTAGGATTAGCTGCTTTGTACTTTTCAGGCATTATTTTTCCCATTTAATTGGGCTCACATCGTCATGATTTAAAACCCTTAGATTATCACGGTCGATTCGCATGATAAGTTTGCATTCCGGATCGGGGCAGACCACACGAGCGTCGGTTTCCATCCAGTCGGCCGGATGATTTTTTCGTTGTTTGGCGGGTAACAGGGGTAGGGTGGATTGTAGGGCATACAAACAAAAATCGGCGGTATCCGGCAAGGATAATTTTCCACCTTTTAGGTGAAATTTATCGCTGACTTTCATATTACATGTGCAGTTACCGCTAATGCTCTCAACGACCACGGTTAAATCATAGAGTTCAAACTGATCATCCCTAAGTTTTGTATCTTTTTTCATCGTTATCTTTTCTTTCGTTAAACTTTCCCCAGCCAAAAATTAAGGTTATTACAGTCATGATCAAAAGACCCCATGACATGAAATTAAACAAACCTACTTCCAAGGGACTCACTTGCGGAATATCATATTCTTGGCCCGTTTTCGTCATGTTCGCCATTAATATTACAGGAATGAAATAAGGTATTATAAAGGGGAATATACAGGCAATCAAACTCAAGAGATTGGCGCGTCGTATTTTAGATACTCCCAATCGTTCGCCCGTTTTTTTTGTAAAGTCGGCCACCATTAAAATAGCGACAATGCTGTGGGTAGTCAATAACACGGCCATACTCATGACCGTAACGATCCAACCTTCGGCATGCTTTTCGGTTTTTGCTTGGGCAGTGGCAAAATCTACCAAACGGTTCATAAGTCCACTGGCCTTTAACGTTGCTACCAGACCCATTAAGAGTATGGTAAAAAAACTGAGTCCAACGGCCCTGTTGATTCCATCGATAATAAAACTTTTGGTGGTGAAATTTTCGATATCCAGGGCAATGACCTTATCGAATGGTAAAAGTCCAAATACTAGACTCAAAACTGTTCCGAAAAGTAACCCAAATAAGAGTCCGTGCAAAAGGTGTTTTCCTTTCAGGAAAAGATAGATGATGAATGCGGGCACCAATAACATAGGGAGTCCTTTTGGATTGCCCAACCCACCTATATCAGCAATACTTGATGTACCTACGTTGTTGTAGGCCATAACGCTATAGGAGACCAAAGCAAACAATGCTGCAGGAAAAACATATTTCAATCGGCTTTTTATGGTAGGGCCAATTTTAGCATCTTGGCTTAGGGCGCTGGCAATGGTCGTGTCCGAAATAGGAGCAATAAAATCCCCAAACGTGGCTCCGCCAATAATGGCCCCTGCCAAGGAAGGTAAATGTGCCCCTAAAACACCGCCAGTAGGGTAGAGTAGTGGACTACAAATCAATATGGTAGCGAAACTTGAACCCGTAGACAAAGAAACGATACAACAAATGATGAACGTAGCGATAATAAAACCTGGGCCCGAAAGTTTTACCTGATCGGTAAGCCAGATCAAGGCTTCCACAAAACCCGTAAGTGTCAAAAGGACTCCTATAATAGATGCCAAGATCCAAGCGGTGATCATGATCATCACTATTTTTTGGGACATTCCAGCAATCACGACTTCGGAAAATGCGGTTCGGTCCTTACAAAGCAAAAGACCTAAACCTAAGGCCAATATTAAAATGGGCCAAAATCCACGTTCATCCGGAGCACCGGAGAGGGCAATGCCAATCACTCCGGAAACGAAAACGAAAAAGGGCAACAAGGTCCCTAAGGTGCCACCATAGAATTCAATTTTTGGAAGGGCTTCCTGTGTTTCGTCAAGTTTCAAACTTAGTCTTCGTTAAGGTTATATTTCATGATGGAACCATGTTTGCCGGTCTTATCGCGTTCCAATTCATAAAAGGGCCCGTTGGGGCCTTTGCGTCGGGAAACAACAGATTCTATTTTGACAAGGTCATTCTGGTTTAAGGTAAAACTGTCCAATCTCTGTAGACTTTCTAGATGATTACGGTTTCTTGCACCAACGATGATACCACCCACCATTGGCTTTTGTAAAATATAGTTACAAGCAACTTCGGCGATACCTACCTGATATTGGTCGGCAATCGTTCTAAGCACCTGAAGTACCTCTTGAAAAAGGTCATAACCTCCAAATTCATCAATAATCAATCTGTATTTGGTCAGGGAACGATTTTCATAAGGGGGTACAGGGTCCGGAGCGTTCAGATAACGGTCACTTAGGAACCCACCTGCCACGGTGCCGTAGCAGAGATAGGGAATGTTGTGTTCTTTGGCCAGTGCGGTCATATCCTTTTCAACACGCTGATCCAGTACGGAATATTGCACTTGATTGGATGCAATGGTTACACCGGCATCCAGCATTTCCTGAATGTGCTTCGTATCAAAATTGGTAACCCCTAGAAATCGTATTTTTCCGCTTTTTTGCAATTCCGAAAGGTGCACAGCAGTTTCTAAGTATTTTGGGAATTGATAATCCCACCAAGCGAATTGTACCAAATCCAGTTGTTCTACACCAAGGCGTTTAAGCGAACGGTCAATTATCCGAATCGTATCCTCCTTCTTGAGCGTTGCCAGGGCATTATAGTCCGGAACATATTTAGTGTGCACTTGAATCGGTAACAATTCTCCCGAACGAAATTCATCTTTATATTTTTTTCTGAACTTGCCGATGAGTTCTTCTACCCCTGTGTAAATATCCGCACAATCGAACGTGGTTATACCTGCTTTTACGAAGTGTCGCATATCGGCCAAGGCCTGTTCTTCCGAGATATTCCCGTGACCTCCCGCCAAGTGCCATCCCCCTTTAATCACCCTTGAAATGGTATATCCGGGTTGTAATTCTATTCGTTTCATGGATTAATTGGGGCTTGTATTATTTAAAATGTCATAAAATTCTTCAATGGGTATAGGTCCTGCCTTCATAATGGTATCCATAAAATATTTCAAATCGAAATTGTCGCCCAAGCGTTCCTTTTCGGTTTTTAGTAATTGAGTGAATTGGGCACCTCCCAAAAAGTAGGAGGTAAGCTGCAAGGGGCTGTTTATGATTCGTCCCCAAAGACTTTTGGCGAACTGTGGTGCCAATAAGGAGGTTTCTGTCGAGAATTCTAAAACTTGATCTTGGTTCCAGCCGTTACAATGCACTTGTACGGACGTGTAAGCCCTATTTGCATTTTCCAGGCGTTTACGCAAGTGTGCCAAAAGGGTCAGTTTATTTTCAGCTTCCCACCCGGCATCCAATAGCACTTTTTCTGTAAACGTGGCCCAACCCTCAATGAAAATACCATAGGGGAAAAGCAACCTTAGGCTATGCGGAGTTTCCCGACTGATTTTTAATTGCATGTAATGCCCTGGGAAAAGTTCATGGATAACGATCATGCGGTTAAAGGGCTTGTTGAACGAGGCCCAAAAATCCACCTGTTCCTGTTGGGGGAGGGTATCTGGAATGGAAGGCAAATTGAGCGTGGTCATGGGATTGGGGTCGAATGGCGGCGCACTCGCCACCCAGCCGATACGTGCTGCGGGACCGGCGCTCTCAGGGGCCGTTTTAATACGTAAGGTCTGATTTTGGGGTAGGGTGGCAATATTGTTTTTTTGAATGAAAGCGACGGCACTATCGGCCAGTTGTTGCCAAAATTGAAGGTAATCGGCACTGTTCAAGGGAGCGTCCTTTTCCATATCGGCCAAGGCCAAATCAATTATTTCCAGGTCATTTTTTGGAAGGTTTTTAGTTCGATACGTTTCTAGAAGGTATTGTTTTGATACTTGAGCCATTAAATCACGAACCGTCCCAATTTCGTTCAAGGCCATTTCGGCCAATTCGGTTGAAGTTAAATCGCTGTCCGTGTACAATTTTAACCTTCGATCATATTCCTGTTTTCCTAGAATGGATGTCTTAGGTAACGTGTTGTCCTCAAATTTTTCCAGCGCAAATGCCTTTAAGGATTCCATACTTTGTATAGCGGAATCCATCGCAGGGCATTCCCTTGAAATTGAATTCGGACCTCTATTTTTGAAGTCATGCTGAGTCAGATAGGTAAGGGATTTTGATAAATTTTCGAGGCCTTGTTCCAAATCTTCTTTTGAAATGTATTTTAGACTTTTTTGCGCAGCCGATGCCAATTTTTCCATAAATACAAACCGATTGCAAATTAGGTCATCTTTCTCATGGTCCAGAAGATAATCGGCTTTTATGACCGTTGGGATTGCATCCGAAATAAGTTCCGCGTACAAATTGAGAGAATTGGTATGCTTGCTTAGGTTCTTCCACGTATCAACTTCAGACTGTGCCTGAACCCTTAGTAATCTCCCGTCAATAGGGTCAATTTGGGCATTGGGTTGGGTAAGTAAGGTTAGAATTTGTTCGTTGAATTCCAGCCATTTGTCAATCGTATTTTCTGATAGGTCTTCATAATGAAATACAGAAGGCCGCATACCCGCTTCCAGTGCCTGGGAAGGGTAAAATGCCTTCCAAGCTGAAATATATTGTTCGCCCAAGTCTTGGGCTGAGGTGGAGAAGGTTAACAAGAAAAAAAGCAGCCAATGGCCAACATAGGTCTTCATACCTTTTCATATAGGTTTGGTCTTGCTGGGAAAGATAGCAATTTATGGGGATAATCTTCGTTAAATTTAGAGCATGGAAAACGGTAGAATTAAAAATATAAAACGACAGATTCTTTCTGATAATTGGTACACCCTTAACAAATATACTTTTGAATATCAAAAGTTTGATGGTAGCTGGGAAGTTCAAAAACGGGAATCTTATGACTGTGGCGATGGGGCGGCCGTACTTTTGTACAATACCCGGAAAGGAACCGTGGTGCTTACCCGTCAATTTAGAATGCCCACGTATGTAAATGAGAATACGGATGGAATGATGGTGGAGGTATGTGCGGGTCTATTGGACGGACTTACGCCCAAAGAGTGTATTTTAAAGGAAATATTGGAAGAAACCGGGTATCAGCTAACGGAAGTGAAACAGGTATTGGTCACGTATATGTGTCCGGGTTCCGTAACCCAGAAGCTCTATTTGTTCATTGGGGAATATCAAGACGCTATGAAGGTTGAATCAGGAGGCGGTGCGGACGATGAAACGGAAAATATCGAAGTTTTGGAAATGCCCTTTGAAAATGCATTGCAGATGATGGTTAGTGGTGCAATCCGTGATGCCAAGACCGTGATGCTGTTGCAATATGCGCAGATCAATAAGCTGATAGAAGTTAATAGTTAGTTTTATTACCTACAACCAACAACCAACAACCAACAACCAACAATCAACAACCAACAACCAACAACCAACATCCAACAACGAACAACGAACAACCAACAACGAACATCTAATACCCCTCCCGTAGTGCCTCAAAAATAGTTTGCATTCGCTCTTTTACTTCGGATGGGGAGTGTCTAAAGTGATTGTTCATAAAACTAAAAATCAATAAACGGCCTTTTTTCGTCCTGAGATAGCCGCTCAGACAATAATTATTGCTAAGACTTCCCGACTTTGCAAAGATGTAGGGCGCTTCCTTTCCACCATACCACGAGTCCAAGGTACCCGAAACTCCGCCAGCTGGAAAAATACTAAAAAGCCGTTCTTCTGGAACTTCTTGATACATTTCATTTAACACATACACCATGGATTTGGGTGTAAACAGGTTGTATCTTGATAATCCCGAACCGTCAACCCACCTAGGATGTTGTGGAAGGTCCTTCAATTGGTTTTTTAAGATATGGTTTCGGGCATTTTCCGAGTTCAGGGTATCCGTCAATATTCCAGATGCCACTATCAGCAGTTGTTCGGCAATGAAATTATCGCTTTCATGCATCAATCTAACATATAGGGAATCCATCTCGATTCCGTAGAGGGTTTCTTTCTTGCCCTGGGGCATTTTATCGACTAGGGCGACCGAATTTGAAAACAGTCGCTCCAAAATGTTTTTGATGGTGTGTGCGTCCGTTTTATAGGGAATTTCCAAGGTATCCCTTTCTGTAGAATCAAAATAGAAAGTGTTCTTGTCTTTTTCACGGTTCCATGTATTTTGAACCTGTACCACACTGTCTTTAAAATAATCCGGGGAAACTTTGAAATTTGGTGTTTGTTGGATTAAGACTGTATTTCCAAAAAGAGGGAAAGCACTTCGCTCCGGGGAATAATACCACGCAAAATCGTCCCATGACCAACCCTGACCCATGGGGGTATCCTGAAAATTGGCATGTGAGAATGCCAGATTGCTACTCTTTTTTAGAAAGGAATAGGTCGTGCTGTCCTGTAGATAATGGTGCAAAAAGGAAGGATCGCCAGTTCCCTCAAAAAATAGGGTATCGTTTTTTTGAAGATAATTAAGTGCGGGTGCCTTTTTTGGCAATGTTTTTAGGGCCGTGTACAAGGTGAAAATCTTGGTATTACTTGCCGGCGTAAAATATTTATCGCCGTTGTAATCATAAAGCGTATCCTTGGAGCTTGGATCTAGTACCACAAACCCGGTAAATTGGTTATCGAAAAAAGGGGAATCCAAGATTGTACCAATCGCTTTTTCCGTTCTTTTTTTAACGCTGGCGCAACCAAACACAAGGGCTGACAGTAGGAACAGAAGGATAGTTTTTTGCATGTAACTCTATTGTATTTTGTTGTTAACCAATGTTCTAGGATTTTATTTTCGGTTTTCGTAAATTTTGTCAAATCAAATCCTGAAGCGATTTAACACTTTTTAGTCGTTTTTAACTTTTTGACTACAATATTATATTCGCTTTGGGGTTTAAATTTACACAACAACTAATTTAAAAACGTGTTTAGATGAAAAGAACAATGTTGGAGTATAGTAAGACGGTACTCCAAAAGGTTAGTTTTGATGCCAAATTGTTTTATAAGGAGCTTAAAAAGGCCCTTGAGAGATTGCTACCGGAGGAAGTAGCTGAATTAAAGGTCTGGTTGGAAACCTTCGTGGTCGATAAACCGGAACTTAGACCAAGTTTAACGTACCTTAATAAATAAGTAAAAGCCACTGGGAAGTGGCTTTTTTCGTTTTGTGATGCAACCATTTTTAAATTTTGGTATCTTTTCTAAAAAAGTTCCATGAAATACTTTCTTCCATTCATTTTGTTCTTTGCTTTTGTAGGTTGCGATAATGATTCCAATGAAATTAACCCTACCGAAAGCAAGATTCTTGGTAGTTGGAAAATGGTGCGTCAACAGTACAGTATTGGTGGACCGCCCTTTTGGGAAGAGGTGCTTGATGGTGAAATCCTTGAATTCCAAAAGAACTTCGTTTTTAAAGTAGTGAAAGATAATTCTGAGTCGGGCATAGGGATCTTTGACCTGCGAAACGATTCCCTCATAAGAACGTTTTCCAACGATACTGATAGCATTAAGTATATCTCGCAGATTCAATTGAAGGGAAATAAAATGCTGCTTATCCCGGTTAGCCCCAATAGATGTATAGAAGGATGTTCCTTCGAGTATCTGAAAATGGAATGAATTACTTAGTAAGGGGACTAATGATTTTCACGTCCTGAAAGGCAATTGCACCTCTTACAACTGAGGAAATAACATCCCTCAATGCCTCCGTAATCTGGATTTTGAGTTCACTTTTATGATAGATTAAACTTACTTCCCGGGCCGGCGAGGGCTCCTTGAAGTATTTGAGATTTTGCTTTTTATCGGCTTCCAATTCCAATGTATTTAGGAAGGGCAGAAGGGTCATGCCAAGGCCTTCGTTGGAAAGATTGATCAAGGTCTCAAAACTTCCACTCTGCAATTGAAAGTGGTCGCCTCCTAGTTTCTTTGGAGCCTTACAAAGATTTAAAACACCTTCCCTAAAACAATGCCCGTCCTGTAATAATAGGATATCCGAAACGTCAAGATCTTCTACCTCAAGTGTGGAAAAAGTACCCAATCTATGGTTTTTTGGAACGTAACCAACAAATGGCTCATAATACAAAGGCCTTTCTATGATGGTGTCCACCTCCAAGGGTGTGGCAGCAATGGCGGCATCCAAGTGACCGTCCTGTAGGTTATCAATAAGGTTTTCCGTGTTTTGTTCCTTGATGATGAGATTTACTTTGGGATATTTGTTGATAAATGTTTTTAGGAACATGGGTAAAAGGGTGGGCATGATGGTAGGAATGATTCCCAAAGTGTAATCACCCCCAATATAGCCTTTTTCCTGATCTACAATATCCTTTATCCTGTTGGCTTCGTTTACGATATTCTTTGCTTGGGCTACAATTTTTTGGCCTACTTCGGTGACCGTAATCGGTTTTTTTCCACGGTCAAATATTTGTACATCCAATTCATCCTCAAGCTTTTGAACCTGCATACTTAAAGTAGGTTGGGTCACAAAGCTTTTCTCTGCAGCCAAGGTGAAGTTTTGATATTCGGCGACTGCCAATACGTATCTTAATTGGGTAATTGTCATGCTAATGATTTTAATGATAAAGGTATTAAAACTATCAATATTATTTATGACTATCGTCATTTTTATTCAATATCTTTATACTTAGTATTGCAATCAATAACTTAATATATAAATAAACAGATATGAAATTAAATAGTATAGGCTTAGAAACCGACAAATCCGAAGAGATTAGTAAGGACTTAAATTTGCTTTTGGCCAATTTTCAAAGGTATTATCAAAACTTACGTGGAATACATTGGAATATTAAGGGTAAAAGATTCTTTGACTTGCACTTAAAGTTTGAAGAGTTATACACCGACGCAAACGCTAAAGTAGATATGCTGGCAGAGCGTATATTAACCTTGGGCGGTGTTCCTATGCATACTTTCGAGGACTACATTGATATGGCCTCGGTACCGGTAGGCAAGAATATTACCAAGGATGATGAAGCAATTCGGTTGATTGTCAATTCGTTAAAGGAATTGCTAACCATAGAAAGAGGTATTCTAAAAGTCTCGGGCGAGGCCGATGACGAAGGAACTAATTCCATGATGAGCGACTTCATTACGGAACAGGAAAAAACGGTTTGGATGATGAAGGCTTGGCTTGCAGAAGATATTTAATGGATATAAAGCCTGCGAAATGGTCAGTTACTAAGTTCCCGAACTTTATAACTGACCATTTTTTTTATGAGCCCCAAAGGAAGTTTTTCGTCAAAGGGAAACTGAACGGAACCTTTCCCTTTCTTGTAGCCTGCCAATTCCGTCTCAAATGCCGCATGTGCGGAAGGGGTGGCATAAAACCCAAAATGCTTCTTCTGGGCCGCGAAGTATACCAAAGGCTTCCCGTTCAGTTTGTACGCCGGCATTCCATAACTTATTCCTTCCACGGCCTTCGGAGCGGTTTCTTTGACCAGTTTCTGCAGTACCCGCAATTGCTCCTGTATTTCCATAGGGAAATGGGCAACATAGCCCTCAAAATCGGAAGCCTTGATCATGGTCGGCATAGGAAGGTGCATCTAGGTTATCGATTTAAAATTAGGAAATTCATTCCATAAAAAAGACCTCCAAATGGAAGTCTTTTTGTTTATGATCGCTGTTTTATTTTAGAACCGTATCCTGAATTCCAAATCGGTATCGGCTACTTCAAATTTGGAACCATCAAAACTTGGTGGGCCAAAGGTCATTTCTCCCGTGGTGGCATAGCTTTCCTTGGGCATGCCGGTAGGTTCAAAATCCATTCGTTGGTTTCCGTTGGCATCGTGCATCAACATTAAGGCAAAAGTTCCCGGTTCCACATCTGAAAATGTGAGGGTCACTTCCCCGGTTGTGGCATCCACACTTTGGTTCTGGATGCCGGCTCCTTTCATAAAGGTATCGGCAGTATGCAGGGAGCCAATGATTTGACCTTCGTTGGACAATACGTTCTCAATGGTTACGGTTACGTTGACGCCCTTTTTTTCTTGGGCATACCCAGTCAATACACTTGTTAGTACCAATCCTAAAATAATTCCTAAATTTTTCATGTTTGCGGTTTTAAAAGTTATTCGATGTCCCAAAATTGCGGTATATCACAACCACAAAAAAAACACATCTACCCAATTGTGGAATTTTTGGAGTGAGTTGTAACACTGCTTTTCGACTTCAATTCAGGGGACTTATTCCACAATTCGGTCAGCCTAAATTTGACATCCATTTCTCTTGGTGGAGTTTTGCTCCGTAATCAATCGGAATAAAATACCATGAGAATTTTCTATCAGTTTATATTTATTTGTTTTACCACGGCCACCTATGCACAAACTGTTGTTTCTGGGGTGGTGCTGGATACTAGGAACCATCCTATAGAAGGGGCCAATGTCTATTTGGAAGGCACCTATGATGGTGCCTCTACGGATGCCCATGGAAATTTCAGCTTTGAGACCACGGAAACCGGTACTCAAAACTTGTTGGTTTCCATGCTTTCCTTTGAACCTTTTTCACAAGCAGGGGATGTTTCCTATTTTAAGGACCTTAAGATAACTTTATATGAGGCGTTAAACGAATTAACGGGCGTTACCTTGACCGCTGGAAGTTTTCAAGCAGGTGATAATTCAAAGGTGTCCGTTTTAAAACCACTGGATATCGTCACAACGGCCGGGGCGGCAGGCGATTTTGTGGCCGCATTACAGACCCTTCCAGGTACCAGTACGGTAAATGAGGATGGTAGGTTGTTCGTTAGGGGAGGGGCTGCCGGTGAGACCCAAGTATTTATTGACGGTCTACGGGTTTTTCAACCTTTCAATGCTACTGCGAACAACATTCCCACTCGGGGCAGATTCTCTCCTTTTTTGTTCAAGGGGATAACCTTTAGTACCGGAGGGTATTCCGCTGAATATGGCCAGGCCCTTTCGAGTGTCCTTTTGCTGAATACAACGGATATCCCAGAACAGGAAAAAACGGATATTTCCCTTATGTCCGTAGGTGGAGGATTAGGGCATACGGAAATATGGGGCCAAGAATCCCTAAGTGTGAATGCCAATTATATAAACTTGGCCCCCTATCAGGTGTTGGTTCCTTCCAATCAGGACATGCGGTGGAACAAACCTTTTGAATCCATTTCTGGGGAGGCGGTTTTTCGAAGCATGGGGGACAAAAGTATGTTCAAGCTCTATACAGGATTCAATCATTCCAGTTTGGACATCGCGCAGGCCGATATCAATTTTGAGGAATTTGTGCCCTTTAGTCTGCAAAACAACAACTTGTACCTGAACGCTTCTTACAAGCATTTTTTCGATAAGGAATGGACGCTTGGCACGGGCGCCAGTATCTCCAATGATACCAACGATGTCAATGTATTGAACAACGACATAGATTCCCGTGAGATGGCCCTTCACCTTAAGGTCAAAATGGGCAAGAATTTTACAAATAGACTGCAATTGAATTTTGGTACGGAATATTTTGTACAAGACTTTGATGAAACGTTCCGCAGTGCCGGAATAGATCCTTTCCCTTATGGTTTTACCGATGGATTATGGGCTGGTTTTGCAGAAACCGATGTTTATTTTAGCAATCGGTTTGCCATGAAACTCGGGGGACGAATGGAACATAGCATGCTTTTGGGGCAGACAACGCTATCACCCCGACTTTCATTGGCCTATAAAAGTGGGGATAAGGGACAGTTTTCCTTGGCTTATGGGGATTTCTATCAAAACCCTTGGGCGGAATACTTGAAATTTGACCAAAACCTGGAATCGGAAAAAACGTCGCACTACATTTTAAACTATCAATATTTGGATAACGGGAAAACCTTTAGGGCAGAGGGGTATTATAAGAATTATGACGGATTGGTGAAGTTCGATACGGATATGCCCCAATTCAATTCCGTCTTCAACAACAATGGCGGTGGCTATGCAGCGGGACTGGACCTTTTCTGGCGGGACAATAAAAGTTTTGACAATCTCGATTATTGGGTGTCATATTCCTTTTTGGACACGGAACGGGATTATCGAAATTTTAGGGAAAGGGCCACACCAAACTTTGCGCCAAAGCACAGCTTTTCCCTGGTCACCAAATATTGGGTCGAAGATTGGCGTTCCCAAGTGGGTTTTTCCTATAATTTTGGTTCTGGAAGGCCCTATAACGATCCCAATAAGACCGAATTTTTAAGTGAAAGGACAAAATCCTTCAATAACTTGAGCATCAATTGGGCCTACCTACTGTCCCAACAAAAAATCCTGTATTTTTCAATCAGCAATGTGGCAGGATTCAATAATGTCCACGGATATCAATATGCGGATTCGCCCAATGATATTGGTGCTTTTGAAAGACGTACCATACGGCCCAATGCCGATAGCTTCTTTTTTGTAGGCTTCTTTTGGACCATCAGCCAGGATAACAAAAGCAACCAGTTGAACAATCTTTAATTGACATAACGTTTTGCTATATAATAATCCAAGCTGAATTTACCCGCCCCGAAGCCCATGTAGAAAAAACTCACACAAAAGAAGATAAAAACGGGCAAAATATCCCAAGAGCCGTCCCATTTGCGGACAAATATACCCATAGCCATAGTTAGGAACACAAAAAACGACGTAACGCGGGTATTTAGCCCCAGAATGAGCAATAAGCCACCCACTGCTTCCATAAATCCAATTGACCAAGCAAAAAGGTTAGGCATAACGTCGAAGGGATAGCCCTGATATGCTATGTGGTTAACAAATTCCTTAGATACTTCAAACCAAGATAAATCCATGCTATCTGGTGTCCAAGGGGTGCCAAATTTGTTTGGTGCGTATATGAATGACAGAGAATAGCCTGTTAAAATCCTAGGCACCAATAGTATTAGGTTGGGTAAATGACCACTAACCTCAAAAGGTCTTATAATTATCTTGAAATAATACTCCATGGAAATAAAATATCATGAGAATTATGTGATTCACAGGTTAGTGCTCCTTGAAATTAGCAAATAGCAACATTCTATCCAATTTTATATTTAGAAAGAGTCAGGTTTTTATTCAAATTCGTCAAAGAATACTAGAGAATTTTTTCAACTTTAGAAAATAATTTAAAAAAGTAAAAATGACAGCTATAAAAGCCTATGCCGCTGCCTCCAAGGAAGCGGATCTTAAACCTTTGAATATTGAGAGAAGGAGTACAAGATCAGACGATGTTAAAATTGACATTCTATACTGTGGGGTGTGTCATAGTGATTTACATCAGGTACGGAATGATTGGAAAAATTCCATATATCCGGTCGTGCCCGGTCATGAAATCATTGGTAAGGTGTTGGAAGTAGGCAGCAATGTATCGGATTTTAAAGAAGGTGATTTGGTTGGCGTAGGCTGTTTGGTTGATTCATGTAAGACCTGTGGTGCTTGCAAAGACGATTTGGAACAATTTTGCGAAAATGGGGCCACCTTTACCTACAACGGCGAGGACAAACATTTGGGCGGGCATACCTTTGGTGGCTATTCCGAAAGCATTGTGGTCGATAAGGATTTTGTCTTGCGGATTCCTGAAAATTTGGATGCCAAAGCAGCCGCTCCTTTGCTCTGTGCAGGTATTACCACGTATTCGCCATTGGCGCATTGGGGCGTAAAAGAGGGTGACAAGGTTGGCGTAATCGGTTTAGGAGGTTTGGGACATATGGGAATTAAGTTTGCCCATGCCATGGGAGCCCATACGGTCATGATTACAACCTCTCCGGATAAAAGCAGCGATGCCAAAAAATTAGGAGCCGATGAAGTCCTTATTTCCAAAAACGAGGACGACATGAAAAAACATGCCGGAAGTTTTGATTTTCTATTGAATACCATTCCTGTAGGACACGATATGAATCCGTATGCCAATCTTTTAAAAAGGGATGCCACGATGGTCATTGTTGGTGCAGTGGAGCCTCTGGACCCCTTGCATGGTGGAAGTTTAATAATGGGTAGAAAGCGTATTGCCGGATCTTTGATCGGGGGTATTAAGGAAACCCAAGAGATGCTCGACTTTTGTGGGGAGCATGATGTAGTGTGCGATATTGAAATGATCAACATCCAAGATATAAATGAGGCCTATGACCGTCTTCAAAAATCGGATGTGAAATATCGATTCGTTATCGATATGAAATCGCTTAAGGAAAGTTGATTCTGGAAAGGAGCATACGGAAATAATAAAGACGGTCATTGACCGTCTTTTTATTTTATCCCATGCAAACTGAAGGTGTTTAATTACCTTCGTCTACTATTGGCTCCGCTGCCAACAGAAAATCCTGAACCGTGCTGTTGGCAGCATTTATATCTGCGGATAGGGTATCGCTTTGAACATAGGTCTCCAAACCTGCAGTGGTTCTGTAGCTACCGGCCGGAATTCCCATAATCATATAGTTTCCATCTATATCGGAAAAGGTCGTCAATGTATCGGTTTCATTGAATATCTCAACCAATGCACCTTCCAGTCCCAAAGGAGTTTCTTCCACGAGTGTTGAAACGTTGCCTTTAAGGGTTCCTGCCTTAGATATATTTGATGCTTTGATCACCGGTTTGAAGTTAAACCCGTTAATACCTCCGGCTATTTTTGTGTTTCCTTTGGCTACAAAGGATTTACTTACATCAAAATCCAATAATAGATCTGCTGATAAACCACCCACCACGGTTAGTCCCGGATTGATAAAAACCTTGATACCCGTCTGATCTCCACTTGGCACTTTGAGTTCATATTCAGTGCCATCCTTTAGAACTACGTTTACTCCTTTAACATAGACCCTAACCAAATCATAGGTACCGGCAGGAACATCCAAATTGGCCATGTTAGCCGTTGTTCCATTCACCAAGGTCAAAAGGTTTAAGGGAATTTCCTCTTCCATCAATACGATAAAAGGAGAGGACAATTCCTCAGAATCCTCCACTAGACTTTGATCATCATCAGATACCCTCGTACCTTCCTTCAACCGGGCATCGATTTTAAAAACTGTTACGTTAGCCTCAGCCACTTGATCAAAAGGAAAGGGGGCATCGACCATTTGTACACGTAGCCTTCCCGTTCCATCCATGTTTGGAGAGTCATCTGAACAACTAGTAGCTAAAAATAGGGTACATGCGAGTAGGGTGAAAAAAAGATTTGTTTTCATTTTAAAATGTTTTTTATGGTTCCCAAAGAATCAGGGAACCTTGTTATTTTAAAAAGTTGGGCGCTGCGAAATTGCAAAAAAATGAAGATAGAAACGATAAAGAAATCACAAATTCGACGAACTGCATGTGTCCAAAACCGAAAAAATACTGACTCTTTCAGTTATTGGGGCTGGTGCCGAACCACTTGGCAATCACATTTTCGGCAGGTTTGTAACGGGGAGAGAAATCAAGATCGGTTTTTGCACTTTCTGAAGTGGTCCTATTTTGCCATTCCCAGATATAAATGCCCGCAAACCAAGGTTTGTCCCAATTTTTTTTGAACATGGCCTCATAGGCCAGTTGCTGGGTCCGGTCCGATTTCTTCATGGTATACTTATTAAAATAAGAACCCCATTCCCATGGTTTTATGGTAGCATCCGGGGTGCTTTTATAGCCCACTTCCGTAAAAAGAATGGGCTTGTCATACTTTTCATGTATATCCTCCAAAGCGGTCAAATGTCTGTCCCAGCCTTTTTCAATGCTTTCCAAAGTGGGGTGTTCCTCTTTCGTAAGAGGAAAATAGGCTTGTATGCCAATGTAGTCGAGTTGGTCCCAAAAAGCGATATGTTCATATTCGTCGTGCCAGTTGGCAGCGTAGGTGAGTTTGCCATCATACATGGAACGAATTTCCGAAATGAGTAATCGCCATTTTTCGGGTTGTTTTTTTATTGAGGTCTTTAGTTCCGTTCCCACACAGAATAGTTCCGTGTTCGTTTCTTGGGCTATTTTGGCGTACTTGAGCATGTTCTTGCGGTAACTTTCAAACCATAGGTCCCAAGCCTCGTCATCCTTTAATTGGATGTTTGCCCGCCAACCTTCCATCATCCACAAATGGGGTTTTAAATGCACGTGCAGCCCGTTTTTATGTAGGTCGTTGATAGCCCTCACGATGCTGGAATCCCTTCGGCTGTAGGTTTCCATGGATTCCGGAACGTCCATCTGGGAGGTTTTTTCGTTTTCCTGATGTAAAAACGGAATGACCGCAACCCATTCCACATTGGCCCTGATCAAGTTGTTTATCGCTTCGGTATTGTCGTCCGACCAACCAAAAACGCTGGCTCCCCTGTGCTTTTGGTCACTTTCATAATAGTGATTTGCCTTTCCCGATGTGTTCATGGCGCCATGGTCCCATTGAAAATCGTGCCCCTCGTTGGCATTGATGAAGACCACGGTCTTAAATCCTACGATCAAAAGTACTATGGGCAATATAAAACGTAGTGAAAACTGTCGCCATGCCGTAGCGCTTCCCTTTTTTTGTCCCACTTTTATAAAATGTACGATTACAAAATAAAGTAGGCCAAAAAGTATAAAAAGAACATGAAAACCTATGAGGATGAACTTGCGGGAAGCCAGTTCAAAGAAAAAGATGATATATTCAGAAAGGCTTTCATTTCTCCTGGTAAACCGGACTAGGAAATACACAAAAGTTGCTGCCCATAGGACTAGGTACAGCAAAACCAAATGTATACCACGCTTTTGCATTATTACTTCTTTTTTTCCATTTCAACCGCAATTGCCCTGGCACCCGCATCACGTTCCTTAAGCTCAGTTATAATCTTGGCATGGTCCTTTACCCTTCCCTGTGATAGTTTGTAGGTAGCCTGGATATCCGTTATCCTTATCTTAAATCCCACAACGCCCCTGATCTGAGACATGGTTTTATCGGACATGTCGTGCAATGAAATGGGATGTTTGGAATCCTTTTCATATTTGTCCACCAGCTTGTGCATGGAAGCCAACACTTCATCTTCCGACAAAATTCGAATATTTCCGTATACATGCACTGCGATATAGTTCCAAGTGGGTACTTCCTCATCGGTATACCAAGAGGAGGAAACATAACTGTGCGGCCCGTTAAAAATGCAAAGTACTTCATCACTGCCGTTAAAACTTTTCCATTGCGGATTGGCTTTGGAGATATGGCTGAACAAAAAATCGGTTCCATGCGTATCAGTGACCAATTCCAAAGGAATATGGGTGGCCCAAGGTTTTCCATCGACCTGATTCACCAAAATACCAAAACCGTTGTTTTTGATAAAATCCTTCACTTGGGAAATGTCCTCGTTTTTATAGTGGTTGGGCGTATACATGGTATAAAGTTAGTAAAACATCAATTCAGGCAAGAATCAAATTAAAAGCGTCAAGGTGTTTGGCAAAGGAAAGGTAAATTCAATGGAACTTAAAAAAAATTAAAATGCCATTTATAACAAATAAGAAAGGAAAGGAAGCCGTTGATATCTTCTATGAGGACTACGGAGAAGGACAACCGGTTATTTTAATTCACGGATGGCCCCTGAGCAGAAAATCCTGGGAACAGCAAGTATGGAAAATTGTACAAGAAGGATATCGATGTATATCCTATGATCGTAGGGGATTTGGAATATCCTCGGCACCATGGGGCGACTACGATTATTCCGCACTGGCGAGCGATCTAGATACTCTTATTGAAGGCCTGGAATTGGATAATGTTGTTATTGTTGGATTCTCCATGGGAGGTGGCGAAGTAGTCCGATATTTAACGGATTATGGAAGCGGTAAAATCGCCAAAGCGGCCCTAATCAGCTCCATCATTCCATTGGTAAAGAAAAAGGAGGACAATCCTCACGGTGTACCGGAAAATGTATTGGATAACATTAAGGATGCCCTGCAAAAGGATCGGGTAGGGTTTTTAAAAACCTTCCATACCGGTTTCTACAACTACGATGATAATAAAAACAAGGTGAGCGAGGGCCAATTGGAGTATGATTTTATCATTGCCTCCCACGCCTCCCCAAGAGCTACGATTCAAACGGCATTGGCCTGGATGCATACCGATTTTAGACCAGAGCTGAAGAACGTGGATGTACCTACCTTAATCGTCCACGGAGATGCAGATGAAACTGTACCTATCGAAACCTCTGCAGAACAGGCGGCCAAGGGAATAAAGGACAATACCTATGAAGTGATTAAAGGAGCTCCCCATGGTTTGAATATTACGCATTCTAAGGAGTTGAACGATATATTGATTTCTTTTTTGAAGAACTAAAATTTATAGAAAAGAAGAAGTAAAAAGGGCCTTTTAAAAAGGCTCTTTTTTTGTTAGTGGAATTAAGTAATTTATACTTAATTAATAGTTTGAATAAATTTGATTACAAAATATAAAACATGACCGAAGTAGAAATCCTCAAAAAGCAGACGATGTCGGCCTATGAATGGACAAACAAACTCATAGCCTCCGTTCCTTCCGATAAGTGGGAAATCATCCCGGAAGCTTTAGGTTCAAATCTTAGTTGGCAAATAGGGCATCACATTATAAGCATATATTTCCATTCCATCATGACCACGGTAGGGCACCTTCCGGAACTTCTTGAAAAGCTGGATTTAAGGTTGTATACCAAACTTTGTGGTTATGGCACCTTTGCCCAAGAAATGAAGGGAGCTTGGACCCCAGATGCCCTTACGTCCGATTTACAACGCATGCAAGATACATCCTTGGAGGTCATCAACTCGTTGTCGGAATCCGACCTGTGGCAACCCGTAGAACCGACCAAAGTGCCGCACCCCGTGGCCAAGACCAAGTTTGAAGCCATCGATTGGAACATAAAACACACCATGTGGCATTGTGGACAAATGGCGACCATCAAGAGATTGGTGGATAAACCGTACGACTACGGACTTCAAAAGCGGGTTTGAAACTTCAAAACCTTTCGGTGTCTTTGCTCCCCCATATACCGGTAATACCGAGTTCTTACAATTGATAATAATAAATTCGCTATTTTAAGTGGTGTTTTTTAGAACTTAGTTGTTTTATCATAAAGCGACCATCCCATGAAAAAAATATACCTGTTGTTTTTGGTACCCTTTTTATTCTCTTTTCAGTGTGAGGATGAAATTGATCCCCTTTATAGCTCGGAATTTTACATTCAAAACAATTCAAGTATCCAACTAATTTGGTTAAATGTTGATATGGAAGAAATTCCTATTGAGAGTATGTCGGACCAGTTTATTGGTGTTTCCACAGATAAGGATTTTCTTGTACCCCCATCCAAAACATTGGCTTTTAATGCCATTACCCTTTATAAAAAAGAAAGGTCCGGAGACCTTACCATGGTCTACTTGCAGCGGCCCATTGAGGATAATTTATGGAGCTTTGATAAATTATCCCAGTATGAAGGCATATACCAATTGATAATAACGAATGCTTCTCTAGCCCCGTAATCCCACGTTAAGGACTATTCTTTGAGTTCGATTATTTGCCTAATTGATAGTATTGATGCGAGAATTCTGGGGTTGAAACCTTTTCACATCTTTTTTTCTTAAAATTCAAAAACACAGGTAATTGGTGTGAAAAATTTCGGGCCAACGTATTACAATCTGGATTATATTTGGATACAACCTAAAACCAATACCATGGCATCTACAAAAACCAACAAAATTGTCTTTTGGACCACTACAATTATTATTTTTTTAATGGAAGGGGTCATGCCCGCATTGACCTTCCAGACAGAACTCGCCAAAGAGGGCATACGACATTTGGGCTACCCGGAGTATTTTGGTAATGCCTTGGTCGTTTTTAAGGTATTGGGTGCCTTGGCATTGATCATTCCACAAGTACCAAAGCGCATCAAGGAATGGGCCTATGCCGGTTTTGCGTTCGACTTTATATTTGCCAGTATCAGCCATTTTGCGGTAGATGGGATGGATTTCCAGTCCTTTTTCCCTTTAATAATTTTGGGAATACTCATCGCCTCTTACCTGTCCCTTCATAAACTACAAAAAACCGACTAAGTAAAACTTTGGGTATTCTGTCACTAAGCAGTTTTTCCTGAGTACAGTAGAAGGCGCTCGAAGGGGAGGCGATACCCACATAGTTTCCCGTTTTCTTGCCCAAAACAATTTTTTGTGAGAAATTTAGGGGACTTCCCCCTTACAGAAGAATAAGTACACTTACATCTTCTCAAAATTAGTACCGGTTCTAATATATTAATTATGAGACACCTATCATTTCTAGTATTGGTCTTTTGTCTGGCTGCATGCAATTCCAGCAAGTTGGATCAATTGTCTTTGGTTATTTCAAATGTGAATCTGATTGATGGAACGGGCATGCCCATGAAAGCAAATGTTTCCATTGGTATTCGAGATGGTAAAATAGTTGTCATTGATTCCGTACTTAATCATAACGCAGAGAGAGAAATAGATGCCTCTGGAAAATATCTCATTCCTGGATTATTTGATTGTCACGTCCACACCACGGATTTTAAAAGTGATTTTTCCAAATATGTGCACTATGGTATAACATCCGTATTCATCACCGGTGGAAGTTTATGCACTAATCAATATTATGCCAGTATGCGTTCTTTTGGCAATCAGGACACGTTACCAGCGCCCATAGTATTTCATACAAGTCAACATTTTACCTTGGAGGGTAGGCACCCGTTGAAAACATATAAAGGAAACTGGGAAGATGGTAAATCAGTTTTCCTACTTAAAGACACGCTTCAAATAGAAAATTTGATAAAAGAGGTAACCCGGTACCCCATTGTTGGAATTAAGCTTACAATTGAAGATGGACCCCATCCTCCTTGGGTGGAGCGAATGCCGCAAGCTTTCATCAACAAGGTTCAGAAAGAGGCAATGAATAACGATACAGAGGTTTTTGCCCATGTTAGTGACAATATGGAACTTGAAATGGCCATGGATGCGGGTATTCAAAACATTGTTCATTGGACAGGCATAGATATTGATTTTCAAAGAGATACGGTTCTTTTGGAAAAATTGTACCAGGTGAGGCCGTCCTTTATTACCACATTGATGATAGATAAGGGTTTCTTATATCCTTTGTATCCAGAATGGGTAGCCGACCTTCGGCATGAAAATGTATTTGATGAAGCATATTTTGAAAATGTGAACAAACCAGAGTTTTTGGCACGTGCCAATGAAAATATGGGATTTTGGAGAGACTATTTTCAGAAGGATGATGTACAGTTGGAGGATATTGCCCGCTTTCAGGTCGATGATATAAAAGTCTTGTATAAAAGCGGTATACAGTTCGCTTTGGGTACCGATACCGGCTTTTTTGTAATGCCAGGATATAGCTTGCACGAAGAAATGCAACTCTTTGAATTGGGAGGGATGGATCAATTGGATATTATCAAAATGGCTACCTCCAACGCCGCTGAAATGATGCATGCCCAGGATAGTTTAGGAACGATCGAAATTGGAAAAATAGCCAATATGGTGTTGTTGGACAGAAATCCATTGAAAGAGATTCGCAATACATTGGCCATTAATACCGTCATCAAAAGAGGAAAGGTGCAAAAACGAATTGAAAAATAAGTCGAACGATATATGATTTAAATAATTACGCAAGAATTGGTACCTCAGTAGCTTTTTGAAATAGGCGCTTGAGCGGAGCCTAAGTAAAAGCGAACCCACATGTTTCCCCTTTTCACAGCCAAGACCCAAATCTAGCTCAAAATAATATCATTATTAATATTTATCATAAAGTGAAAATTATTTATTGTTTATCAATAAATAATTATCTAATTTTATTCCATCTAATAATATTAATCATGAAAACACGGGTTAAAGCAAATAATCTCATATTTAAAGGTTTGAAAATCATTTCTTGGGTAATCTTTGTGGGGCTATCGGTGGAAGCAGGAGGCCTGCTCGTCAATTTTATTTTTAGTCTTGTCCGGCCAGAATTTATCCAGAACCTTTATCAGAAACTGGATCTGAGTCAGTTATATCAAAATAGTAAGTGGGCTTTTTTTGGAATGTATGGATTTGTACTGACCATATCCATTTTAAAGGCGGTCCTATTCTACCAGGTTGTTTTATTGGTAACTAAAATTGACCTGTCCAAACCGTTCAATAGTTGGGTTTCCAAACAAATTCTTAAAATTAGCTATTATACCCTCTCCATTGGATTATTAAGTTTTATTGCGAGGCAGTTGGCAAAGGACTTGGGACACAATGGTTTTGTTTTGAATCAGTTGGAGGCGTTCTGGGCAGATAGTCAGGCATTCATTTTAATGGCGGCTGTTATTTATGTTATTGGAACAATATTTTCCAAAGGAGTGGAGTATCAAGAAGAACTGGAAGAAACGGTATAGATTATGGCAATTATTGTAAACTTGGATGTAATGATGGCAAAGCGAAAAATGTCGCTCAATGATTTGTCCGAAAGGGTCAATATTACCTTGGCAAATCTTTCAAAACTTAAAACGGGAAAGGTAAGGGCCATTCGATTTAGTACCTTGGAAGCTGTGTGCGAGGCCTTGGATTGCCAACCCGGTGATTTATTGGAATACTCCAAGGAATAAACGACCCAAATTAATCAAAGTATCTGCAGGGCGTTAAATATTTGATGCCCGAAGTGCCTGCCCTGTACCTTTCGAAAATGCTCAAGGGAAACTAAAGTCGAAGGGGCATCGCTCTCGGTGGTTGAGCAGCCTGCCCTGAGCCTTTCGGCTACGCTCAAGATAAACTAAAGTCGAAGGGGAGTCGAAACCATATCTCTGGAAAGCGATGTCACACATATTTCCCCATTTCCTTGCCTAACTCATTTTTTTGTAGGATTTTTAATTCACTTCCCCTGAAATTTAATAGGTGTAATTGTACACATATCCAATTATTGGAAATAAGCTGAAAAAAATATGAGCGAATATTTAGCCTATATAAAATACGAAGGAGAACTCGTCAAAGATGGATACTTGGATGCTCGAAAATCAGCGGAAATTCTAATTGGAATTGATGAAGTAATCCGCTTTTTCTTATTTCAAGAGCATAAGAATTCCTCTAAACTGGATATTGAAATTCCAATTAGAGTAGAAAAAGGAAGTTGGATGGCATTAATTCCACCTGACTTTTCATCATGGATTCTTGCTGCTCTTGGTGGTCTTGTAACTGCATACGGAGCGACTGCATTAAATACAATCGCAAAAAACGATTTTAAAAATGTTACATCTAAGGACATTGCTAAGAAAATTGTCAAGGGTATTAAATGGACAATTGAAATTATAAAACACCTGAAAAAGAAAAAGGTTAAACAATTTCCAGATGCTAAAATAAAATTAGAACAAGGAATTCAAATGGTCGGAATCACAAATGAGAACGGAGATATACTTTATGTTCCATTGGAATATTTAGAGTTATACACAAAAGTTCCCGAGAAACTATTAGATAAACTGACCAAGCAAATTGAGGAAGAAAGAGAATTAGAAATTGATTTCAGTAATGAAAACAAAGGCGATAAAGACGACACAGGTTCGCCTGCTAAAATAACGTACGGTCAAAAATCATTGTTCTACGAGGATAAAGACGAAGACGATATTTTGTTTCCCGAACTTAAACACGGAACGTATATTGAATTACAAGGTCATTTAACAAGAGGAAACGAAAAAACGAATACGCTTGGATTTGAATATGAAAATCACATTTTGACTTGTATTCCTTATGAAGGTAGTATTAGAAGTGAAAAGCAAACATTGTTTTCAAATTGCACAATAAAAGGTTATGTCGATAGATTGTCTAAAGATGGAACTTTTAAAGAAAAAAGACCAATAATTAGATACTTGGAAATTGAAAATAACGATGAAGAGAAACCAAACCTATTTGGATAAAAGCCAGCAGGTAACAATGTATAACCGCAATTACGGCGGATTCGACTACGTCCGAATGCACTCGGAATAGCTAAAGTTTTTGCCAAATTTAAAATTAACGCATATTAACCGGTAACTGAAGGTTTTACGAGACAGTTCGGTGTAAAACAGACCTCAAATTTTTTAAAAAACATTAGAATTAAGGCGATTAGAATTAAAAAAAACGAAATCATGAAAAAGATTTTTTTTGTATTGCTATTTGTGTCCATACCAACACTTCTATCCGCTCAATTAAATGATAACGGAAAATCGAGCAATAACTCGATCAAAGGAAAAGTGTCTCCAGAATTCAAAAATACTTTGATGTATTATTCTCATATTCCATATAGCCCATATGGTATTAAGTATTCATATTGTAAATCTTGGGGATTTTACATAAGTGCAACATACGATTTTGAGACGGTGGATGGTGATGCATTTCTAAATGCTGGCGTCGTTAAATCTATTACTGATAAACTACGTGGTTATCTTGGCTCAGGTTATAATCCTCTTTGGGATGAGGCCAGCGTAGAAACTGGGGTGACTTTCGTTTTTGGAAATTTTGCTTTGGATACAGGAGGAGGATTTAACTTTGTTGAACCTGAATATAGTTACATAAATTTAGGGGTTGGATTTAATTTCTAACCGATAGTTGCACCTAAAACATTGTATTGAAAATCCTTAATTTTATATCCACATTCATTCCATCCCCAACTCCGCCAACACAGGCAAATGATCCGAGATATGCATGTTATTTTTCATACGGTCATCAATATGGAGATAGCTTTCCACCTCTAGATTCTCCACAAAAATATAGTCGATACGCCGGTCCAACACCATATTTGGGTCAAACCCATTAAAGGTGCCCGTAGGGCCGTAAAATGGTTGTTGTGTCGCGTGCTGGGCGTCTGTCATCCCTGCTTGCATCAACTGTATGGGTTCGGAGTCTGGCTCCAGGTTAAAATCCCCCGTCACCACCACGGGCAGGTTTTGGGTATTTACCGCCTTGATCTGTTGTAAGATGAGGTTTACGCTCTGTTTTCGGGCTTCGGTGCCTATATGGTCAAAATGGGTATTGAATACATAGAGTTCCTTGCCCGTACTTTTTTCTTTAAAGAGTCCGTAGGTACAAATCCTTTCCAAGGCAGCATCCCAACCCTTGGAAACCTTTTCCGGGGTGGGGGACAACCAAAAAGTGTTGGTACGTAATAGTTCAAAATATTGACTATTGTATAAAATAGGGGAGTACTCGCCCTTTTGTTTGCCATCGTCCCGGCCCACACCTATATAAGCGTAGTTTGGGAGCTGTTGGTCCAGATATGCCAATTGGTGGTGCAAGACCTCCTGCATGCCCACAAATTGGGGGCCATAGTGCTGCACGAGCCGCACCATGGCCTCCTTTCTAAAATTCCAGTTGTTTACGGTATCGTTGACGTTGTCATACTTGATGTTGTAGGACATCACCTTAAACTCTTGTGCGGAAAGGCCGTTGACCAATACTGCCAGTAAAATCGTGCAGTATAATTTATTCAATATTACCATCTGTTTATTATCTGGTTAAAGGTTATAACACTGCTCCCGACAACTATCGGGATGTATTGCGGTTACTTTTAGTTTTCATAAACTTTTCAGCGTATTTGTCATTTCGAACGTAGTGAGAAATCTCATTACAAATGTGACATAATTAGATTCCTCGTCGCCCTGACGCTTTGGTCAGGGCTTTGTCGGAATGACTTACACTCAAAAAAGAACTTCATTCTTTCTAATAAAAAGCTATGTATTAAAAAATTCATGTTGGTTTATTTTCTGTAAGCTTTTCAGCGTATTTGTCATTTCGAACGTAGTGAGAAATCTCCTTTTAAATGTAATACCATGAGATTCCTCGTCGCCCTGATGATTTGGTCAGGGCTCTGTCGGAATGACTTGCTCTCAAAAAAGAACTTCATTCTTTTAAGTAAGACAAGGATTTAAAATCCATAGCCGTTTATTCCGTTTTGTATTTGTTGAACCATGCCAATACCGAGGCGATTTTAGCGACCAAATTACTGGGTCGATTCGCGATGCCATGTCCTGCGCCGGGAATACGTACCATGGCGGTTTCCACGCCTTCCAGTTTTAGGGCGGTGTAGAATTGCTCGGATTCCGCAATAGGAGTCCTATAATCTTCCTCGCCCGTCAGCAGCATGGTGGGCGTGGTCACATTCGCGACGTAGTTCAGCGGCGAACGTCTAAAATAGTTCTCAGGGTCTTCCCAAGGTTTCTTCCCAAACCAGTATTTGGAGAAGAAAGCGGCCCCATCGGCATAGAGCACAAAGCTTGTCCAGTTGATAACGGGCTTGGCCACCACGGCGGCCTTAAAACGGTCCGTTTTGCCCACGATCCACGCCGTAAGCACTCCACCACCGCTACCTCCGGTAACAAATAGGTTATTGGTATCCACATAGCCTTTTCCGATCACGGCATCCACGCCGCTCATGAGATCCTCATAATCATGGTTGGGATAATCGTGGTGGATGAGGTTGCCAAATTCGGCCCCGTAACTGGTACTCCCACGCGGATTTGAATACAACACCACGTAACCTGCTGCGGCATAGGCCTGAATCTCGGCACTGTATACGGAACCATAACTTTGGAAAGGTCCGCCGTGGATTTCCAGGATAAAGGGATATTTTTTGTTCGGGTCAAAATTAGGTGGGGTTACGATCCATCCTTGTATTTTTCGGTCGTCAAAAGAGGAATTCCACCAGATTTCCTCCACTTCGCCCACATTACGGAAAGAAAACAGGTCATCGTTTAAAAAGGTGAGTCGTTGGCTTCCTTTTTTATCGGCCACGGCCAGATCGGACGGATGTTGTGTACCACCCAAGGTATAGGCAAACTTGCCGTTGTTGGACACGGTAAAGTCGGCCTGATTGTAGGGCCTGCCCAGGGAAAGTCCGCCAAGTCCTTCGGCGATGGTCGTAACCTTTCCATACAAGGTGATGTGGCCTATTTTGGAATCTCCTTCGGAATCATACTGAAAATAGAGTCCTTTCCCGTCCGAAGCCCATTGTACATTGCCAATATCACGATCAAAATCCGCCGAAAGCAATTGGGAATTGCTACCATCGGCATTCATTACATACAATTGGGTCAATTCATAGCCCTGAAAGGTATCATCATTCCCCGTATAGGCAATTTTTCTACCGTCGGGGGAAAGTGTGGGAGAACCATCGGGACCAAAGCGGTCCGTCAGTGCGGTTACGCTATTATCGTTAAGGTCTAATTTGTAGACTTCGCTGTTTGCGGGTTCAAAATCTGATTCAGGATGAAAATTGGCGGAGAAATACAGGCTTTTGCCATCGTTGGACCAAACAGGCGCACCGTGGTCAAATTCGGCTGTGGTCAGTTGCTTGGGCGTGCCTCCATTGACCGATAATATAAATAGTTGGTCATTCCCACTTTTGATATATCCCTGTCCATCACCACGGTAGTTGAGTTTGTCAATATAGGTAGGGGGGGTGTTCCATTTGGCACCTTCGGGCTTGGCGGGCATTTTGACAAGGGATTCGTCCGTTGCGGGCACGAACATATTGAAGGCCACATAACGGTCATCTTGCGACCAGCTTACGGCTCCGGGTGCCATAGGCGTATTGGTCAGTGGTGCGGTTTCTTTGGTGTCCAACCACATGAGGTAGAGTTTCATCTTGTCGTCCGCCATATTGGATTTAAAGATGATTTTTTTACCGTCGTGCGACCATCTAGGATAGTAATCGTTCTGGTTCCCGGTTGTTAACGGTCGGTTTTGGCTGCCGTCAAAATTTACGATCCAGAGATTGGATAGGTTTTTGTCCGTCATAATGTCCTTAAAGTTCCGCACATAGATGATTTTGGAGCCATCCGGCGATATCTGGGGATCTGATACAAACTCGTAATTAAAGATATCCGTAAGTTCGAGGTTGGTTTTGGTCTGTGCCGATACGGTCGTTACACAGAGGAGAAAGGCGATGATGCCGATACAATTCTTCATAGGGTGGTGCTTGTTTAGTTTGAGCCATGAATTTACGGATTTTGTCTTTAAGAGTTATTAGCTCTAAGTTAATAGTTATAAGTTGCAAGAAATTATAACGGTGAATGAATCACGAACCCACCAACCGCTAGTTCATTAATTACTAACTACTATTTTACTTACCTTAAGGCTATGAAAGAGAAAATACATTTACATCAAATACATCCGGTGCTTCCCGTATGGGACGTTTTGGATGCGTTGGACTTTTATGTAAACCGATTGGGATTCCGGATCGCCTTTGCGGACGATTCCAAAAATCCCAAGTATGCAGGCATCATTCGGGACGATGTGGAGATACACTTGCAGTGGCACGATAAAAAAGATTGGGATTTTGATATCGACCGGCCCATGTTGCGGATTGTCACCCAAAATATTGAAGGACTGTACGATGAATATGCCGAAAAGGATGTGTTCCACTCCCATACTTTGTTACGGGAAACGGCTTGGGGAACGAAGGAATTCGCATTCTACGATCCATTTAAAAATGGCCTGACTTTTTATCGGGATACGCCGAGTATGTAGCAATTTAATTAGAGGTTGGTCATTTAGTTGATAATTTGTCCATTCAAGTATTTTTTCTGGGCTTCGACAACGCTCAGCATTACAGAAAAAACTCGAACTTACGGTTTTGTGAGTGATTGATATTAAGTTGAACAAAGAGTTGAATTTTATTACATAACTGATTGATAATAAGTATTTAAATTAAATAAAAATATTAGAATGAAAGTATTATTTATTGGGGGAACGGGAAATATCAGTACCCCTTCCAGTCGTTTGGCCGTTTCAAAGGGAATGGAGTTGTACCTACTGAACAGAGGCAAGTCCAAAGTAGACATAGCAGGTGCCCATTCCATCATTGGCGACATCAACAAACCTGCATCGTTGTCTGAATTAAAAAAGCACGAATGGGACGTGGTAGTGAACTGGATCGCCTTTACCCCGGCGGATATTGCCCGTGATCTGGACCTGTTCTCAGGAAAAACGAAACAGTATATCTTTATCAGTTCGGCCTCATGCTATCAGACCCCATTGACCTATCCGGTCATTACGGAATCCACTCCGCTAAGTAATAACCTGTGGGACTATTCCAATAATAAAATAAGATGTGAGGAACTGTTGACCAAGGCCTACCAAGAGCAGGGCTTTCCCATGACCATCGTAAGGCCCTCGCATACCTACAACACCATGACGCCCTTGGCCATAGGTGGGTTCGACAAGTACAATACGATAGACCGTATTCTTAAGGGAAAGGAAATCATTGTACACGGCGATGGAACTTCCTTATGGACAGTTACCCATGCGGACGATTTTGCCAAGGGATTTGTTGGGCTTTTGGGACTCAGCACGGCCGTTGGTCACGCCTTTCATATTACTTCGGATGAGGTCCTCAGTTGGAACATGATCTATAAAATAACCGCAGAGGCACTGGGCAAAGAGGCGAATATCGTTCATATTGCTTCCGATTTTATTTGCCAGATAGAACCTTCCTTTACCGGGAGTTTATTAGCAGACAAGAGTGAAAGTGTACTTTTCGACAATACCAAGATTAAGACTTTTGTGCCAGGCTTCAAGGCGACTATTCCCTATTCCGAAGGAATCAAGCGTACCTTAAAATGGCTACAGGAAAAGCCGGAACGGCAATGGATAGACCCGGACACTGAGGCGAAAATCGAAAATGTACTAAGGGCCTATAAATCCATTGGAGGCTAAAGAAAATGTCAGCACCTTTAGTTATACCCAATGTGGACAGCCGTTAAAATACTGATGGCTCCTATAAGTAACATGATTACCGTAGGTTTCCAGGCAAATCGGAACCATTTGTTATACGGAATTCCGCAAATGGCCAAAATAGCCATCAATGCCCCGTTTGTGGGAACTATCATGTCGCCCATAATGGCGCCATATTGGTAGGCCAGTACACATGTCTGTCTCGAAATCCCGATCAAATCCGAAAGCGGAACCAAAATGGGCATGGTCAAAATGGCCTGCCCGGAATAACTGGGGATGGGAAAATGTAAAATGGAATGGGCGACCATCATCAACACTCCGGAGACAGAGGCCGATAGGTATTGTAGGGGACCAAATAGTCCATATACAATGGAATCGATAATCATACCTTCTTTAAGGACCATGGAAATACTGTTTGCCAAGCCGATGATCATGGCCGCAAAGATCATTTCCTTAAATCCGTTGACATAGGCTTCTCCTGTACCGTTCACACCCAATTTTCCCAGAAGACCGGAGACCACGCCCAAGGTAAAAAAGGAGGCGGACATTTCCATAAAGCCCCAATCCAGCTGTAGAAGCCCATACATGACGATGATAAACGTTAAACCTAATAGGGTGAGAATGATCTTGGAATTAAGGGACATTTTTTCGTGGGGAGTGGATACTTCAACTTTTTCCATCCTGTTTTTGGTATTATAGCGGATCAGGTAGATGACCCAAACTAAAAAGGCAATCCCGAGAACTACCAGTCGGTAACCGCTTCCCGAAAGTAAAGGGACACCTGCTTCCTGTTGAGCTATAATAACACCAAACGGGTTTGAGGGACTAAATGAACTGCCCAACACCGTGGATCCGTAGCTCATATATATGGTTGTATAGGTGTTGAAGCCCAAACTTTTTCCAAAAATGAGCAATACGGGCATCATGGCAATCACTTCCTCTTGCATGCCAATACTGACCCCTGCTGCCGTAAACAGTAAGGAGACGATGAATAATGATAAACCTTCCCTTCCCTTCAATACCTTGACCAGTCTATTCAGCCCTTGGGACAGGGCCCCCGTTTTTTCGATAACATAGAAACATCCGCCCAATAATAAGATCAATACAATGACATCGGCTCTGTCTGCAATACCCCTGGGGATGGTCAACATCACCTCAAAAGCCGATAAATGCTTGCCTTGCGCTTCTTCATAAGAATCACTGACCACCCTGGTAATTCCGGAAGCTTCATCCGTAATACGTTCATAGCTGCCCTGGGGCACCACGAAGGTAAGTACCCAGGCGAACAGTATCGCGCCGATAATAATGACAAAGGCATTGGGAAAACTTTTCATGGGTTTAGTGGTTTATTTTTTTCGGCGCCGTATGCTTTATTCTACGGTGGTTTCGTTCAAAATTTTCTGTATTAATATTTTGGCTTGCGAATAGGCAATTTCAGACTCTTTAAGGACATAGAGTTTGTCATCGATATAGTTTTCAAATTGAATATTTTGGAGCAACAGTGCATTGTCCATTTGAAGCTGGGAGGGTTCGTATGGAAAGGCATCGGATTGTGTATCGATGTTTCTAAGCGAACCATGTTCCCGAATATATTCGATCAAATTGATATTCGTTTTTTCGGTTTGATCCATCGTTTCCTGTAATTCCTTAAAAAATCGGGACCAATTGAACAATAGAATTTTAAGTTCCGTATTGTTCAATTTTGAGAGTCCGCCAGAGTTTTGCAGGTCGTTCAAAACAAATTCACTGGGCTTCCAGGAAGGACTTTCTATGACATGGTGCAAAAGGCTGTCTATTTGGTCGGTTTCTTTAAAACCCTCTTCCTTGAACTTTCCAAAAATGGTTTCCGTAGCCAAAATGGTGCGTTTCAAAATGGTGTTTATGGAATCCAAGTCCCTCAAATTTTCCTGGAATTCAGTATTTAGATTTTGCACGGTGATTTTTTCCCGATTATTCTCCAAACGTTCCTCATTCCAGTTATTTATTTGGAGAGCAATCAAAATACCGATGACTACGAGTATAATCTCGCCAATAGCATACTTCAAGTATTTACTGGTTTTGCCCTCTTCTAAAAGGTTTTGACGAATTTTACGGAAGAATTTAATCATTGGTAAAAAATTTTATAGATGGTGTTTTGCAAATCATATTAATTGGAATTTTTGTTTTTTAAGTATTCCTCTATTTTATGGTATAAAAGGGAAGACTCTTTTTTTAATCTCTCTAGCCGGCTCAATGTTGAATAAACGTAGGTTAATTCTCTATTGGTGAGTTCATAAAATTCATCTTTTCGCATCTTTTTCAAGAGAATAGGAATTTCATCACTATTGATATTGTCACGAGATTTTGGATTGTACACCTTATAAGAATTTATAAAATGCGGGTAACCACTTTGTAAATTTGATGCATAACTGGATAAAAAATCTATATTGAGATAGTAATCCACTATTTGTTCACGGATGTCTTGATTAGTGATCAGACTAATATTTCCAGTGCTTACCAACTCCTTGTACGTTCTGGAGTTTGGGGTTATTGTACCAATACCATAAATACCACCATATGAAATATCGTTTATGAATGATATAGTATCAAGGGGTACTATGCCATCTAAATAATAGTTTTTCGCTTTCGTTAGTCCTTCTATTTTTTTTCCAACGTTTGTAAACCAACTTCTTTCGAAATATAGGGAGTCCGATTTTACGTCTTCTTTTAGATTCTTAAGATAGCTGATTTCTAAATTTTTGCTTTTTCGTTCCTCGTTCCAATTATTAATCTGCAACGCAATAAGGATACCTATGACTACAAGGACAATTTCGCCAATAGCATACTTCAAGTATTTACTGGTTTTGCCCTCTTCTAAAAGGTTTTGACGAATTTTACGGAAGAATTTAATCATTGTTTATGCCTTCTAATAACATATTTAGATTCTCAAGTTGTACCATGGTAGACATTAAATCATTTTTTTTACCTTCCTCATTGCCAATTAAATAGCGCAAATCATTTTTTAGACTTTCATCTTTAAGCAATACTTCAACAATCGATTTGGCGTAATTATGGTCCAGTTGTATATTACATTCCTCTGGTAGCTTGGGGAAGTAACTATTTCCGGTTTTTACATAAGTATCTCCACAGGCTGATCTAATCTTTGCCTGAACGTCATCAGGCATTTTTCCTCTTAGATTCTTTCTATAGGTGTTTTCAAGTATAGCAACACCAGATTCTGACCACTCAATATCATAATATCTAATTAATGCGGTCTTTATACTATCGTTTTGGATGAGGTTGATTTGACCTGAAGCAATTAACTCCTGATAGGTTGATGACGCAGAATAAGGGTCTAGAAGCTGGCTAGCCTGATACATATCTACAAGATTGGCAACAGGATCAGGATTAGCATAGGAAGAATTTTCAAAAACGGCGACAGCAGATTTGGCATGTTCACTAACCTGTTTGGAATAGTTTAAAGTGGCTTCAATAATTAATTTTTCTTCCCCAACATCATCTAAAAGACGCTCATAGTATTGAAATTCTAAATCCTTGTTGAGACGATCTTGGTTCCAATTATTGATCTGCAGGGCAATCAAAATACCGATGACCACCAATACAATCTCGCCAACGGCATAAAGCAGGTATTTTGAAAACCTGTTTTCCTGAAGTAGCTTTTGTCGGATTTTTCTAAAGAATTTTATCATTTTATTGCAGGTTTGGTTTCCTGAAGAATTTCTTCAATCAACATTTCCGTTTCATCCAACCTATCCATTATATTTTGATGCAGCCATAAGGAATTATCCAACAAATTTTCAAATTCCACTTTCTGAAACAAGGGATAGTAGACCGGTTTCACCTTGGATTTCCCAGACCATGGATAATGGGCGTTACTGTCCATTTCCCTAAATGAAATATAAGGTAACAAAAAGGGCAAAAGATGTTCATTGTTCCAGGCGTCCAATTTGTCAAAACGTGTTTGCCTAATTTCAGATAGTGAATTCCAGTGGTATAAAAGTGAGGTGATGGAATCGTTTTCAAAAAGGTTAAGACGTCCGTTTTGCACGATATTGTTTACCGAATTGTTGGCAAATGCCAGTTCGTTAGAGGGAAAGGATTCAAAAAATAGGCTGTCTAAATTATGATTTGCGAGCTCTTCTTTTGTGGCACCGATCAAACCAATCAATTTACTGGAAGATTTTATGGCCCTTTGTTCTTCAAGCCTAAAATTCTCTACCAGTTTTTTATTGGTTTTGAACTCTACATGTAGTTTAGAAAGTAAAGCTTTTTTTTCGATATTGTTGATTCGGTCCTGGTTCCAATTATTGATCTGTAAGGCAATCAAAATACCGATGACCACTAGTACAATCTCGCCAACGGCATAGAGTAGGTATTTGGAAAACCTGTTTTCTTTTACCAGTTGTTGACGAATTTTACGGAAGAATTTAATCATATATCCTTGCTTTTGATATAATTCCTAATTTCCGAAATCTTATCCATGGCTTCTTGAATTCTTCGAACACTACCTTCCCGATTATCCTGATACAGTTTAATCAAGGTTACGGAAGATGGTTTTGTATAGAAGTCTTTGGCGTCAATGGGTTGGCAGGATATGCGCCATTGAAAATCCTTGAAATCCGATTTTATTACTGGAATCCAATCAATATTGAAGGAACTTTCAACATCATTTAGTGATTGGTCTACATTGTACAGGCTCTCATCATAATAGGATATTAGTTCTTGCTGGATGTTATTATCTGAAATGATTTCAATACCCTTGGCCTTTAAAACTTCAAAAGCGCTTGATTTTGATTTAAACCTTTCGAAACAGACGATTTTTCCAAGCCAATTACTTAAGCTATCGTTATAATTTCCGGCAGAGACTTGTACAAGTAGCCGGTCTGTAGTCGTAATGGCCTCTTGCGCTTTTTGTAGCTCAATGGATAATGCCAGCGAATCACTTTGTAGGTTCTTATCTATTAAAAACAGTATCTCCTCTTCGTTCTGTTTTCTTTTTTGTTGGTCGTTCCAATTATCCAGTTGCAACGCTATTAAAATACCGATAACCACTAGTAAGATTTCCCCAATCGCATAGAGCAGGTATTTGGAAAACCTGTTTTCTTTAAGTAGCTGCTGACGGAATTTTCTAAAGAATTTGATCATTTGTCAAGTTTGGTGCTTTAATATTTTCGTATTTGGCATTAGATTAAGGCAACGGATATACCTAATAAAAATGTAAAAACAAAAAGTTTGGTTTTCAGTACTACGTGAAAATTTTGGAAAACTGAGATTCCAGAAAATAAGGGATATACTAACAAAAAATCTTGATGGGTATTCACGCGAGGTGTCAATAAACATTAGGAATTTGATTGGTTTCATCAATTTAACAGGTCTTTGTCTGTACTGGTAACTCTTAAAGATATTGAAATAAGTTGATTTAGAATACCAACAGGTTCAAAGGGAAATCTGAAATTAATTTCGGGTTATGCCTTAGTAGTTTTAAAAAAGAAACAGGCAGATGAAGTTTGGCGGCAACTATAGTTTAATTGATAAAATATAAACACAGGTCATACGGTTCAACCATGAATTGCCAAAGGTAAATTCTCTTTCTACATTTTCACCTACCCGTTCCTAACTCATTTTGTTCTTGGGTTTCTACCAGCCTTCGGTATGCAAATACCGAGTTTAATATACTTCTGTTGGACTGTAATGCGTTTTAGTTGAATATCAAAAAAAATACTTGAATTAAACGGTGTTACTTATATTATAAGCGGGCCTATGTCTAATACAACGTACATTTTATGAAAGCCCGGTAAAACATTTGGAATGTTTTACCGAGTATTTCAATACCTGTCAATTAATCAATACTATTCCAATTTCCAAAGTGCGGACGCCCAATTGTTTTCTATAGGTCCTACCTCTATTTTACCATTTTGGTTATGAATGTATTGGTCTGGTTTCCATTTATTCTGAATTCTAACCCAACCACTATGTGCAGGAATTATTTTCCACTGACCGCTCCACCAATTCGGTTGAATGGGACCAACTTCAATTGCGCCATTTTGGTTATGGATGAATTCTTCCGGTTTCCATTTGTTTTGAATGGTTACCCAGCCACCCGCCACGGGATTAATTTTCCATTGACTGCTCCACCAGTTAGGTTGTATCTCCCCTTGTTCTATTTTTCCGTTCTCGTTGTGGATATAGTTTTTCTTATACCAATTGTTTTGTATACAAACAAAATCATTTATCAAATCAACATCAGAATTTACCACAGGTGTTAATGCTGGTGTTGAAGTTGTAGTTGGTATTGAGACCGTTTGTTGGGTATTAGTGCTTGGTGTGGGAGGCGTATTTGGAATTGGAAGTGTAGTTGTTGATGTTTCCTGTTGTACAATTGGATTTGAAACAGGTGCAATATAACAAGGGTCTGAACTATCCAGAAGGGCACGACTTGCCAAGGTTGGTCCGTCTGGCATAGTGCTTAGGGACCTTCCAGATTCAATCCATAGTTCTTTAAAGGTAGGACAGTTGGTGCAATCGCCATTGGCCTTATCGTCTACCGCCCTGAAAACATATTTATCCATTTTGTCCTTCAATAAGACCGTCCCCTCTGATTTTTCATATCTGATATCTTCATTGAATCCATTTTCAAAGGTTCCAAAAACAATTACTTTTTGCTGCGGAATTCTATAGAAGGTAGCACTGCACTTTTCTCCAATGAAAACATCTTCTTTTTCCAACAAAGTTTCTTTTTGTTGAAGTCGCTCTTTTGCCTTATCGAAAGAATCTGAAACTTCACCAGCATAGGAAGCCTTAACATCTGTTTCCGGTATGACAATACCATCCCCAAAACTTGTAGAAACCTCTATGGCCCAGGCATTTTTGGTGGTTACATTACTGGAAGTGGTTTCGGTAAAAGACTCAGAATCCTTGATCGAAACTTTCTCAGAAGAGTTTTGACTTTCTCTTGCTGAAAATAATATGTAGGAATATATCTTTCTTTCATCGATAGCTATTTTATCCGAGCCCTCTTTGACTATTGGAGATTTTTTAAATTGTTGTGCGCGTAGTTTTGTTATTGTTTCTGGCCCATTATTAAAAATAGGAGTATGGGAAAAAGTAGTAATCTTACCTGGGTACAATGGATTTTCGACCTTGATCCATTCCATTTTCCAATTATCAACGCTTAATCCACCGCCTCGGGGTTTTATTCTAATATCGGTTATAATTCCAATATCAATTTGAGAATATAGCGTAAATGTATTTATTTGGTTGGGTTCAAAATCATCCACGTTTGGGTTGTCCATTAAAACATAATCTTCAATAGCTCCTTTTGAGCCAATAAGTAAAATGGTAATGTCGGCATTAGTTCCTTTCCAACCGGTTTTCACCTTTACGGTATACGTATATTCTGCTTTTGCAAAGCCCGGCAGTAATAGGAACGCTACAAATATTGGGAGGACGTGTTTTAAGGTAGGTCCAAAAATCTTGCAATTGATTTTAGTAAGGCTTTTTAATTTTTTCATAACTCTAGTGTTTTGTGGTTATTTTATCTTATCAGTCAGTAAGTAACTATAATCAGAATAATAACACTAGTGGGTTAGGATGGAGAAGATGCTTTTTTGTCCGAACCTCTTCTTTTATTTATCGAAAGGATTGTTAGGAATCAAAGGATGAGGAAAGAGAAGGTCTAAATGGTTTGTAAACGCTTCATTAATTCTTCCCGTAGCGTTTTGCTAATGGGAATGGCTTTTTTTGAAATTACAACGTGACTATTGGCAACTTCATCAACTTGGGCAATATTGATGATGAACGATCTGTGTATTCTTAAAAAATGTTCGTCTGGTAGTTTTTCGTCCATATCCTTCAAGGTCATAACCAATAGGTATTCCTTTCCTTTGGAATGGATTCTGCAATAGTTTCGTTCGGCTTCAATGTAGAGGATATCTTGAATTACCACTTTTACCATCTTTTCGTGGTGCCTTACAAAAATACTATCACTCAGGATATAAGGTGAGGACGCGCCTCCCGTTTCTTTCTCCAAAACCTGCTCTTTTTGAATTTGGTTTATCGTCAATTCTACGGCGCGCTGCAAGTCCAGTTTTTTGTAAGGTTTTGAAATGAAAGCATAGGGTTTGGTCGCCTTGGCCCTGTTAAAATGAGCTTCATCCGCATTTGCGGTCAAGTAAATAATAGGAATTGGATACTCTTTTTGCATTTCTATGGCAGTCTCAATACCATCAAGTTTCCCCTTAAGATTAATATCGAGCAATACCAAATCAGGTTGGTTCTCATTGATATGTATAAGCGCTTCTTCGCCGCGGGGAATGATTCCGGTAACCTCATACCCCAATGTACTCAGCTGCAAGGAAATATTTGCACCGATGATCATTTCATCCTCAACGATCAATATTTTCATTGGTTGTTCCATTTATGCCGCTCTGTCCATTTTAAATTCAAAGGAAACGGTAGTGCCTTTTCCTATTTCTTCTTGTATACTTCCATTGAGCTGCTGCGTCAACAATTGAATCAATTGCGTCCCAAAACCCGTGCCCTTAGCCGGTTGGTCTGAAATTTTCCCTATGCCGTTATCGGTGACCTTAAGTCTCAGGGTGCGGCTATCCGTTCTAGAGAGAATAATTTCAATTTGCCCTTTCGTGTTTTCCGGAAAGGCATATTTAAGGGCGTTCGTCAATAATTCGTTTACTATGAGCCCAATGGGTACGGCCGTGTCTACATCCAATTCCAAATTATCCATAGCGCAGGTAATTTTTACTTTATCCTCTGCATTAAAAGTATCTAAAATACCTTCCCCTAGGTTCATAAAATAATCTCTCATTTCAATACTTCCCAAATTTGTGCCTTGATATAACTTCTGATGAATTATTCCCATGGATTGTACTCGATTTTGACTGGCAATCATAGCATCCTTGGTAGCGGAATCCTCTAATTGGGCAGATTGGAGAGAAATAAGACTTTTTACCATTTCCAGATTGTTCTTCACACGATGGTGGATTTCTTTAAGTAGAAGCTCGTTCTCCGCATTTTTTGCCAAAATCAGTACGTTAGCTTTTCGGCTTCTGCGAAGGAAAAAGAATACAAGACCTAATAACACTAAAAGTAAGGCCCCTATGGCCATACTTAAATTTTGAACACGTGTTTTCTGTTCCAATAAAATTGATTGCGCTGCTAAGGCTTCATCCTTTTTACCGGTCTCATATTTAATCAAGGCTTCGCTCTCCAAATTGGCAATTTGTTCTTCATGGATTTTATCCCGAATCTTTCTTGATTTTTCAAAATAATATAGGGCCATTTCCGAATTGTTTAGATTGCGATAACAGTCCGCAATTTGCTCATATAGCGGCCAAATACGCTCGTTTTCATCATCTTCATACGCTTTAATGCCAATAAGTAAATTCTCGAGGGCCAAACCATATTTTCCTTGAAGTCGATAAGTGTTGCCAATTTCGGTTCGGTACGTAGCTGATCTTTCCTCTCCAATTTCTGCTACACAAAGCTCCCAAGCTTTGGTGTAATCCTTTAATGCTTGATCGTAATCCTTTGTTGCTATAGAAACATCTCCCCTATAAGAATACGCACGAACAAGGACAAAGACTTCGTCCTGTGCTTTGGTTTTTACTATATTGATACAATTGTCAGCAGCTTGATATGCGTTGTCAAATTGTCCTAATCTTATATATCCTTTGATAAGATCAAAATGTGCAACGGCTATGGATGTGTGGTCATTCGCCTTTTTGAAAAGGTTAATAGCCTGTTTTGCGTATTTGATGGATTCCAAGGGTTTGTCCATTTCTCCCAACAATACGCCTAAAACCCGATATACGGCGGCCATGCCTTGCTCGTCGTCCAGTTCCTCATAAATTTCCAAAGCTTTAAAAAGAAACTCTTGGGAAGTACGCTGGGAATTTTTCCTGAGATAATCGATGGCAAGGGTTCTATAAGTTGCCGCTATCTTCTTTTTATTCCCCGTCAATTTATAATACTCCAAGCTTTTTTCGCCGTGATAGATGGTGGAGTCCTGAGGAAAAATTCCATGATATCCGTACCAATTTGCCATTTCTTCATGAACTTCTGCAATTTTCAGTACATCTTCATGTTTTAGGGCTCTTTTTAAAACAGTCAAACCAATTTTCTGATAGGTGTCAATGTTTGTATTCTGCTCACTTCGCATCCATGATAACACTGAATCTATAGGAAGAGCAAGCAAGCTATCTACCTCTTTATTAGCCTCGGACGCTGTTTGAGCATTGGTAAATGCGGCATTGCAAAATAGTATCAGGAAAAATATGCAATTCTTTGATAGCCATGTATTGCTAGTCCTATTTTGAATCTTATCATAAGGAAAAACACTCATAAACAAACCTTTTGGTTGGTAAAAGGAAAATAAAGTTTGATTTTGATTTTTATCAAAATACATCAAATTTTCAATATAATAGGTCTTTGGTTGACATAAGCATTCGATAATGCCAATAGTGGGCAGGTTTTAATGAACTCTTACTTCAATGTATCAGCGCACCGCTTTTTGGCAATTCCCCTTTCTTGTTCAGGATTCCATCCATTTTCAAATGGGTTATTTTAGGTTCCTTAGCCATTCGAACCAAGGAAATATGATCAAAGGACATTGAATCTTGGGCGTTCTGTCCGCCGCCCGTGGTGCCCAAAATAATGTAATCGCGATTCTTCCGAATTCGGTGCGAAAAGGAATGGATATGGCCATTGATTACGGTATAGGGTCTATCGGCCAAAAGATTTTCCAAGGGATTCAAACCCTTTTCATCTTCCCGTTGCCATAGCGGTTTGTGCATAAGTACAAACGTCCATTTAACATCAGGGTTTTCTTCCAGAACCTTTTTGAAATATTCAAATTGTTCCAAACCCATACCACCTAGTTGACGCTCCTGCATGCTATAATATTCCGTCTCCTCATACACGCCTTTTATTTCCCCGGCGATGACTTTGAGGGCTTTTGCACGTGCCTCGTAGATTTCCATCATCCGTTTTTCCTCATAATCCTCGGAATCCATCATGAGGAAGAGCACATTATCGTACAGAAAATGATAGTATCTGGGACCAAAACGTTGCTTCCAAATGCTACGCATCGTGGGGTTGGTAAGGTCATGGTTGCCACCCAGATGGAAGAAGGGCATTTTTAATTTTGACGTCCTGTTTTCAAAGGAGTTCCATTCTTTGGCCAATTGCAAAGTATCCTCCGTTCCGCCATCGATGAGGTCGCCCACACTCAGGACAAAGGTTGGGTCCAAGGCATTTAATTGTTCTACGGCAGCAATGTACACCCCGTCGCGTTCACCCCCGTTTAAATCCGAAATAATGGCAAAGGTAAAGTCGTCTTCCGTGGGCTCAAAAATAGCACTGGTCCATGGAGTAGGTCCTTCGACAATGGTGTGCTCAAAAATGGATTTATCTGTTTTTGCGTTGTGCTTCTTGCAACTGGAAAGTACAAGGAGCATAACAATCGTCCGAATCAGATAGCTTTTCATAAAAATGCGATTGTGGTAACTATTTAGTTTTTTAAAGGGGCCTCAGGAACTTTACCGTACAATACATTCGCATCGGCTTCATATTTGTCCCCCTTTATCCAATAAGGCCTTTCCGGGTCGTTGGCAATGGACCGTCCTGAAAGGATATACCCTTGGTAGAACTTCACCAAATAATCATAATCAATACTATCAGCCTCATCCGTGGCTTGGTGGTAGTATTTGTTGATCTCATCATCAAAGGCATCAAAACCAGTGGAGTAGGTGGGGGCGGGAATGCCTACTTTAGCAAAACTTACATTATCACTTCGGTCAAAAAGGCCTTGTTCAGGCGCAGGATCATCAATAGCCTTTAGCCCAAAGGTGGCAGCACCGTCAACAATGTGTTTTTTAGCAGTTGTTCTATCCAGTCCAATTACGGTTGCCAAACTAGTATTGTTGTACCCACCACCGTCGGTATTAAAACCATAAACGATTTGCTCTAAGGGAAATATGGGGTTTTGTACATAGTACTGACTGCCCAAAAGGCCTTTTTCTTCCCCGGTAAAAAATATAAAAAAGGCAGAGCGTTTTGTAGGATACTTTCCAATATTTTCTGCCATGCTTAAGACAGCGGTGGTTCCAATAGCGTTATCACGTGCGCCATTGTAAATACTATCTCCTTCTGTATTTGGCGTACCGATGCCCACATGGTCATAGTGCGCCGAGTACATGATGTATTCGTCCTTTAGTTTTGGGTCAGTACCTTCCATAAAGCCTATAACATTTTGCGTAATAAGGGTCGTCTCTTTAATACCATCGGTTTCAATGGAATAGGAACCTTTGGATTTCATCAATGCATCCAATTGTTCCGCCGAGGTATTCACCCAGAGATGTAAAAATTCGTTCGTAGGATTTTCAGGGTCTTCCGGGTCGGGAATCTTTACACTTTCTCCCATAAAATGTGAAATACGTGACCACCAATCTTCTTCAAGCAAGGTCATTTCTATTAGTCCGATAGCCCCATTGGCAATGGCCAATTCCTGCTTCTGCTTATGGGCCATATAGGTCGCCCTAGCATCATAGGCTTCCGCAGTTCCAGCCCTAACAATTATGAGTTTTCCTGTAACATCTTTGCCCTTGTAATCTTCGGCCTGACCAAATCCTAGAAATACGGCCTCCCCGGAAAGTGAGGTGGCCTTGGCGTTCACTGCAATAGTATGTGGATAATCCGCCCCATTAATAGAAACCTTGAGCATGTTGGGTGGTGCTGTTTGTAATAGGCTAAATGTTTGATAATAGGAATTGCCATTGGCGGGATGAGGTTTTACTCCGTAACCACGTAAGGTATTTGCCAAATAGGATGCTGCGATCTTTAGTTCTGGAGAGCCCGTGGCGCGCCCTTTAAGGACATCGTCGGCCAGAAAATAGATATGACCTTCAATTTCGTTTTTATCAACGGTTTGCTCGGCGATTTCAGCATCTGTTTGAGCGGACAATACACTTGAGAAGACAAGCGCAATTAGTAGTGTATAGTTTTTCATTTCGTTGTTTTTTGTATCGACTGATATTTTAAATTTATTTCTCTTTTGTAAATTTTTCCCCCATAATGTGAAACTGACTGATTTTACCTGCCTCGTTGATGTCAAAATTCACTTTTGATTTCTCGTAAAACCGGGAGTCCTTATTGGTGATAAAAGTATCATAGTGCCAATGTTCTAAGCTATAGGTTATAAAGTCATTAAAGTTCATCTGCAGTTGACCTTTGAGCATGGTCACTTGGGCGTTGCCTAACATGTTGTTCGTGTACGTGCCTTCGTACTCTGCCAAAGACAAACTTGGTTGAGTATTTTTTACCCGTTCGTCTTTGTCTCTCTTGAAATTCTCAATTCGTTTATCCTTAAAACCTTCATACAAATTGAAAACCTCGGTATGCCAATCGCGGCTGTCATCGTCAAAGGCATAGAGGTCCAACGCCTTATAAAGAATGGCATGTCGTAATTCTGCATGGTCTAGATTGGCAAACACATAGACGGCCGTATTTTTATCGTGCATGATTCCAGCAATGGCCACCAACCCGAAGAGACTCCCGGTATGAAAATCCAACTTATGTCCTTTATAGTCCTGTTGAAACCATCCCAGACCATAGGTATTCCAATTAGGTTTGGTGAGGGCATTGGTAGGGTAGATTCCAGTGGTTCCCAAGAAGGAATGGGGCTCGAACAGTTTTTTAAAGGTTTTGGGTTGAACAAGCGTGTCCAACTTATACACACCATCATTCACTAAAAATGTTAAGTAATTGGAGATATCATGAGCCGTGGAACATATCATCCCGGCCGGACCAATTTGGTCCGAGAATCCGTAATCTACCTCAACCATGCCGTCCTCATAATCGTTCAAATAAGGTGTTACGTAGTTGCCCGTTTTAAAGATATTTGCGGCGATGGCCTGTGTACGGGTCATCTCCAAAGGATCAAAAATGCGTTCCTGTACAAATTCGTGCCAAGGTTTTCCGCTGGCCGCTGCAATTACCTCTCCTGCTACTGCGTACATAATATTCTGGTAGGTAAATCCGCCGCGTAACGGAGAGGTTTTTTCTGCAAACCGAAAGTGTTGTATCGTTTCTTTAGTACTAAGACTGTCTAGTGTCCATAGGGCATCGGCATTGCCGATACCTAGATTGTGGGTCAATAAATCCTTTACCTGGGCGTCATCGGTAATATAGCTATCCGACAATTTGAAATAGGGTACATAGTCCGTTACCTTATCATCCCATTCCAATTTGCCATCATCCACCAACATCCCCATGGCAATCGCTACAACGGCTTTCGTAGTTGAGGCCATGTTGAACAAGGTATTTTCATCAATCGGCTCTTTGGTCTCTAAGTTTTTGACCCCATAGGTTTTTTGAAATACCACTTCACCATCTTTAACCACAATGGCAGCCAACCCAGGTACCTTCCAATCGTTCATGCCCTGAACGATCATGGCATCCAGTTTTTTGTTGTTGGCCTTTTTTTGGGCGGAAACCATTTGAGAACAGCATCCAATTAGGAATACTACTATTAATTTTTTCATTTAGTTGGTTTTTGAATTTAGTTATGGCCTTTCCATCCCGGTCCGCGTACCACCCTGCCTGGCGTGGCGCCGGTATGTTCGCCATCTTTCAAAACTTGTTCGCCATTCACGAACACATGTACCATACCTTCGGCAAATTGGTGGGGTTCATCAAATGTAGATTTGTCGATAATGGTTTTGGAATCAAAAATGGCCAAATCCGCAAAATGGCCCACTTGCAAAAAGCCCCGTTTTTTGAGCTTTAAATTGGTGGCCGGGAGGCCGCTTAGCTTATAAATGGCCTCTTCCAAGGGAATTACTTTTTCCTCCCTCACGTATTTGCCCAGGAGTCTAGCCACATTGCCGTAGGCTCTAGGGTGAGGGCTGTAATTGGTGAACGGTTCTACTGGTGCAATACTTGCTGCGTCCGATCCAAAACTCATGTAGGGCAGGGCTATCTGTTTTTTCACATTCTCTTCGGACATTAGAAAATAGACCGTACCTACACGGCTACTGTCCTGAACGACCAGGTCAATAGCGGTTTCTTCCGGACTTGTACCCCGTAATTTTGCAACCTCTCCCAAGGTTTTGCCCGTAAGGTACCTAAGACTATCATTTCTAAAATCATTTAAAATAAGTTTTTCAGGACTACCGGCAGCAAAATAAAGGTTCTCCCAACCATCCCCTTTAGCCTTCATTTCTTCAATTACTTTTTTACGGATAGCCGGGTCTTGCAAGCGTTCGGCCCATTTTCCATAACCACCTTCCTGAACCCAAGGAGGCATAGAAGCGTCTAAACCGGTGGCTCCTGCTGTATAATTATACATATCTGTAGTAATTTTCAGTCCGGTAGAACGAGCTGAGTCTATTTTGGCAATTGCAGATTCCCATTTCTCCCAATTGTCTTTTCCGCCAGCTTTTAAATGATAGATTTCCGCAGGAATATTCGCTTCTTTTGCAATTAGTATCAATTCATCAATTGCTTCCAACCAATAGTCGCCCTCACTGCGCATATGTGATATATACATACCATCATAGGCTGATGCGACCTTGCACAATTCAATCAGCTCTTCGATATCCGCATAAAAAGCAGGAGCATAAATCAATGAAGAACCAATACCCATAGCTCCCTCTTCCATGGCTGTTTTCGCCAAGGCTTTCATATTTTCCAATTCGGCAGGGGTGGGAGGGCGGTTAGCTTCCCCTAGTTCATGAACACGTAAAGTGGTAGCACCTACGAAGGAAGCCACATTGGGAGCAATGCCTCGTTTTTCTAAAAATTCTAAATATTCCCCAAGCGTTGTCCATTCTATAGGATATTTGACATCTTTTTGGCTACTTTGCTCTTGTTGGCGCATTTTATCGCTTAACGGACCCATAGACCAACCTTCACCCATAACCTCTAAAGTGACTCCTTGACGAATATCACTTTCTGATTTTCCATCAACAATAAGAGATTCGGTAGCCCAGCTAAGCATGTTGATGAAGCCAGGGGCAACGGTTAATCCGGTGGCATCTATCTCTTGTAGGCCTTTGGCATTTTCCAGGTTTCCGATTGCGGCAATAGTATCTGCATTAATGCCGATGTCGCCCATGAATATGGGCTGACTAGTACCATCTGCGATTTGACCATTTTTGATGAGGATATCAAAGGTTTCTTGATTGGAACATCCAATCATGCAGAAAATCAATAGTACATAGGGAAGAAGGTTTGAAAGGATTTTCACAGTTGGTTGGTTTGGTTTTCCCTAAATGTAAGAAATAAATTGGTGGTCAATTTATTAAATTGATCTGTAACAAAGCAGAAAAGCCAAAAACTTAAAACCTGAAGCTTTTTTTATTGATTTGATAATAAATGAGCGCAGTAGTTTTTTATCCGATTACCTTGGATTCCAATCGCTCTTCCTTGATCGAACAATTTTTTGAATAGACATAATAGCTATGATTCCGCTCATCCAAAGAAACGGAAGTATGCACTTCTTCGTTGATAAAATGAATGGCCGAGCGGTCGTCACAGGCGTAGCCGTCGCTAAGCTTACCAGAGCGAATATTATTGTGATACAAAGGACGTCTTGAAGTTTCAGAATTGTAATGCGGACAATGGCTTTTGTCAATGAAAGACATCCCGTTTACTATACTAAGTTCCTTAGGTCTTGAATCCGTAGTACCCGCATTGAACCAACAGAGTGAGCCCGCACTGCCACCACCCATGACCACCCCAGTATCATAGGCCTTTTTGAGGGCTATGTCTATACCTTGGGCCTTCCAAATGGCCAACATGTTCAAAGTGTTGCCACCGCCAACCACAATGGCATCCATTTTTTGGATGATTTCCTCAAAGCTTTCTTTTTGGTCGTAGGAATTGATCCAAACGCTCATAACATAGGGTACAACATCGATTTGGGAACAGACCTCATAAAAAGACTTTATATACTCTGGATCTTCTCCACTGGCCGTGGGAATAAAACAAAGATTGGGGGTTTCCTTACCGGTAGCTTTGGCCATATAGTTCAAAAAGGGAACCGTATGCCTTCCACTACCATAAACGAGTAACTGTCTTTTCATTTGGAGCGTTTATAATTTCAAAGATACACAGATGATTTACAAACTGTAAAAACCGACAGTTTTACTCGATAATCAAGATTTAAATGCTCTGACGGGTGCGTCCAAACCTAATGTAAAGGTTGTTTTCAATACCCCGTGGGCTTACTCCGAGGTGGTTCACTGGGAATCCGAATTTCTATGCCCCTTAGGTTTACTACCCCTAAACTTGGATGTACCGGAGCTATTCCTATTCTTGTTCCGGTTTCTATTTCGGTTCCTATTATTGTTTTGATTGGTTTGTGAAGTTTTGTTCGGTTTCTGACGTACAGGCTGTGCGTCCTTTTCGGTCTCGGAATCATCATCCACAAATTGATGTTCCGGCATACGTGGAACGGGCTGTTTGATCAGTTTTTCTATATCTCGAAGATAAGGACGTTCCTCCTTGTCACAAAACGACAATGCAATTCCGCTGGCACTGGCCCTTCCGGTTCTTCCTATTCTGTGTACGTAGGTCTCAGAAACATTGGGAAGGTCATAATTTATCACCAATGAAAGTTCGTCCACATCAATGCCCCTTGCCGCAATATCGGTAGCAATCAAAACCATTAATTTACCGTCCTTAAAATCCCCCAAGGCCTTCTGCCTTGCGGTCTGGGATTTGTTCCCATGTATGGCCGCCGATTTGATACCGGCCTGCGATAATTTTTTTACAATTTTATTGGCACCATGCTTTGTCCTGGAAAATACCAATACCGAATCTTTGGGGCGTTCCTGGAGCAGATGTGTCAACAGTTTTGGCTTGTTCTTTTTACTCACAAAATAGACGCCTTGCTCCACCTTTTCGGCAGTGGCCTGTTGAGGTTTAATGGTTACGCGTTCAAAATCGCCTAACATAGCCTTGGAAAGTTCCACGATATCTTGGGGCATCGTGGCAGAAAAAAATAGCGATTGCCTTTTTGGGGGCAATTTGGCGATGATCTTTTTTACATCGTGGATGAAGCCCATATCCAACATTTGGTCCGCTTCGTCCAACACAACAAATTCTAGATCCTTAAAAGTGATATACCCCTGGTTCATTAAGTCCAATAGCCTACCTGGTGTGGCAACGAGGATGTCCACGCCACTTTTTAGGGCATTTACTTGTTTACCTTGTTTTACACCACCAAAAATCACGGTGTTTTTGAGTCCTGTGTATTTGCCATAGGCCGTAATACTTTCCCCAATCTGTATGGCCAATTCCCGTGTTGGGGTCACGATCAAGGCCTTGACCTTTCTGCTGTTATCCCTCAGGCTTATTCCCTCGTAAAGATGATGTAAGATAGGAATACTAAAGGCTGCTGTCTTACCGGTGCCCGTTTGGGCAACTCCTAGTAAGTCTTTCCTTTTAAGTAAAATGGGAATCGCTTGTTCTTGAATGGGAGTGGGGTGTGTGTACCCTTCTTTTTGTAAGGCCTCCAAAATAGGTTCTGCAAGGCCAAGTTCTTTAAATGTCATTTATTTTAAATAAGTGGCAAAGGTAGGGTTATTTGTGTTAGTGCGATTGCTGGTTGTTCGTTATTGGTTGTTCGTTGTTAGTTGTTCGTTGCTAGTTGCTCGTTGATTGATGTTGGTTTGGGGGTATTCAACCTATTTAATTTAAATTCTGAACTTTAACTTGAGTTTGAACTTGCGCTTGGACTTTGAACTCCGAACTTGAACTTCCCTTCAAAGCCCCACAACGGCAGCTTCGGCACAGCGTTCCCCGTCCATGGCCGCTGAAACGATACCCCCTGCAAAACCACCACCTTCACCACAGGGGAAGAGTCCCTTTATTTGAACATGTTCCAAAGTTTTGGTTCTTGGGATGGTAACGGGGGAAGAGGTTCTAGATTCTACGCCAACGATATTTGCCTCTGCAGTGTAATAGCCATGCATTTTTTCTCCGAAGGCCTTGAATCCTGTTCGAAGGCGACTTCCAATAAGTTTGGGTAGCAGGGAATGCAAGGGTGCGGATTTTAAACCAGGCTGGTAGGAAGTCGGGTTTAAATCAGTAGAAAGTCGTCCTTCAACAAAGTCCGTCAGTCGCTGCGCCGGTGCTGTCTGTGTCCTTCCCCCTGACGTAAAGGCCAAGCGCTCCAAGTCCTTTTGATATTCAAGTCCTTTTAATGCCCCAAAGTGTTCGTATTTGGGAATGTCCTTGTCCACATTAATCTCCACCACAATGCCCGAATTGGCAAAGAGGTTGTTGCGTTTGGATGGGGACATCCCATTCACCACAACTTCACCTGGGGCGGTCGCAGCCGGTACTATGAAGCCACCGGGACACATACAGAACGAATACACTCCACGGCCTTTCACTTGTTCCACCAAACTGTAGGAGGCAGCGGGTAGTAAAGTATTCCTGTGACCGGAACAATGGTATTGAATACTGTCGATGATTTCTTGGGGATGTTCCACCCGTACACCCATCGCATAGCTCTTCGCCTCCAAGGCAACTTTCTTTTTGTGGAGTAGTTCAAAAATGTCTCGAGCGGAATGTCCGGTGGCCAGAATGACCCGTTCCACCGCTATTTCACTTTCGTTTTGTAATACAATGGATTTTAATCGGTTGTCCCTAATGTTGAAATCGGTGACCCTAGTATTAAAATGGACTTCGCCCCCAAATTTCAAGATGGTTTCCCGCATGTTCTGAACGATTTTAGGCAATTTGTTCGTACCGATATGCGGATGCGCATCCACGAGGATATCTTCCTTAGCACCGTGATGGACAAGGCTTTCGAAGATACGTCTTACATCACCGCGTTTTAAGCTACGGGTATAGAGCTTACCGTCCGAATAGGTACCCGCACCACCTTCGCCAAAACAGTAATTGGAATCCTCGCCTACTACATGGTCTTGATTGATGGCCTTGAGGTCACGTCTTCTGTCCTGTACATTTTTGCCACGTTCAAAAACAATAGGTTTAAAACCAAGTTCCAGACAACGCAGGGCCGCCCACATGCCTGCGGGTCCAAATCCTATGATATGGATGGCTTTGGCCTTGGAAACATCTTGATAGTCAAATGTATATTCGGTTTTATCCAAGGTTTCGCCCTTCATGTAAACCGCCAGTTTATAATTAAAGTAAATGGTGGGCTTACGAGCGTCTATGGATTTCCGAAGGATTTTAAAGGTAAATTCACTGGCGGGCAGCCCCAAATGAAGGGCAATTTTTTGCTCGAGCATATTTTCAACCTCCGCTTCCTCTAGGCTGAGCCGCACCTGAATATTTCTGATCATGATGGCAAAATTACTCCAAAGAAATGGATACTTAGTGCGGTGCGAATTCCTTTTTGTAAGCCGAAGGTGTTCTACGGGTGATGGACTTAAATTGTTTGTTAAAGTTGGATAGGGTCTGAAAACCGCTTGAATAACAGGCCTGGGAAGCGTTCATCTTTTCTTCCAATAGCAATTTGCATGCATGCCCGATTCGTATTTCACTAACAAACTCTGAAAAGGTTTTGTTGGCATGTACCTTAAAATAGCGGCTAAAAGAAGTAGGCGTCATATTGGTCAATTGCGCCAATTCATCCAATGAAATTTTATTTCGAAAATTTTTCATGACGTAGGCGTATACGGTATTCATGCGTTCCGTATCTCCTTGCTTTAAGGAATTAATGTATCCCGGACTCGCCAAGAACTCTATTTCCTTGGTTTCGCTCATTAGGTTTAAAATCCTTAATAGCCCAAGCACGCTTTCCAAACCTTCCAGTTTTACTAGGTTTTGCATACCCCGTTGAACTTCCTGTGCGGTTTTTCCCTTGATCAAAATTCCCCTGACGCTTTTTTCTAAGAGCTGTTTTAGTTTAAGGCCTTCTTCCTTTTGCAATAGGTTTTCCCCAATAGCATTTCCATTAAAATAAACTACAATACCTTCAGAATACGCATCTTGTCTATTTTTTTGTGACTCAACATCGCTTCTCCATAAATGGGGCAAGTTTGGACCGGTAAAGGTGATTTCCCCCTCTTTATACGGCCGTATACTGTCCCCAATAAACTGTGTGCCCCTACCTTTCACGACCATAAATAACTGGTACTCGGGATGAAAATGCCAATTGGGGTCGAACAAGGGTTGTTTTAAACGCTTGGTTAACAAGGCATGGGTTTTAGGGATAGGGGATTTTTCTAACGCTAATTTCAAACTTCGATTTGGTTAAGAGATTTGGTTTTAACGAAAACAGAACACTTATTTATCAGTAAAAATACTGTTTTGTTTTTAAACATGACAAAATACAGTCAGTATGAGACAAATGAAAGGAATTTAATGTGTCAAATTATGATTAAAATTGGTACTTAATTTAATATCTGGCATTTTATGAAGACGTTTTATAAGATTTGTGCAGTATTTTTTGGTGTTTTTATACTGATAACAAGTTGCAAATCGGAAAAGAAGGAAAAGGCATATAAGGACGATGCTCCCCGAAGAATAGAAATGTTATTTCTAGGGCATTCCATTGAACATCACAATTCTGGTGCTTACTTTCCCATATTGGCTTCGGCTTTAACCAAAGAAGGCATCAATATTACGTACACGGAAGATGTAAACGACTTAAATCCAGAGGAATTATCGCTTTACGATGGACTGATAATTTATGCCAATCACGAAGAAATAACAGATGCACAGGAAAAAGCCTTGTTGGATTATGTTCGGGAAGGCCATGCATTTATTCCTATTCATTCGGCCAGTTTTTGTTTTAAAAATTCACCGGAATATATAGACTTGGTCGGGGCTCAGTTCATGAGTCACGAGACGGGCACCTTCACGGCTGAAATTGTAGATAAGGAGCATCCGATCACAAAGGATTTAAAACCTTTTGAAACATGGGATGAAACCTACGTACACGATAAAATTGCGGATGATATTCACGTTTTAATGGAACATGTGGAGGGCGACCATAGGGAACCATGGACCTGGGTTAAGAATTATGGGGAAGGAAAAGTGTTCTACACGGCATACGGACACGACGAGCGCACTTGGAACAACCCTGGTTTCCAAAATTTGGTCAAGGAGGGAATTCTTTGGGCCGTTCCGGAAAATGCAAAAGAGAATTGGATGGCTTTCGCTACCGATATTCCTACCTTGAAATATGAGGATAGGGAAAATATTCCTAATTACGAGAAAAGGGACCCCGCTCCTAAGTACCAATTACCCTTATCCCCTGAAGAATCCCAGAAATTCATTCAGGTGCCCGCTGGCTTTGAAGTCGAATTATTTGCATCGGAGCCGGATATCATTAACCCTATTGCCATGAACTGGGATGAAAAAGGCCGGCTTTGGGTGATTGAAACGGTGGATTACCCAAATACAGTACGAAACGATGATAGTATAGGTGATGATAAAGTAAAAATTCTAGAGGATACTGATGGTGATGGTAAGGCCGATAAGGTAACAGTCTTTGCGGATAAACTGAACATCCCTACCAGTTTTGCTTTTTACGATGGCGGTATCGTAGTCTCCCAAGCACCGGAATTCATCTTTTTAAAGGATACGAACGGGGACGACAAGGCAGACGTTCGGGAGACCCTAATAGAAGGCTGGGGTACTTTTGACACGCATGCAGGTCCTTCCAATTTACAGTATGGTATAGACAATCAATTGTATGGGGTAGTTGGCTATTCCGGATTTGAAGGCAAGATTTTTGGACAGGATTTTAAATTCAACCAAAACGTGTATAGGTTCAATCCTAAAAAAAGCACCTTTGAAGTATTGACTAACACCTCCAATAATACGTGGGGATTGGGATTGACCGAGGATAATTCAATCTTCGCATCCACCGCAAACAATACGCACAGCGTTTTTGTGGGCATTCCCAATGCCAATTTCACCCATGTTAAAGGGATTGGTACGGATGGTAGTGCCAAAATAGACGGTCACTATGAGATGCAACCTATTACCCCCAATTACAGACAGGTCGATGTTTTTGGTGGCTTTACCGCCGCTGCCGGACATCATTTTTACACCGCTAGAGAATATCCAAAGAAATATTGGAACAAGATAGCGTTTGTGTGCGAGCCCACGGGGGGCTTGGTGCACCAAGCAAGAATCGTAAAGGATGGCGCAGGATATGTAGAGGAAGATGCCGGTAATCTTTTTGCGTCAGCCGATGAATGGTCTTCCCCAGTGGAAGCCAAAGTGGGTCCGGATGGTGTGGTCTGGGTCGCGGACTGGTACAATTTTATCGTGCAGCACAATCCCACCCCAAATAAGGATAGGGGCGGTTACGATGCAGAAAACGGGGATGGAAATGCTTATGTGAATCCATTACGTGATAAGTCCCACGGAAGAATATATAGGATAGTTCCCAAGTACGTTTATGACTATGAACCGATGCAATTGTCCAAGGAAGACCCAGATGCTTTAATAGAGGCCCTGAGTAACGATAATCAATTTTGGAGATTGACCGCTCAACGGCTTTTGGTGGAACGAGGAGAAACAGATGTTTTGAACGACCTGTATAAGTTGGCGAATACAAAAGAGGTTGACAGCGAAGGCTTGAATAATGCTGCGTTACATGCACTTTGGACAATTGATGGCCTAGGTGCATTGGAATCGGATAGTAATGCCCTAGGGGTTGTGAAAGGAGCACTGTACCATAAGGCTGCCGGCGTTCGTAAAGCGGCCATTCAGTTATTGCCCCGAAATGATGATTCTGACGATGCCTTGTTCAAGGCGAATACCCTGAACGATCGCGAACCGAATGTACAGCTAGAGGCGCTGCTTTATTTTTCGGAAAGGCCGTCCTCACAAAAGGTAGGTTCTTTGCTATATGATCTTGGCAGAAACGAAGCTGTTCTAAACGATGAATGGATGTTCAAAGGCATATATGCTGCAGCTGCCCAACATAGTGATGGGTTTTTAAACGCCTTTACAAAGGACAACCCAACGTATAAAATGCCTGAAACAACTACCAGTGATATGGGATCAATGGATTACAGTGATTCGGATTGGGAGATTATGGATTTACCGCAATACATAGAGGATGCAGGATTGGATATAGACGGGGTCATCTGGTTTAGAAAGGAAATCTCTTTACCATCCTCGGCTGCGGGTAAAGTAGGTACAATTTCCTTGGGTCCCGTTGATGATTCCGATGTAACCTATATCAACGGAACCGAAGTTGGAAGTATGGCGGCCAGCTATAAATCCATGCGAAGTTATGATATCCCAAAAGGGGTTTTAAGAGCAGGGAAAAATGTAATAGCCGTACGTGTTGATGATACGGGGGGTGAAGGCGGAATTTATGGTAGAAGTTGGTCAATGAACATCAGGGTTGGTGAAGAACGGTACTCATTGGCCGGACCATGGAAGTATAAAGTGGAAAAGAATTATTCCAACAAGATTGTAAAAACATATACAGAAGCGGATTTGGCCGTATTGCTCATGAAGAATTATGGAAGTGAAGGTGGTGTTTCTGCCGATATGACTGATGAAGATTTTTCCAATGCGAAAAAAATCGTTATAAAAACAATAACGAACGAGATGAAATACGATGTTACCAAGTTTGAAGTGAATGCTGGTGAACAGGTGGAATTGATATTGGAAAACCCTGATTTTATGCAGCATAACCTCATTATAACCAAACCTGGTAAAAAGGAAGTGGTAGGTGCAGCAGCGGATAAAATGGCAGCGGACCCAGATGCGGCGGAACTCTTTTACATTCCACAGACTGATGATGTATTGTTTGCAACTCCGTTGTTAAATCCAAACGACACCTATTCGTTGAAATTCACGGCACCAACAACGCCCGGTGAATACCCGTTTATATGTACGTTCCCTGGTCACTGGAGAATCATGCAAGGGGTAATGGTCGTAAAATAGTATCCAAGATTTAGAATGGGAAGTATGAAGAACAAGATAAATTTTGGTGTAAGTACGTGGCTTTGGCAATCGCCCTTTACTACGGAATCGATATCGTTATTTCCTAAAATCAAGGCCATGGGTTTTGATGTTGTGGAAATTCCCGTCGAGGCCCCTGCTTTAATTGACGTAAAAATTGTAAAACAAGCTTTGGACGCAAATGGCCTTGAACCAACCATATGTATCGTTTTTGGAGATGATAAGGATTTGACCTCTGAAGATAAGAGCCTGCACAAAAATTGTTTTGAACATGCGGAACAGTGTTTTTCCTTAGCTTCAGAGCTTGGTGTATGTTTTGTCGCGGGCCCGTTATATGCGGCGGTAGGGAAGGCACGGTTGGCCCCTGCCGACAAAAAAAAACGGGAATGGGAACGTTCCGTTTCCAATCTTAGGAAGCTTTCGGCCATCGGTAAAAACCATGGTCTTGAAATTGCCTTGGAACCGCTGAACCGATTTGAATCGGACTTAATCAACACCACAGAGGACGTGGTACGCCTCTTGGATGCCATCAATGAGGACAACATGAAAATCATTCTGGACAGTTTTCACATGACCATTGAGGAACGGGATATTCGCAAGGCCATTAATTTGGCCGGTGATAGATTGATTCATGTTCAGGTATCCGAAAACCACCGGGGGATTCCCGGCACGGGTTTGACACCTTGGGCCGAATTCGCAAAAGGATTAGAGGACGTGGATTATGCAGGGGCCTTGGTCATTGAAAGCTTTACCCCGGAAATACCGGAATTGGCCGCAGCCGTAAATATTTGGAAAAAACTGGCGGACACACAGGATGCATTTGCATCTGAAGGATTGAAATTTTTAAAGAATACGTTTAAGTAAAATTGAAAAATATGAGTACAAAGAAAGTGAAGGTAGCCATCATCGGTTTGGGTTTTGGTGCAGAATTTATTCCTATATATCAAAAGCACCCTAATGCGAATTTAGTAGCCCTCTGCCAACGAAGCGAGGCCAAATTGAACGAATTGGCGGACGCCTTTGGAATCGACAAGAGATATACCTCTTATGAGGAATTGCTTAAAGACCCAGAAATTGATGCCGTGCATATCAATACACCGATACCAAACCATGGGGAACAATCCATTAAGGCTTTAAAAGCCGGCAAGCACGTGGCCTGTACGGTACCTATGGCCACCACGGTTGAGGAATGTGCCGAAATTGTTCGACTGACCCAGGAAACCGGACTTACCTATATGATGATGGAAACGGTGGTCTATGCCCGGGAATTCTTATATATGAAAGAGCTCTATGAAAATGGGGAGTTGGGCAAGGTTCAATTTTTAAAGGCAAGTCACCAACAGGATATGGACGGATGGCCCAATTACTGGCCCGGATTGCCACCTATGCACTACGCAACGCATTGTGTGGGACCTGTATTGGCGTTGACCAAAGGCGAAGCGGAATATGTTTCCTGTTTTGGTTCGGGTACAATAAGGGAGGAATTGATCAAAGAATACAATTCGCCGTATGCCGTGGAAACCACCCATATAAAATTCAGGAATTCCGATTTGAGCGCGCAGGTATATCGGTCCCTTTTTGATGTGGCACGGCAGTACCGCGAGAGTTTTGAAGTCTATGGTTCCAAAAAATCAGTGGAATGGCCCTTGATAGAGGGAAAACCATTGGTAGTACATACCGCAAAAAAACCGGAACCCGAAATTCCGGAAGAGATTGAAAGTCCAGATTACGCCAAATTGTTGCCCAAGGAAATCCAACATTTTACTACCCAAGGGGTTTATGATTCCGAGGAGAATGAACATTTGTCCTTTACCCAAGGAGCGGGTCATGGCGGTTCGCATCCGCACTTGGTGCATGAATTTGTGGAGGCCTTGGTCGAAGATCGTTCACCTTATCCCAATGCCAAGCAATCGGCCAATATCACATGTGTCGGGATTTTGGCACATGAATCGGCACAACAGGGTGGGGCCATCATTAAATTGCCGGAGTTTACGCTTTCTTAGCCTTGGGTTATCGAATAGAGGACCGATGGAAACATCGGTCTTTTTTATTGAAATCATCCTTAATTGTCGAATAATTTACATTCCAGTATGTAAAATCTACAATTGGGTAATACTTTTTATAAATTGCGGCATCGTTCCAGGAAATTTGAACAGCAAATTAATGTTTGACCCAATGAAATGTCTTTTTACCATTTTAGGTTTTTTTTGGTTAACCCTTGGAGCGGCACAAACCGCCGCCATGGGTACTATTGAACTGGAGATTACCGGAATGGAGAATGACGAAGGCCAGATGTTGGTGGGACTTTACAATTCTGAGGAAGGTTGGTTGCTAAAGCCTTTTAGGGGAGCTTTCGGTAAAATAGCCAATGGTGTCACCACGGTTATTTTCAGGGATATTCCAGAGGGCGTATACGCCATTTCCGTGTTTCATGATAAGGACAACGACGGAAAGCTCAACAGGCTTTTTGGACTTCCTACGGAACGTTTTGGAGCCTCCAACAACGCACCTTCAAGATTTGGTCCCCCTAGATGGCGGGACGCAAAATTTCAGCTATTGGGTGGAACATTGAAACATTCAATTCAAATTCACTAAAAAGCTGTTCAAAATGAAGAAATTTATCGCACTGCTCATGGTAGTGTTCACTACCAGTGCCTGGTCACAAGACCAATTTACAAAGGGAATGCAAAAGGCCTTTGCCCTTTGGGGGGAAGGAAAGTCCATGGAAGCCTCTAATTTGTTCGAAAGAATAAGCAATGCAGAGCAAGACAATTGGCTGCCCTATTATTATGTAGCACAAATCAATACCATCAACTCTTTTGGCGAAAAGGACGAAAAAAAATTGAGACAACAATTGGAAAAGGCCCAGGAATTTCTGGACATCGCCAAGCGTATATCGCCCAACAACCCAGAAATCATGGTGCAACAGGCCATGACATATACAGCGTGGATTGCATACGATGGGGCAACGTATGGGATGACCCATTCAGGAAAGGTGGTTGCCCTTTATACCGAAGCGCTTAAAATTGCACCGGATAACCCTCGGGTAGTATTTTCAAAAGCGGAATGGGACATGGGTGCCGCTGCCTATTTTGGGCAGGATACCGCTCCGTTCTGCAAAGATGTGGAACGCTCGTTGGAACTTTTTACTAACTTTAAACCAGAAGGGCCCTTTTACCCCAATTGGGGTGAGGATAGGGCGAAAGAGACCCTTACGGGGTGTAAAGGATAATGTTTCACTATGGATGCATCAAAAGATTTGGAACGTGATGTTAAGCCTTCCTTTGAAACCATCAAGAAGGTTCTTAAGATAAGCCTATACATAACCCTAGGTATCTCCTCCGTTAATATATTTTTCGCTTTTCAAAATGGGTTCATTTGGCAAAATGAATTGGAGGATGTAGCCATAACCTTTGTATATGCCCTTACAATTACCGCGTGCAACATCTATTACAACGACTACCTTTCCCAAAAGTTTAGTTGGGAGACCCAAACCCAAAAACGACTTTGGTTTGGTGCGATCGGGTCTATTTTATTGACCGTACTTTCATACGGCCTTGCCAGAATCTTCGTGGAGGTAGGTTATTTTGGGAATAGTTTCCTGGATTTCTTTAAGAACGAGAATTATGGTACCTATATCTACACATTACTAATCGCCATTTTGGTTTCTTCAATTTTGCATGCATTTTACTTTTATAAGGCATTGCAGGATAGTAAGGTAAAGGAGCAAAAGGTCATAGCGGGGACGGCATCGGCAAAGTTCGATGCTTTGAAGAACCAATTAGATCCCCACTTTCTATTCAATAGCTTGAATGTGCTGACAAGTTTAATAGAGGAGGATCCAAACCAAGCCCAAAAATTCACCACTTCGCTTTCCAAAGTGTATCGGTATGTCTTGGAACAAAAAAATAAGGACCTGGTATCAGTTGATGAGGAATTACAATTCGCCAATACCTATGTAAAGCTTTTGAAAATGCGATTTGAGGACAGTATTATTCTGGATATACCTGAAAACGCAACCAATCCTGAAGCTAAAATCGTGCCACTGTCCTTGCAGTTATTGCTCGAAAATGCCGTCAAACATAATATAGTGAACAGTGCCAAGCCCCTCTATATAAAAATTTTCGAGGAAGACGGAAACTTAAAAGTGACCAATAACCTTCAGGAAAAGCAAGTGGTCAAGAAAAGCAGTGGGGTGGGCTTACAGAATATTCAACAGCGTTATGAGCTATTGAGCAACCGCAAAATGGAAATCCATAAAACCGACGGTAATTTTACCGTTGAACTTCCCATGTTGACCCAAAAAGTTTCCGTTGTGGAGACCCAGGAGGAATTCATCGAGGACAAACGCTATCAAAAGGCGAAGGAGAAAGTGGAAAATATCAAAGGCTTCTACGTAAACCTTATAGCCTATTGCATCGTAATTCCATTTATGGTCTATTTGAACCATAAGACCACAAGTTTTCCCTGGGTGATATTTCCGGTAGTCGGTTGGGGTTTTGGTCTGTTGACCCACGGTATGGAGGCCTTTGGCTATCACCCTATCTGGGGGAAACGTTGGGAAGAGCGCAAGCTCAAGGAGCTTATGGACAAGGATGATTTCTGATGGTTTCCTTGACGGATGCCTTCTTACTTCCAAGGAAATCTCCTTTTAATAGACATCGTTTTCCATCCCTACCGCTTCGGATGACAGTTTATCCTTCAAATTGTACAATTGGGTAAACCACTTTTTCAAAACCCCTGATATTCCCTGAAATTTGATGTATTAATAAAAAATAACCGGAAGGAATACCTTCCATAAAAGAAAGAATCATGGAAAATACAAGCGATTACAGATACCGAAGGGCCAAGGAAAAAGTGTCCGAAATCAAAGGTTTTTATGGCAATTTATTGGCGTATTGCCTCGTCATTCCGTTTTTGATTTGGATCAACTATCAGACTACCAGTTTTCCCTGGGCCTTCTTTCCCGCTTTTGGCTGGGGTCTAGGATTGTTGGGCCATGCGGCCAATGCCTTTGACTATAACCCTTTTTTTGGAAAGGACTGGGAACAAAGAAAATTGGAGGAGTTTATGAAAAACGACGAACTTTAAAGAAAACGATACCTTTAAGGTAAATGAAGAATCAACAAACGCAACGTCATGAATAACAGAGATCAAGAATCAAAATACTTTAGGGCCAAGGAACGGGTGGAAAACATAAAAAAGTTCTATACAAGTGCACTTTCCTATGTCATCTTCATTGGCTTTTTGGCCGGCCTAAATTATTGGATAGACGAATGGGAATATCCGTGGTTTTTGTGGGCCGCTTTCGGGTGGGGCATAGGGCTGGTTTTCCAAGGAGTAAAAGCTTTTGGATTTAACCCGATCCTGGGAAAGAATTGGGAAGAACGTAAAATTAACGAACTGATGCGGGAAGAGGAGGAACAAACAAAATGGAAATAATGGAAAGAGATCAAAATAAATTGGAACGTGCCAAGGAAAGGTTAGAGGAACTTAAAGGTTTTTATTGGCATTTGGCATCTTATATTGGTGTTAACAGCTTTATAAGCATTTCCACCATTATTGGAAGAATGAATAACGGAGCCGATTTTTTGGAAGTACTGGACTTTGGAACCTTTGCAGTATGGATCTTTTGGGGAATCGGATTATTTTTCCACGGCATGAAGGTGTTTTCTTATAATCCAATTTTTTCAAAGGAATGGGAGAAACGACAGATTCAGAAATATATGGAACAGGATAAGCGTGAAGCGGAAAAATTCGGTAGGCATGGAAGATAGTTTAAAACAATCGGAGAAATATAAAAAGGCCCAGAGACAGGTCCGGCAAATCAAAAAGTTTTATGGACATTTAAGGGTATATATCATTATAAACGCTCTGTTGATAATGGTAAAATTAAACCTGTTCAATTGGTTCAAAGGGGAATATGATTGGATGCAGGACCCAAACTTTAGTGGTTGGGTAAGTTGGAACGTTATAGGGACTCCCGTCCTTTGGGGAATTGGTCTATTGGGGCATGCAATCTATGTTTTTAGGTTTAAATCGAAATCATGGGAGGAACTAAAACCAACATTCATCAAGAATTGGGAGAAAAGGCAATTGGAAAAATTTTTGAAAGAAGACAATAAAGACTAATGGAAGCTATGGGAGATGGTAAAAATGCGAGATTGAAAAGAGCCAAAAAACGGGTAAAGAAAATAAAGGGATTTTATACCCATCTCACAGTGTATCTACTGATAAATTCTGCCCTTTTGCTTATCAAAATTGTTGGTAACGCCCACTACGGCGAAAGCTTTATGGGACCGGTATTGCACTTTAGTACGTTCGGAACCTGGTTATTTTGGGGAATTGGCCTTTTTTTTCATGGAGTGAAGGTTTTCTATGGACGTACGCTATTTTCAAATAAATGGGAGGCACGTCAGCTGGAAAAATTTTTGGAAGAGGAAAGGGGAAATTCGGAAAAACATTTATGACATGGAAAACTTTATAACCCTGCTTATTTACATACATGCTTTTTTTGGAGGTCTGGCCCTCTTGGCCGGTTCTTTAGCCATAGCTTCAAGAAAAGGGAAATCGCTGCATAAGGCCAGCGGGCGACTTTTTTATCATTGCATGTTGGCCTCAGCGATTGTGGCCTTGATCATTTCAGTGTTACCAGGTCATGAAAATGCATTTTTATTTGCAATAGGTATGTTTAGCTGCTATTTGTTGCTGGCGGGGTACCGTGGCCTAAGGTTTAAGAATAGTACAATGAATTTAAAATTGGATAAGCTTATTTCCTTGTCTGTCGTGTTAGTAGGTCTCTGTATGGTGTTTATGCCACTGGTTTTTAACCATGGTCTTCATATTGTTTTGCTACTATTTGGGTCCGCTGCAATTATTTTCGGGATTCGGGATTTGAGAATTTTCAATAAACCTGAATCCTTGAGGGAAAATTGGTTGCGGATTCACATAGGTAAAATGACAGGTGCCTATATAGCATCCTTTTCAGCTTTTTTGGTAGTAAATCAATTTTTTCATCCATTGGTAAATTGGCTATTACCAAGTATATTGGGCAGTATATTTATTGCCTATTGGATTCGAAAATCGAACCACAAAAAGAAGTTAGAAACAGAAATATCGTAAGATGAACGTAATTATCATAGAGGACGAAAAACCGGCGGCCAGAAGACTGGGCAGGCTATTAGGGGAATTGGAGGTGGCCGTTTCCACCATGTTGCATTCTGTGGAGGAATCCATTGCATGGTTTCAAGAAAACGAACATCCCGACCTTATTTTTTTGGATATTCAGTTGTCCGATGGGCTGTCTTTTGAAATTTTCGACGTGGTCGATGTAAAAAGCGCTATTATCTTTACGACCGCCTATGATGAATATGCCCTACAGGCCTTCAAGCTCAATAGTATCGATTATTTGCTCAAGCCTATTGATGATGAGGAATTGGAAAGTGCCGTAAAAAAGTATCGAAGCCTAAAGCCCGAGTCCAAAAAATTGAGTTTGGATTTTGAGGATATCAAAAAGCTTTTGGTGAACCCCTTGGAGAGGGAGTACAAAAAACGGTTTACCGTGAGGGTAGGACAGCATTTAAAAATCATAAACGCCGATGATGTGGAATGCTTTTATAGTGAGAACAAAGGCACCTACGCGGCTACTTCAGACGGAAGAAACTATTTATTGGATACCACCCTTGAAAACTTGGAAGAAGAACTGAAACCCGATACTTTCTTCAGGGTAAGCCGCAAGTTCTACGTAAACATCAATTTTATAAAGGATATTATATCCTATACCAATTCCCGCTTGCAAATTAAGTTACATTCCTTTTCTGAACAGGAAATTATCGTGAGTAGGGAACGGGTCAAGGACTTTAAGTTGTGGTTGGAGTAGTGGGATGGTTTATAGTTCAAAGTTCAAAGTAATGAGTTAAAAGTTAAGTGCAAAAAGGAATAAGTTTTTTTCCCAACAACCAACAACTACTCCTCATTTTCCACCCGGTTTTCATCAAAGGCAGACGGTAATAATTTGGGTATCAACTTGATAAATATCGGAAGCAAAATAGCCCCACCGGGGAGCAAAAAAATAGCCAGAGAGGGTATGCTTTTAAAAATATCCAATAATTGGGACTGAACCTTTTTCTTTTCTTCTTTCGTAAGGTCCCTGACCGTAGATTTTGAAAGTAAGGCCACCAGTTCCGCACTTTCTGAAAGTTCTTTGTGCAAACGTTTCCTGTTCCTAAGGATGAGCCTGTTCACAAGTTTGGACATACTGTCATAGAACTGTATGGCCATATTTTGTTCCTGTAAAAACGGGATGGTATCCTTATTGGAATGTATAAAATTGGATACATGTGCCAAGGACCCCTGTATAATTTCCGCATCCAATTTTAAGTCCTTTCCTAAATCGTATATAAATTCGGATTCCAGGTAATCCAAGGAGTGGTCTTCCCATACGGTAAGGCAGGCAAGATAGAATAGATACCTATTTTCCCATACGTCTTGATTAACAACAAGTTTTTTTCTGTAGGTCCCATCGAATTTCTTTGAGTCGCTATTGATAAAAGTGAGGGAGGAAGCCAGCAATTGGGCCAATTTTTCGTCTTTTTTGTTTTTCTGCTTTGAATTTAAGGCATGGTAGGTAATGTTGATGGCCAAATATTCCAACAGTTGTGCATGTTTCTTGATTCCCTTCACTTGTAACAAATATCTTCTGAAAAGCAGGGCATCCAGGAATAAAAGGGAATTCGTTATGGAACCATTGAAGGTTTTGCTTATGATATTATCCTCCAAATAGATGCGGGAATCCAGGATTTTCTCGAGCTTTGATGAGGTTTTATTTCCTGTGAATAGCTTCCCCAAAAATGAAACCTTGTTCACCTCCAAGGTCTCGTAAAACTTGAATATCTCCTTTAAAAATAATTCAAAATCAGCACTTTGCGTTTCTATTTTAAAAGTGAAATATAAGGTGGTCAGTAAGTTAATCTTGGCTTTTTCATCTTCGGAAAGGGCATGTTCCGGCGATATGAAATCAGGATATCCGGCATTGATACCGTAAACGAATCCTGTGTTTTTCAAATCCTCGAACAGAATTTCAAAGGTATCGTATTTCCCTTCGTGGTTTTTGACCAACGATCCAAACTTATCTATCCAGCCCTTAGCGGATGGGTTCATGTCCTAGTTTTTGAAAAGGCAAAGGTAGCCAATTGCGTATTCAGAATACTTCTCAAAATTGTTATACAGATGACATTTTAATATGGATTAGCACTATTACTGTTCAACTATCGTGGCTGGTGGTTTTTTGACAATTCAACGGAATGTAAGAAGCCCCGAAATATCGTATTAACAAAAATTTAACATTTGGAACAAAACCCATTTGCATCTCCTCCGTAGGTAGGGATGATTCTAATCTAAAAAACAATAACAATGAAAAAGACAAAACTTTTAATGGGCCTCGGAGCTTTGGCATTTGTGTCGGCAATACTGGTGGCGGCAGATCACATCGATGCTCCGGATTCCATGGGAACCACTGCGGACATAGCGGATTTTTATGCTTTTGAACCTTCGGAAGGTTCAGACAATACGGTATTTGCCGTGGACCTTCAATCCAACGTACTGCCAGATTTGGCATACGGCACGTTTGATGAAAATGTGTTGACCGAAATTAATATCGATACTAATGGGGATTTAGTTGAAGACCTGGTTATACAAGCGATTCCTAGGGATGGAAAAATGTATTTCTTTGGGCCGGTTGCTCCAGCCGCTACTGGAATCAGTGGTCAAGTTATGGTGGACAGCCCTTTGGGTTCCGTTGATATTTCTTCCCATGTAGCCATCGTGGAAACTACTCCAGATGGTGTTTCCTTGTTTGCAGGGCCAAGACAGGACGCTTTCTTTTTTGACTTTTTCCAGTTCAATGCCGTTATAGGCGGAATGGCTCCGGGAGGATTTAAACCCGCGGGTGACCCTAATTCGACCGATGATGACGATACCACTGCTGTAGATACTTTTGATGGCGCCAACACTATGTCCATAGTAATAGAAATACCCAATACTATGCTCGGGGAAACTACCGCTACAAATGCCTTGGGCCTTAACGTCTATAAGACGTGGGTTACAACAAATGCCAAACAATAATTAACGAACTAAAAGATAAACAGATGAAACTAGAAAATATAAAATACGTATTCCTATCATTTTGCGCAATGACCGTTTTGGCATCCTGTAACAATGACGATGATTTTACCCCACCTATGGCGATGGCTACTTGTAATGATGGCATGATGAACGGTGATGAAACCGGAGTGGACTGTGGTGGATCATGTACCCCTTGTGAGGATGGAATGGCACCCATGATGCCTGACTTTTCTGGGACCTATACCCAGATTGATTTTATGGGAAGACCTGGAATAAATACGGTATTAAGTGCTGATGATGAAACAAAAAACGCACATAATAGGGCCATACCTTCTGAGATGGGAGCCATGTTTCAGGCCGGTTTTCAAGCCAGATTGGAGGCTTACCACGATGTATATGCCAATTTATTGGGTGCAAACCCAGATGACGTTAACTACGAACCCAATATACTTGGTCTGGATGCCGCCACACTAACGGGGTATTTAGCGGCAGATGTTCTTGAAGTGGCTCCGGATTTGCCCACTACGTATTTTAATCCGGGAACGGATAATGACATGGATGGAAGGATTTTGGTGCCGGATGGAGATGAGGTGGCATTGACAGGAAGGACCCCACAGGATGATGTCATCGATATTTCATTGATTTTACTCTTCGGGGGTATGGAAGGTGACCGATTTAGCGGTCAAGATACCGATATGGATGGAACTCCGGATTTACCACGATTAACATCCGATGGTGTTGGACTTACCGCCGATGTTTCCACAACATTCCCTTATTTGGGAGCTCCTGAATAAAGACTATGAAAAAGAGGAGCAAAGGGGGAGTCTAATACCTCCCCCTTTTATCTAAACGCTTGAAACACTCCTAAAAACACAAAATGAAACCTTACATACCTATATTGGCTCTTTTTCTCATATTCTCCTGTAAAAATGGGGAACATGATATCGTGGCCCATGCAGATGATTACAATAAATTTTTAACCGCTGTACCCACCAAGACCACTTCAAAATATTTTGAACTTTGGAATGGAAAGATAAGACCGGATAGCATGCAGCTTACCAGTTTTGGTATTGTTGGCGGGGAGTACAGCAGATATTTTAAGGAAACCGGTGATATAACCTATTTAAAAAAGGCGGAGCAGAGCCTTACAAAAGCGGTTGAAATTGCGTCTATCGGTAGGGCAGGATATAGAAGGTCCTTGGCACGAAATTATATTTCCCAGCATCGGTTTAAGGAGGCCTTGGTGATGGCTACCGAAGCTAGAAAGTTGGGTGCTGACCCAAAGGAAAGTCAGTTCCTGCTTTTTGATGTCCACATGGAATTGGGAAATTATGGGTTGGCGGAGAAATATCTGGACAGTACAAAAAACCTTAAGGATTTTGGATATCTAATCAGATTGGCCAAATGGAACGATTATAAGGGCGACTTGGATGCGACCATTACCTTTATGGAAAAAGCGAAAACCATTGCCTTGGAATCCAAAAATGAAGCCTTGACTTTATGGAGTTTGACCAATTTGGCCGATTACTATGGGCACGCCGGGAGATTGAAAGATTCCTACGAACACTATTTAAATGCTTTGGAAATCGACCCCAAAAATGCCTATGCCAAAAAGGGTATTGCCTGGATTATTTTTTCTAACGACAAAAATCCGGAGGAAGCCTTAAGAATCCTTGATTCGGTCACCATGACGTATAACGCTCCGGATTATTATTTATTAAAGGCCGAAATAGCAGACTATATGGGAAACGACCTTGTCCGACTCAAAAATTTAAACGAATATTTTCAACGCGTGGAGAATCCGTCCTATGGAGGTATGTACAATCTCTACAATTTGGGATTATATATTGATGAGACTAAAGAATATGAAAAGGCCTTGAAATTGGCAAAACAAGAGGTCCAGAATAGACCAAGTCCAGAGTCCTATAGTTGGTTAGCGTATACCCATTTAAAAATAGGAGAAAAGGATAGAGCCAAGGAATTGATGGATGCTTACGTAGTGAACAAAACCTACGAGCCTGCTTTGTTATATCATGTTGCAGCGGTGTACAAAGCCCATCACGATGTTCAGAAAGTTCAGGAAATAAAGAATGAACTTATCGGGGCGATCTATGAGCTAGGTCCCCTAATGGAAAAGCAAATTCAGGACTTGTAATTGGTAAATTCAATTTTCATTTTCAGTTTGTTTTCAGTTGGATTGTTTTGTTGAAATCGCCATGGCGCTATGTCATGGCGTTTTTTGATATGCATTTCATCGAAAAGTTACCCAATTTTAACAATGGATAGGATGAAATGTATATATTTATCGATGAAATACATTCAATATCTATTTTAATAGCCCCAAAACTTTAAAATAGTATACGAATTTAACCGAACCAAACCTTTTAAAATTCACGTGTTATGGAATACCTACTCTTTTCTTTGTGGATTGCAATCATGGTCATTATGCTCGGAAAAACCATTTTGGCACATCGTTCACTCAAAAAAATGCTTGATAGGAAATAAAACTACGCTTCCCTAATCAGTTTTCGAATTAGCACCGGTAATAGCAGTAAATCCAGTACCAAGGCCGTTACCAAGGTTACACTTATAATCAAACCTATGGTGATACTGGGCTGATGAATGGAAAACAGCATGACCATGAATCCGAAAAAAAGGATGATTGTAGTAATGACAAGTGCCCTCCCGGTATGGGCGAAAGTCTTTTCCAATGCTTCCTCTTGGGTAAGCCCTTGGCTTATCCCTAACTTATATTTGCCTAAAAAATGTATCGTATCGTCTACGGCAATGCCAAAAACAATAGCGAATACCACTGATAAGGAGGCTTCCAAAGGTATGTTCAGAAACCCTAGGACACTTCCCGCAAAAAGAATGGGAAGTATATTAGGGATGAGGGAAATTAGGAACATTTTAAAATTTCTAAAAACAAGAACCATTAACAGACCAATAAGAAGGAGTCCGTAGAACAGTCCCTCCAATAGACTGCTCCGTATATACTCAGAGTTTTTGTCCAGCAACATACTTTTCCCGGTAACCTTGACCTCTATTTTGGTCGTGTCCAACTTCGTTTGGGCGAAATTTTCAATCTTTTCATATACCAATTTCAAATTGTCCGTACCAATATCCTGTAATCTTCCATTTATACGCGCCATGCTCCCATCGACATTGACGAAACGCTCCAGCTCCTTTCTTCCCAATCTACGGATATCCTTCTTGTACTTCTCAAAAACCGATGCGTTCTTAGGCATGGTCAGAAAATCAGACTTATTGACATTGTTCGCCTTGTGCAGAATTTTAAATGGTAAATTCGAGGATTGTAGGTTTCCTATGGAAGGCACCGTTTTGAGGTAATCCATCAATTTTTCAATTTCCATGGCTACCTGATAATCCAGCACGGAGAAATTGTTTTGGGCCATTACCGCAATTTCCAATGGCCTAAATCCGGCATAATTTTTCTGAAAAAAATCAAAATCGGAGGCGATTTCACTTTTATTGGGGAGGGTTCTTTTAAACTCATAATTGGTGCTTACCAAACTGATGCCCCAGAAGCACAGACCTGCAAAGACCACGGTGCCAAACAATATAGCCTTTGGATGTATTTTGGTAAAGTGATTGATGGCCAAGAGATAGTTCACCCATTTTTTGGAAACACTTTTCTTTCCCAAGAGTACTTTTTTAGGAAGACTGACCAAAAGGGAGCCCGTGAAGAAAATTACGGTGATATAGGCCACAATTACACCAATGGCGGCATTGATACCAAATTCCTGGATACTCACGAGTCGGGACGATAAAAGGGTAACAAATCCTACCGCGGTGGTTACTGACGTGAGCAAGGTGGTAAGTCCTACTTCGCTCAAAGATGATTTTATGGCCGTATACCTTTCCGCTCCAGATTGAATTTTGCGTATAAAACTGTCCGTAATATGGATAACATCCGAAGTACCCACAATGAGCATCAGTACGGGATAAAAAGCCGCCATGGCATTGAGTTCCTTGCCCCAAAGTGCCAATATGCCCATAAATAGTAAAAGAGATAGACTTATAGAGGCCATGGAAATTAAAACCAAGGGCAAACTTCTGTAGACCAGTAGGAGTATGATCAACACCAAAATAGCTGCTATGACACTGGTTTTGAGCACTTCACTTTTTTGCATATCCACAATGGCCTCCAAAAAAAAGGCCCTGCCCAAAATATGGTACTCTTCTAATTCATGTGTTTTTAAGGAAGTCCTAATTTGAGATAACAGGAGTTCACTTTGTTCATAGTTTAGGTCATCCAAGGTTCTTAGTGCCACGACCATGGAGGTACCATTTTCATCGATGAGGGAGTTGATGAATAATGCGTCTTCCTTTATTTTTTCCCAATCCTTGGCGTAGGCCATACTATCTTCAATATGGATGATGGGTAGGGTAGTATAGCCAAAGGAGGTTTTAAGCGGGTAGGATAGCGAGGTTAACGAAGCACTTTCCGTGACGTAATCAAAATCCTTACTTGCATCTGAAAACGCATTGAATCTGTTCAAAAACCCCGGTTCAAAAACAGTTGGATCTTGTTCTATGGCAATCAATAGGAAATTATCATCGGTACCGAATTCCTCCACAAACCCTTTATAGAATTCAAGGTCCTGATCTTCTTCGGGAAAAAATTGACTGAAGTCGAATGTAAACTTTAGATTTGGGAGTAAAGAAGCTGCAAAAATCCCTAGTCCAACAAATAAAATGATACAAATTTTTTTTACCAGGGATAGGTGGTTCATAAAGTGAATCTACTGCATGGGCAGAACAAAGGCAACCGGGTTTGTTCTTATTTTGTCTAAAATTAGAGGTTTACAAAATTATCCAATTTTAAGGTCCAATCATAATTTTTATAGTCGATATCAATGCCTTTTGTGGTAGGGATAAGTTTTTGGTGCTTCAGGATGTCCTTTACTCCGTCAACCCCGCCAAAATCCCCTCGGAACCAACTAAAAAGGGCCGTTACCAGTACCTTTTTCTCATCTATATTGTAATCCGTGGTTCTTTCAAGATACCTAGCGGTTCCCTTGCCAAATTGCTCGTCCAATCGCTCCCATTCATAAATGGCCACTGGCGGACAGTCCAACGCACCACAATTGAGGGCAAAATGAATACGGTAATCCGGCTCATCAACTCGTAATCTTTTTTCAAATTCGCCCGGAAAAATTTTTCCAACAAATCCCAATCCATACTCCCATTGGGATTTTCTAATGATACCGTGCTCAATTTTTTCAAAGGATATTGTTTCCCCAGCAATATGAATTTGATCTTTTTTAAAGAATTCGCTTCGATCTTGATACAAATCCGGATTTTTTTGAAGGATTACTTGGATATAGGCATTGTAGATATTTACCCAAAAGGCCAATTTTTTATCGTTAGTATCCAGCTTTTTTTCCAGTACATCTATAGTGGTGCTTGATAAAATATCCTGAATTTCTTGGGTATTTTCATTGTTTTTTATTCTATGGAGAAACTGCTCTGAAAGTTCGTTGAAATCAATTTTCTCTTTTGGGGATTGGGCTTGTGCGTTACCCTCTTTACATCCTAAAAATAGGACTATCAATAAACTATATATATATTTTAATCGAATCATACTTATCTTTTTAACATATACGTAACCGAATATGTTAGGGTTTTAAAGTAGGTCGTAAAAAATCTTTAAACTTTCAGATATTATTTCTAGAATTGTAATGCTTATTTAAAACCTTTCGCAATCTATTTCCGTAGATTTAGCACATCACTATATTAAATTACATTTTAGGGAATGATGTTTTTGCTTTTATGATCAGTATAATTATCCCAGCACATAAGGAAGCCGAGAATATTGACTTTTTAGTTCGAAAACTATCAGGTTTAAAAAAGAAGGAACCCTTCGAAATATTGGTGGCGCTTTCTCCTGAAAGCCATGCTAATTTTTGCAATGAAACCCTAGAAAATGCTATTGTTCTCAAGTGCTATAAGAAAGGTAGGGCATCACAGATGAACGAGGCGGCAAGAACAGCGAAGGGAGATGTCTTGGCATTTTTACACGCCGATGTGAGACCGCCTGAAACCTTTCTACTCGATATTCGAAGAACTATAGAGAAAGACTATGATGCCGGATTCTTTTCGTATAGGTTTGACAAGGAAAGCCTGCCATTGCGCATCAATTCCTATTTCACCGGCAAGGACGGTATTTTTACGGGAGGCGGTGACCAATGCCTTTTTATCAAGGCAGAACTTTTCAATAGTTTAGGGCAATTTGATGAAACCCAAGTACTGATGGAGGATTTTGAGTTTTTTAAACGCATAAAAAAGCATGGCCTTAGATATAAAATTGTGAAAAACAACCTTATTGTATCCGCTAGGAAATACGATTCCAACTCCTATTTAAGAGTGAACCTATCCAATTTACTGTTGGTAGTGCTATTTAAAATGGGATATTCCAGCCAAAAGTTAAAGACCATACATGATAAACTCATCAAAACGCCCTATAACACCTGATATAATCAATGGCATTCAGCAAGTAGGAATTGGTGTATCCGACACCAAGGCTGTTTTCAATTGGTACAGAAAGCATCTGGGGTTTGATATATTGTTATTTAAGGACGAAGCCCCGGCAACCCTTATGACCAAATACACACAAGACGAGGTCTGTCATAGAAACGCCTATCTATCCTTGAATTTGCATGGAGGCGGGGGATTGGAAATATGGCAATTTACAAGTAGGATACCTGAGAAACCGAAAACCCCTGTTATTTTGGGAGACTTGGGAATCAATGCCATGAAGCTGAGAACCATGAATATTGCCACAAGTTTTGAGGCACTTGAAAAACTGAATTTGCCCTACCAAACGGATATTGTGACCAATACGTTGGGAATCTCTTCCTTTTACTTCCAAGATCCTTGGGACAACTTGGTTGAGGTTGTAGAGGATGGGTATCGTTTTGCTAGAACAAAACAAAGAATTGGAGGTGTTATGGGAGTCGTTATAGGCGTTTCCCACATTCCGGATTCCATCAGGTTTTATAAGGAATTGTTGGGGTATGGTAACGTGCTCAGCGAAGAGACCGTAAAACTTCCTTTACATACCAACCGCCAAAAGTTTGGTTTATACAGAAAGGTGGTGCTTCAACATTCCCGACCTAACTTTGGCGGCTTTGGAGCGCTTTTGGGCCCTACACAGATTGAGCTATTGCAAGCCTTGGATAGAGACCCCGTTACCATATTTGAAAATAGGTTGTGGGGAGATCTGGGATATATTCATCTATGCTTTGACATTCATGGTATGGAAAAACTTAGACAACGGGCTGCGAATCTTAACTATCCATTTACGGTAGATAGTGCCAATAGTTTTGATATGGGCGATGCTGCCGGGCATTTTAGTTATGTAGAAGACCCGGACGGAACCTTGATAGAATTTGTGGAAACTCATAAGGTTCCCATATATAAACCCTTGGGATTGTACTTGAACCTAAAAAACAGGAATCCCACCAAACCCTTACCAAAATGGGTGGTAAAGACTCTGGGCTTTCACAGGATATCCAAGGATATTTAGTCCTAATTTACTCGATAATCGCGATTTAATTGCTCCCACCATTAGGTTGAAACTTCATGTAAAGTTTCTTTTCAATGCCTCGTGGGCTCGCTCTAAGGTTGTTTACTCTTTCCCTTTTGTTGTTCGGATCAATCCAATTCCCGAAAAGAAGAAGATAGCGCCCAATACGGCATATACAATTAAGGCTTTTGTAGTTCCTGCACTATTGCCGAATAATATAGCGGCATATACCAAACCACCAATGCCTAGCAATGTGAGAATGGTCCCGAAGAGTTTCTTTAAATCCATGGTGGAAAAATAGTAAATTTTCTAGTATTTAAAAGCTGTTTGGAATCGATTTATTTAGGATGTGGAGACAACACCCAAGGCATATAATTGCTCTAAAGTAGGGGATTCGCTACCTCCTGCAGGTTCCAAGGTTATACCAAAGGCCTCGGAATCGTTAGGGTTGTTTAACGCGAATACCTTGTTGTCATCTGTGGAAAAGTCTTCCAATAATCCCATACTTGTAGGAGTCAGGGGAGAAAGTTTTAACGACCATACCTGATAGACAAAACCATCGGGGGGTTCAGGTAGACCTTGGGCGTCTATAAATACTTTTTTTTCTTGCTTGTTCCAATAGGCCTTGGCGTAGGAGGACGGTGATACTTCTTGTCCACCTAAGGGGATTACGGAAATATCCTTGTCTCTTAAGGTGTTTAGTAAGTCCTGGGTTTTTTCCAGGGAAGCATCGGAATCGGCAATTTGTTGTTCCAATTCCTGATTTTGTTGTTCTACGAGCTGAATTTCAGATTTTAGACTCTCATTTTGAGTATAGACCCAGAATAGGCCAATGGCCAATAAAACAGAAGCGGCCCAACCTAAATAAGATGTCCAATTGGAAGTTTCCTTTTTCAATGGAATTACTTTGGAATGGGATTCCAGATTACGCAGTTTAGGTTCGAGCGTATCAAAAGAATACGGATTAATGGTGCTAATTCTTCGAGTCAATTCCATAAGTGCATTCTCAATGGCTAGTATTTCAGCCTTAATTTCAGGATACTCCTCCGCATAGGCAGCGATCTCCAGATTTTCCTTTTCTGTGAGAACCCCGGCCACGTAAAGTTCCAATATCCCAGACGCTATGTATTCTTGAACATTCATTTATTTGACTATCATGTTTTCCCTTAGTTTGGAAAGACAGCTTCTGTTTCTTGTCTTTACGGTTCCTACGGGTATGGCCAATTCCTCGGCAACCTCTTTTTGTGTATATCCTCTAAAATAAAGCAGTTCAATGATTTGAACACATTTTTTCTTAAGACTCTGTATCAACATCTTAAGACCTTTTGTGTCGATAGTAGCATTACTTTCATCCTCCCTACTTTCCAAAACACTTACGAAGTAGTCCGCGGAAAGGTTCTTTTTTTCATTTTTATACGACTTACTGCGTATTTCATCGATGGCCGCATTCCGTGCGATATTCAAAATCCACGTAAAAAACCTTCCTTTTGATACATTATAGCTACTGGAATTATTCCAAATCTTTACAAAAACATCCTGACAGATTTCTTGGGAGCGGCTTTCGTTCTTAACAATCGTGTTAATGACCCCGCAAATATTTTTGGAGTACATACCATAAAGTGTTTCAAAAGCCGAAGCATCTTTCTTTTGAAATCGCTCTACTAAAAGGTCTAACTGCATAGGGCCGAATTTAACGATTAAAATTAAAAAAAGCCACCCCTATGGATGGCTTTTATTCATACTATTTTTAGCGTTATTGTATAATTCCTGTACAACTGACACGGGCTCCGGCAGCACCGCTCGGCTGACTTGTGAAATCATCCGCGCCTTGATGTACGATTACGGCCTTACCTAAAATATTTTTGTTTTCGTCAGCACATCCCATGCACCATTCAGAGGTTGAAAATTCAACGGTAGCGTTGCCTTTGGCATCTGCCATAAAATTGCCAATATCACCTTTGTGATATCCTTCGCTGGCACCCCATTTACCATGTGGTTCATTGGTTGGGTTCCAGTGCCCCCCTGCCGATGTTCCGTCTGCGGCGGAACAATCTGCGGTTTGGTGGATGTGGATAGCATGTTCCCCTTCGGACAGGCCTGAGAAGGTCGCCATCATTTTAACTTCGCCATCTTCTTCGGTAAAGGTCACTTCACCTTGCACACCACTATCACTCTTGGGCTCCATCATAAATTTAACGGTTTCAACTTCTTCCTCTTGAGTCATCTCCTCCATGGTCTCTTCCATTTCATCGGCAGCTTCATTGGACTCTTTTTTTACTTCTTTACAATTTATGACCGCAAATAAAGCCAGTGCGGCCAACGGAAATTTTATCACTCTTTTCATCTATTTAGGTATTAAAGTTTTCTACTTGTTAAAATTAAGAAATTCCTAGCGCTATATGAACTCATACGCCAATCATTTTAACAGTATTCAGAAGAATAACGGTATTGGGACTAAATCACCCTATTTAAATAGCTTGCGCAAGTCCGGATTATAAAAAACGGCCACTTGTAATCGATCATAATTGACCGTCCTAAAATGATTTTTAAGATACCCGGCTTGAACGCTTAGATTATTGGTCACATTGAGTCCTACCGCTGCATACAATCGGTTTTGATCAAATGCCTCGTTTTGTAAATTGATGAAAATTTCATCGTAGAAATTCAAAAAGAAGATATCCGTCAAGGGTACGGTCATTTGCAACCGGTATCGGGCGCGGTGTTGTGTGCTTTTTGTATTCAGGTCGCTGTCCGTTATAAATCGCTGCTCTAGACGGTATCTATGTTCAAACAGCAATTCCCAGACCTTGTTCTTCAAAATAAACTGCTCAAAAATTCGATTTTCCGAGATATTGTCGGAGGCTTGTCCGCCCAAATCGATTAAAGCGGCTTCAAAGGAGGTTGGGTCAGTTTTAATATAGGCGTACCCCGCCGTAGCAATGGCATTGTCATCAATGTGATAATTAAGCCCGGTCCGTAGCAACAATTGGTTAAAGTTTTTGGCCTGTTCAAAATAACGTAGCTGTGCTTCGGTATGAATGCTCCATTTTTCGGCAATTTGGTTGGTTCCAAAGTACATATGCCAGCTTCCCAGTTTGTCCTCCCCGTTTACCTGGGCCTGCGCCGTTATGGAAATTAGGGTAAATATCGTTAAAAGTAACCTCCTCATATGTTGTAGAATTCCTTTTGATTTCAATTGATTATGGTAATAGTATGATTAATAGACCTTCATTTTATAAATCGTTTCCCATGGGTTCCCCATCTTTTATGGGAGTGCCTTTATCGCCTTTCAAATAGACATCTAGAAAATGAAGTACACGACTATACGCTTCTATCTGGTTTTCCTTTTTTACGAATCCATGTCCTTCGTCCTCAAAAAGCACATATTCCACCGGAACTCCATTTTTTTTGACCCCGGCAACAATCTCGTCCGACTCTACCTGAAGCACTCTGGGGTCCTTGGATCCTTGCAGTACAATAAGCGGTTTGGTCACCTTATCCGTATGGAACAAGGGTGAAATGGCCTTGAGACGTACGGAATCCGCACTATTGGGATCACCCAGTTCCAAATACAGCGCGTCCTTGAAAGATTGCCACCAGGGCGGAATGCTTCGTAAAGTCCTGATCCAGTTGGTCACCCCAAAAAGATTCACACCTACGGCAAACTCCTCTGGAGTATAGGTCAATGCAGCCATGGTCATATACCCCCCGTAGGAACCGCCAATGATTCCTATTTTTTCGGCATCTATTACCGGTTGGGAGGCCAGCCAATTCTTGCCTTCCACACAGTCCTTAAGATCCTTGTCGCCATGGTTTAAATCGTCCATTTTATAAAAGGATTTTCCATAGCCACTACTTCCACGGTTGTTAACGGCCAAAACAGCATAACCATGATTGACCAAATACTGGATAAAAGAACTGAAATTTTGTCTGGATTGCCCTCCCGGACCTCCATGTACCCAAACCAAAGCTGGTACTTTGCTATCTGCCGAAGCCTGTTTAGGCTTGTAGTAAATGGCCGGAATTTCCAATCCGTCAAAGGATTTATATCGAACCACTTCGGCCGTAACCAAGTCGTCCTGGTCTATTTCTGGATTCAGCACATGGGTCAATTGTTTGACTTCTTTGGTTTCCAAATTATAGACATATAAATTGCTTGGGGTTTGTGAGCCTCCTGCATACAAACGCATCCATTTTTCGTCATCGGAGAAACCTACATTGGTGATATCCATATTGGGGAAGGAGGGAAGTTCAATGTTTTTCCCTGTATCTTTTTCCATTACCTCAATGGTATTCTTTGCATCTTCGTTTATATACGTTACTTGATAGGTGCCATTTTCCGTAAAATAGCTTCCCATAATATCCCAATCGCGCTCCATGACCTTGGTTCGTTCCCCCGTTGCAATATCGTATTTCATCAAATAGGAAAACTCGTTGCCCAAATCGGTTGTATAGAAAAGGGCACTGTTGTCCGTTGAAAAATCCTGACTGCTGTTCGCACTCTGCTCGGTATTGATTTGGGTCTGGGTCTTGGCCTGTAAATCATATAAAAACAGGTTAGAATCGTTAGTGTTTATGGATTTTGAGAGTGAAAGATACTTTTTGTCATCACTCAAGTTTCCAATATCGTACCCTTCATCATTTTGATAAATCAATTTTGGCGTATAGTCCAGAAAATCCATCTGGTACAAGTCCATAAACCGCGAATCCCTTTTGTTGGAAGTAAAAAAGAAACTTTTCTTGTCCTCCGCCCAAGAATGGAAGCCGGCCCTGGCCCCTTCATCTGGGGTAAGATCGGTAACGCTGCCATTGAGGTTTCTAATGAATATGTGATAGATTTCATCACCATTGCCGTCCATGCTAAATAGCATACGCTCGTCCTTGGGAAAATAGGAAATAGCGAATACCGAAGAACTATCTGATTGGGTTATGGGCATCATTTCACCTCCGTCAACTGGAACTGTATACATATTATAAATTCCGGAACGGTTGCTGGAAATTAACAGCTTTGAATTATCGGGCGAAAAACTTCCGCCACTTATGGCCTCGTTATCCATCATTTGTTCAATGGTGTAGGACTTTATCTTTTGTGTCTTGACAGTCTGTTGTGGTTTATTTTTGCAGCTCCACATTAGCGATGCAACTACTAAAAGCGATACAATTCTTTTCATGGGATGTGTTTTTAGGTTGATGGACAATATGTTTTAAGCATGGGGGCTATTAATTGAATAGACTTGTTTAAAGATAAGGCAAAAGTGTGGGAGCTCGAACCGGAACTTGGTTCAACTTAGCTTTATGGGAAAAAGTAAATTACCAAGGAAGGCTATTTTTTCTCAAATATCCCAAAAAGTTCGTTTCCCTGTCGTTGTGGAATGGAGTTGTAACAGGGTTTAAAAGTGATGATTTTAAAATAAGGCTCCAAATAGCTGATATATAACTCCTTATTACCGCCAAAAGGGCGTTTTTCCATATTGTCCGTCAGGGGGAAATTAAACCAGACGCCGGCCAAAATACCTTTGGGTTTTAGCAATCGATGCATTTGCCTCGCATAATTGCTTCGGTTCTCATCGGTAGGGACAAGGGAGCAAAAGAAGGTCTGCTCCAGAATCAGGTCATATGCTCCTTTGTGCGTAAAAAAATCCTCATTTAAAAGTTGAGCTTCGGGAAATTGAGGATTTCTTTTTTTGAAACTTTTCATCGGCACATCAGAAATATCCAACACATGAACATTTTTAAATCCATGCCTATACAGATATTCTCCCTCATATGCATTGCCGGCACCAGGTATAAGAATGGCCATTTGTTTATCGTTCAGTTGATCTGCAAATTCCATGATAGGGGTGGAAGGATGGCCAATGTTCCAGCCGGTTTCACCGGTTTCATAGCGTTGGTTCCAATAGGTCTTTTCATCCATGGTATAGCGTTATTGGATGCTAAAGTAGGAACAATTTGAAATACCATCCTGTATTCTCTACCGGATATACAAATTTTGATTCCGTTCATACACTTTTTACTTATCTTGGCCCGATTAAATTCCAAGCATGAAAAACCATCTGTCCATTTTTATACTATCGTTCGTTTTTACCCTAGGTGCAGTCGCTCAAGAGCATCCTAAATGGCTTCGCTATCCCGCCATTTCACCAGATGGCAATACCATTGCCTTTACCTATAAAGGGGATATTTACCGGGTGCCCAAGAACGGTGGTGTGGCCCAACAGCTCACCTTTCATAAGGCCCATGATTACAATGTGGTTTGGAGCAAGGACGGGGACTCTTTGGCCTTTGCCTCCAACCGCTTTGGGAATTTTGATGTGTATGTCATGGACGCGAAAGGGGGCGAGGCAACACGGTTGACCTTCCATAGCAACGATGAGACTCCCTATTCATTTTCAGCGGATGATAAAAGTGTCATTTTTGGGGCGGCAAGACAGGATGATGTGAAACATCGCCAATATCCCATGGGACAACAACCTGAGCTATACAGTGTTCCCGTAAATGGGGGGCGTATCGACCAAGTTCTCACCGTGCCTGCGGAAGATGTACAAGTGAATGCTGCAGGAACTTTGATGGTCTATCACGATAAAAAAGGCTATGAAAATACGTTTCGGAAACATCATACATCTGCCATTACAAGAGATATTTGGAAATATGATACGGAGAGTGGCGAACATACCATGCTAACCACTTATAAAGGGGAAGATAGAAACCCAGTCTTTGGTGTGGACGGTAAATCCATATACTATTTGAGCGAGGAGAGCGGCACCTTTAATGTGCATAAACTTAGTTTGGATGCCACGGCTTCCAACGAGCAGCTGACCCAATTTAAAACGCATCCTGTACGTTTCTTGAGCATCGGAAACGGAACCATGGTCTTTGGTTATGATGGGGAACTCTATACTTTTGAGGAGGGTAGCGAACCGCATAAAGTGGATATCATCGTCCGTACACAATCCGCAGATAATACTGTGGAATATGTGTCCATCAACGGCGGGGTGAGGGAAATGGATATTTCGCCCAACGGAAAGGAAATCGCCTTTATAAGCCGTGGGGAGGTTTTTTCCACGTCGGTAGACGGTAGTATGACCAAACGACTCACGAATACACCAGAACAGGAACGTTTTGTGAAATTCATGTCAGATGGAAGTGCGATTGCATACGCCAGCGAGCGAGATGGTAAATGGTCCATTTTTAAGACTGTTAAGCAACGTGCCGAGGAACCTTACTTTTTTGCATCGACCTTGGTGCAGGAAGATACTTTGGTGACCGATAGTACCGATGTCTACCTTCCGGAATTTTCACCCGATGGTAACCTAATAGCCTATATCGAAGGTCGTAGAACCTTGAAAGTCAAAAATTTAAAAACAAAAGAAACCGTAACCCTATTGACGCCCAAGGAATTGTACCATTTCTCGGACGGCGACAAATACTATCAATGGAGCCCGGACAGCAAATGGCTTTTGGTGGATTGGGGCGTTACCTTGAGCAACAGTGAGATTTTACTGATTTCTTCGGATGGAAAGACCCGAAAAAACCTCACCGAAAGCGGGTATTACGACATGCAGCCCAAATGGATTGGGGAGGGCAACCAAATTATTTGGTTCTCCAACAGAAACGGACTAAAAAGTTATGCCACCAGTGGGCAATCGGAATTCGATGTGTATACCATGTTCCTTACCCAGGATGCCTGGGACAAGTTCAACCTATCCAAGGATGAGTATGATTTGATGAAGTTGATCGAGGAAGGCGATAAAAAGGAAGAGGATAAGGCGAAGGATGACGACGATAAAAAGAAAAAGAAGAAGGACGAAGACACTAAGGAGGAACCCGTTAAACCGCTCAAATTCGATTTGGAGGGCACTGAGGATAGAAAAAACCGACTCACCATTCATTCCTCCAAGTTGAGCGATGCGGTATTGTCCAAGGATGGTGAAAAACTTTACTACCTTACCCGGTTTGAGGAAGATCTGGACCTTTGGGAAACCGAAATCCGTACCAAGGAGACCAAAAAACTCTTGACCCTAGGTGCAAAATCAGGTGGCTTACAATGGGACAAAAAGCAGGAAAACCTCTATCTGTTGGCCGATGGTAGCATTTCAAAAATCGATGTAAAGGCCGGGAAGAAGGAGCCGGTAAAATTGAAATCGGAAATGGTATTGGATGCCGATGCCGAGCGCCAGTATATGTTCGACCATATTTGGTTGCGCACCAATGGTATTTTCTACCATTCCAACTTCCACGGTATCGATTGGACCGCTATGCGAACCGAATATGAAAAATACCTGCCTTTTATTGGAAATGACTATGAGTTTGCGGAGATGATCTCGGAACTGTTGGGCGAGCTCAATGTATCCCACGCAGGGGGCAGGTACAGCGATTCGATCGACAATGGCGACGAGACGGCCTCCTTGGGCATTTTTATGGATTACGACCATACCGGAAACGGAATAAAGATTGCCGAGGTTATCAAGGGCGGACCTTTGGACAAGGCCGGTTTCAATTTAAAGCCGGGGATGATTATCGAAAAAATAAACGGGGAAACCATACAGTCCAATCGGGATGTAGCCAGTTATTTGAACCGCAAGGAAGGTGAATTTATGCTGTTGGATGTGGTTGGGGAGAATACTGGTCGCAAACAGATTACCGTAAAACCCATTTCCCTTAATGAGGAAGCCGGACTCCTATACGACCGTTGGGTGGAAATCAACGAAAAGGAAGTAAAGGAGAAAAGTAAGGGCACCTTGGGCTATGTCCATATTCCCGGTATGAGTGACGGACCTTACCGCTCCATTTACGAGGAAATGATGGGCAAGTTTTTTGATAAAAAGGGCGTGATTGTGGATACCCGTTTTAACGGCGGGGGCGACTTGGTGGCAGATTTGGCCATGTTCTTTACAGGAGAGGCCTTTTTGTCCTATGAGACGGAAGATCGCGTGGTAGGAGGAGAGCCTACCTCCCGATGGACGAAACCTACACTGGCAATGTACAACGAGTCCATGTACAGTGACGGTTCCTGCTTTGCCAGTGGCTATACCGAATTGAAAATTGGTACTACAGTGGGGATGCCCGTTCCCGGAACCTGTAGCTTTGCCGGTTGGGAACGTTTGCCCAACGGCGGCGTTTGGGGCGTAGTGCCCGTAAGTGCCAAGAATAAGGCCGGGGAGTGGATGGAGAATAATGAAACCGACCCGGATATCCTCATTAAGAATCAACCCGAGGTCATTTCCAAAGGGCGGGATGAGCAATTGGAAAAATCCATTGAGGTGTTGATGGGGCAGTTGAAGTAGCGAGGTTGAAGTTCAGCGTAAAATTATGTCATAATGTGTGGAGGATTGCAAAACGATGAGTCCATCGAAACCTAATTAAAATCAAAAATGGCTGCCAAAATAATACATATAAATCACGAACTTTCTTTTTCAAAACCCGTACTATGAATCCAATGACCGACCTAAAGTCTATACAGGAACTGTTGAAAGCGAACTACCTTCCATTCGAAGATTTGGTTGAATCCAAGGTGGCCTTTTTGACCAAGGAAAAAAATGGTGAACTCATAGGGTGCATTGGCATCGAAAAATATGATGCGGATGGATTGCTGCGTTCCTTGGCAGTCGCCGATGCCCATAAAGGAAAAGGTATTGGAAAGCAGTTGTTGGATGAACTTTGTGAGTCCAGTAAACAAGAGGGGATACATCGATTACACCTTTTGACCACTACGGCCGATGCCTATTTTACACGTTATGGTTTTAACGTAACGGAACGGTCCACCGCTCCTACGGCCATCCTAGGAACTACCGAATTCTCTGAAATTTGCCCTTCCAGTTCCGTGTATATGGTGAAGGAACTTTAATTCTATCCCTATACCTCCCATTATCGTGTCATTCTGAGTGAAGCACCTCGGAACGAATAATCTATTGCTAGTTCACTGCTCTTAACTAAGTCTTTTTGGATACTTTTTCGGCAATGGAAAAAGTATCGGAAAGAATACCTGACCCTCCCCGTTCCGTTAAAGCTAAACGTTGGCATTTATTTCCCCTTTCTCTTGCCGAAACCAATTATTTGCAGGATTTTTAGGGTACTCCTCCTAAAATAGAAATATAGTAACTTGTTACTATATACAGTTGTTGTGTGTTATATAATTTCTAAGATAGTATGCCTGGATTAAAAGAATACAGAAAGAACTTAAACTTAACTCAGGAAGAACTTTCAATAAAATCTGGAATATCATTGCGCACCATTCAACGTGTTGAATCCGGCATAGACCCTAAAGGATATACCCTTAAGGCTTTAGCAAAGGCTTTGGAAATTGATGAACTAGGCCTACTAACAAATAAACCCACAAACGATCGGCTAAACTTAGAATTAATCAACTACATTAATTTATCGACTTTAATTGTTGTATTTCTTCCCATTATATGTTTCTCTGTGCCTTTAATTATAACATTTACCAAAAAACAATTTAATAAAATAACAAAACAGATCATATCTATTCAGATGATATGGAGTTTAATTATGATCACCATTTACTTAATCGGAAATATTATCAATTTGGGGGCATTAGGGAGAGATGTTTTTATAGGGTTTTTATATGTACTCATCTTGTTAAACATAATATTGGTGGTTAGGAATAGCATTGAACTTATGAGAAACAAAAGACTCTATATCAAACTAAAATCAAGCATTATATAGCCCTATTGATGATTGACGCCCAATTGGCGAGTTTTTGGCGGGCGTTTTTTACAGTTAATGTTCATATAATTACAGACTTTTACTTCATCATTTTTTATTATAAAATCTTTACAAATGAAAGTAAAAGTTATCTGTTTAATTATACTTAATCTATTCCTTTATTCTCAGCGAAGCTACGGTCAACAACAGCAGGTACAAGAAATTGATAGCCTTTTTCACTCTTGGAATCAAAATGGTCATCCGGGAGGAGTGGTTACAATAATTAAGGATGGTAAGACATTTTTTTCCAAGGCGTATGGATTAGCCAATATAGAATATGATGTACTTAATTCAATAGGTACAGTTTTTAATATAGCATCCATTTCAAAACAGTTTACAGCAATGGGAATTGTTTTGTTGGAAGAACAGAATAAGTTAAACTATAAAGACGATGTTAGAAAATACTTACCAGAATTGCCTGACTTTGGAACCACTATTACCATACGTCAACTTTTGCAACATACTAGCGGGCTAAGAGATATTCACGGTCTTTTGGGACTAGCAGGTTGGAGAAGCAATGATTTAGAGACTAACGAAGATCTCTATAGAATTATTAAAAACCAGAAAGAGCTTAATTTTAGACCAGAAGAAGAATTCTTATACTGCAATACTGGCTATATTCTTTTGGCTAAAATCATTGAAAATATTTCTGAATTACCGTTCGATAAGTATATGAAGAAATTTGTATTTGACCCTTTGGGCATGAGAAATACTTATGTCGAAACTCAAGTTAATCGAACGGTTTCAAATAATGCAACATCGTACTATTCATATCCTAATTTTGATAGAGCAATAGAATATTGGGGATATTATGGTGCTGGTAATATGCATTCCAATACAAAGGATCTCGGTCTATGGCTTCAAAATTTCGTTTCTCCCCAGAAAAATTGGGAAGCAGCTTTTAACTCATTGCTAACTACATCCCCTCTCAAAAATGGTTTTAAAACAAACTATGGTTTTGGTGTGCGAATTGAAAAATCCTTAGGTAAAAAAGTAATCCAACATGGAGGGGCTGTCGGTGGCTTCAGAGGAATAGTAAGAACATATCCTGAAGAAAATCTTCATATTATAATACTTACAAATTTTTCAGAAAGTAGAATTGGTTCTAAGATCAATACTATATCACGAATTATTCTAGAGAAACAAGAAGAAACACAGATAAACAATTCGAGTGAAGAATCTTTAATAAATACCAAACCGATTAATTTGGCAATTCAAGAAAATAAAGAAGTTGAAGGTATTTACTGGAGTAATTCAGAGAAATCTGGACGAAAAATCTATGTTAAGAATGATACACTTCGTTATGCAAGTTCTGAATCAAACGAATGGGCCTTGGTTCCGTTGGGGGATAAAGTATTCCAAATGATACACCCATATTCTCAACTCATTCTAGTTGAGTTTAATGGTAGCGGGCAAATGACTGTTAAAGCGGGAAATGATATGCCTGGCTTTTTCAATTTAATCCAGTCTGACATCAATACTAATACAGACGGTCTAAATATGCTTATTGGCAAATACTATAGTGATGAACTAAAAGCTATATATTCAATTTCATTAAGGGAAGGCAAATTATTCATTGATCACGCAAGACATGGAAGAATAGAACTTACACAACTATACAATGACAAATTTTCTGGAGTATGGCCAATTAATATTATTGAATTTGAACGGAATAAAGACGGAAAGGTGGAAGGTTTAAGAATATCAAATGGCCGTACAAGAAATGTCTGGTTTAAAAAAATGCAGTAGTTAATATACAACACACAACATTAACTAAACGTCATGGCTTTTAGGTAGGCCCCTCCTGCTGCCTAAGTTCTAAAGTTTTATACCTTTACTCCCAGACGGAAGAACACGCCTTGCAGGCGGACCGCATCGTCCGCTTAGTAAGAGCGTTCTCAGCAAGCAAGACAATCCCTATTTAGAAATGAAAGAAATAATTATAATGTTAATCTTAATCTTTTTTTATTAATACAATTTATTGTACGACTAACGATTCTACCTCAATAAAATTGACTGAAGAACTTGAAAAAATATACGCAAGAGAATATATTAATGGATTCTCTGTGGCTATTGTAAATCAAGATGGCATTCTATATGAAAAAGGGTTTGGATACTCTGACATTAAAACAAACAAGAAATACACTAATAATACACTTCAGAACATTGCTTCTATTTCCAAAACTTTTATTGGTATTACATTACTAAAGCTCAAGAGCTTGGAAAACTTAACTTAGACGACCCTATAAACAAACACTCGCCATTCGAAGTATGTAATCCACATTTCCCTTATGAACAAATTACAATACGACAATTGGCAACTCACACATCTAGTATTAAAGACCCCTCTAGTTATGAGAAGAATGGATATATTTTAAAAGAAGTAGAGAATAAGGAAGCTAAAGTAAATAGCAATTTTCGTTCACATAGTAAAAAAATGGTCCTAAATGAATTTCTAAAGAATATTTTAAGTGAAGATGGAAAATGGCATAAGAAAAATAATTTTTTAAAGACAAAGCCGGGAGCAATATTTGAGTATTCAAATGTTGCCGCAGGATTAGCCGCCTTGGTAATAGAAAAGGCAACCAATCAATCATTTAACGAATTTACCAACGAGCATATTCTTACACCTTTAGGAATGTCCAATTCTGGTTGGTCATTTACTGAAGTAGATTTTTCAAAACATTCTAAATTATACAAAGACAAAGAAACCGAATTAGCTTTTTATCAATCGGTTAATTATCCTGATGGTGGTTTAATTACTACTTCAAATGATTTAGGGAAATACTTTACCGAACTAATTGCAGGTAATAATGGTAATGTTAGCATCTTAATTAAGCAAAGTGATAGGGAACTAATTAGACCACAACTGACTGATAAAAATTATAATGAAAGAAATGAAAGTGCTTATAATGACGAATATAATATGGGTGTTTTTATTGGTATTTCAGCGCAGGGACAAATAGGTCATACAGGTGGTGACCCAGGAGTCGCAACCAATATGTTTTTCAACACTGAAACTAAAATGAGAAAACTTTTGATTGTCAATACCTACCTTAAAAAATAAGGAATAAAGGAATTTATAGATATATGGAAAATATTACAAGAATATGAAACTAAATTATAAGCAAGCTGGTAACAAGGTTAACCGTTGCACAAGCCTGTGATTTTCAAAATACAGATTGAATACAATCCCCTTTAAGGGGCTTTTTACTTTTATGCTCAGAAGTTGCGGTCCGGAATTCGAGGCTTCATTATAACCTAGAAAAACGCTCAAACTACAATGATAATGAGTATTGCCCTTAATTCTGAGATAAAAGTCGCTCTTTTTGTTTGTTTATAAAAGAGATGGATTTGCCGGCTCCGGGTGCTTGATTACAATACCAGATGTCTACAAAAGTACCTTGAGATACTATGTAACTGTTCCCAGTTTCTTCATCAACAGCTACAAACTCAAATGTACCGGACAATAATTGGTTGGTTCGGTCAATTTTTGAAAATTGAATTTTAGCGGTAGGGGAGATATCGCCACCAAGTTCTTGGGAATCACAATCTACAACTAAAACATAGGCGCCGATTACCTCAAAGCCGCCTGTGAATAGGTTTGCGCCATTACTTCCACTGTATTCCACATCGGTTTCAAGGTCATCAAAGCCTAGGTTGCTCGATGCAAGTGTTATGGTAAGTCCCCGTTGGTTGCGTTGGTCTATGGGTGTTGTAGGGTCGGGACCATCCCCACCAATGATTCCGAGGGTGAATGCATCGTCGTTTTCTTCATATACAGCACCTGCCAGTATTCCAGTGGATTCAAATGATACCCCATTGATAGTAGAAGTTATGGTACCGTTATTCAGTTGCTGCGAACATTCGTTGGACGATTCACTATCTCCCGTATCGTCAAAAACAGCGTCCTCGTTCTCACATGGTTCCGTAGGATTCGGATTTATATCTCCGTTGTTGGTATCGTCATCCCCCGTGCCATTTTCTTCCTCGCCGGAATTTGTGTTGCCTTCTTCGGTGCCCTCATCTCCCACTGTTTCCCCCGTTGTATCATCGCTACTTTCCTCATCGCTGCTGGAATCGTTATTGCTGGATTCTTCCTCTTCGTCATTGTTACTAGAATTATCTTTGGAAGGGTTTTCAAGCACATTAGGATTGGGAGTATCCGTATCCGAATCACACTGAATAAAAATAAAAGCTAAAAAAAGAAGTAGGAGGTAGGCTGGTTTTTTCATTTTTCCGTATAGTATCGGTTAAAATATAAAATAGAAAACCAATTGGATACGGATTTCCGTAAAAAGACCTTTTTTTGGATGTACTGTATTGATTTTGAGATATTTTCCTACATAATAGTATATAAATTGGTGCTAACCACCCCTTTTCCTGAGGTTGAAGGAACAGCAACTAACTCCTTGGCTTTCTTAACCTTTAATAGAAAGGGTGGTGCCAACAAATCCACCCCGCTCTGCTTTTTGAGTCGGATGCCCTGTCCGGAGATTATATCAACGTTGGGTTCAAAATCACCTTCGGGTAGGTGTTCCGTTACCAGTACGTACGTGTAGTTTGATAGTTTTTTGACTATCGCCTTTATTTCCTCATTGGAAAGGTGTTGCAAAACCTGCCGCAAGATGATGCAGTCGGCTTGGGGAAGGCCATCCTTGGCAATGTCCAAACAGTGAAAGCTTACCTGCTCCAAAGCATTGTTCTTTTTATGCCAAGTGATGAGGTCTTCCACGATATCTATGGCGATATATTCCCGGGAGTATGGTACAAGTCGTTTACCAATAGTAAAATCCCCACACCCCAAATCGCAAACCGTTAATTGGGGGTGGAAGGAGCGTAAAAAATGGGTAACCGCTTTGAGATAGGGTTCCACCATTGCTTGATCGTGCGACCCATCACCACTGTAAAATTCGCCAGGCTTCCCACCCCAAAGGTTTTGATTGTAAATCTGCTCCATCACGGCTTTTGTGGGCCATGGTTTTTTAGCTTTTTTGGTGGGCATGGGAGGTTGGTTGTTAGATTTCTAGTGAGTTAGTGAAATAGTGAGTTAGTGAGTTAGTGAAATAGTGAGTTAGTGAATTAGTGAAATAGTGAGTTAGTGAAATAGTGAAATTGTGAGTTGGTGAGTTGGTGAGATAGTGAGATAGTGAGATAGTGAATTAGTTGTTTTTAAGTCTAACGTCTCAAATCTAACTTTTCACTCTTCACTTTTAATTCTGCACTCTTCACTCTTCACTCTTAATTCTGCACTCTTCACTCTTCAGTCTGCATTCAAAACAACGTACCCATCCTTCATCACAAAAGTGGTCTTGCGCATGGCACGAATATCATTTAAGGGATTTCCCTGTACAGCAATGATATCGGCCAAAAACCCTTTTTTTAATTGTCCCAGTTGGTCCAAATGGAACATAGCAGCATTGCCGCTGGTTGCGGATACTAGGACGTCCTTGGGTCGCATCCCATATTCGACCATCAATTCCATTTCCCGATAGTTTTCGCCATGGGTAAAGACACCTACATCCCCTCCAAAAACAATCTGTACTCCTGATTCGAGGGCCAGCTTAAATGATTGTTTCTTTTGGGTAATACGTTCCGGTTCGGGGTCCTTCACTTTGTTCCATCCGCGGTATTGGGTAATGGCATCCCCTGCGGCCAGGGTAGGGCATAAGCCGATTCCTTTTTCCTTCATCATTTTGAAAATCTCAAGAGTGCCACCATCTCCGTGTTCTATGGTTTCCACACCACCCATAATGGCCCGTTTCATACCTTCCGGTGTACTGGCATGGGCTACCACATATTTCCCAGCACTTTTGGCGGTCGCTACCATGGCATCGATTTCCTCCTGTAAGAAGGTGGGCTGGGAATCCGCTCCGGGCGTCCAACGGTAGTCGGCATAGATTTTTATCAAGTCAGCTCCGTTGCCCATTTGCGTTCGTACGGTTTTAATAGCCTCTTCCTTTCCGCTAACCGGCTCTGCTCCCAAGGGAACTGTGACACCATCGTGAAATCCTTTGGGCCCGTATGCCCCTGTGGCCACAATGGCCGGACCTGCCACCAACATTCTTGGACCTACAATGATTCCCTCCTCAATGGTCTTTTTTAAATAGACGTCTGTATATCCTGCACCCTCGGCGCCTAAATCCCGCGTAGTAGTGATACCTGCCATCAATGTGTTTTTGGCATGAACCGAACCCCGGATGGCCCGTTCTACCGGCGATTCCTTGAGCACTTGGTCGTTCCAGTCGGTTTCGTTGTATGGATGTAATAACAAGTGGGAATGGCCCTCGATGATACCAGGCATTAAGGTGGTGCCGGACAATTCGATTTCTTGGGTCCCTCTTGGTTTTTTTAAATCCTGACCGTTTCCTACATACGTAATTTGGTTATTCTCTACCAAAACGACCCAATTCTCATGGACATCAGTACCATCGAAGATACGGTCGGGTTTCAACAAGGTCTGGGCGGAAGTATTCAATAAACATCCGAATAGTAATACCCAAAGGGAAACAAGTTTAATTCTTTGCTGCATGTTGTGCAATTTCATTTAGTTTTTCCTGAATCATTTCCTTGGACAAGAACTGTCCTCTCACAATAACACCTTCATTTTGTTGTAAGGCCGATAGACTTTCTAAAGGATTTCCATTAAGCAGTATCAAATCTGCCCAAAACCCTTCTTTGACCTGACCGTAGTCATCTTCTGCCTTAAAGAATACCGCGGGATTTACCGTACCGGATTGAATGATTTTCAACGGTGTCATACCTGCGCTCTTCATACCGGCCATTTCATGATGAATGGAAAATCCGGGGACATTAAAAAGCTGAGGAGCGTCCGAACCCAACAAAATACCCTGACCGTTTGCCTGAAGTTTTTTAATAAGTTGCCTTCGGATGGCGTCGAACTGCTGCCATTGTGCTTCCGTAAAACTTTCGTCCTCCATATAGCTATTCTTGGTTTTACGCCAATTCTCCAAGGTAGTTTTGGGCATGTATTTCATTTCGGGCTGACTAAGTAATTCATCTGCCGAAATTGGGGCGAACCATCTTTCAAATAGACTTTGTGTGGGTACGATCCAAACCCTGTTCGCTTTGGAAAGCGTAACCAGTTCGTCAATTTTGGTGGTATCGGCCAAAGGGGTAAATGCATATCCAAAGAATCCATTATCGCTTGGTTTTACATTGGCAGATTTCGGAACGAGTCCCTCTAGAAACCCGTCCACATGGTCAATGGAGGCATATTTGCTTTCCAAAGCATGGCGAATACCAACATCTACGGGAACGTGGCCGGCAAAAGGAATGCCTACGCTGTTGGCGGTCTCCACCACTTGGTCAAACACCTCCCGTTGTATGCCCGGATGTATCTTTAAAAAATCGTAACCGTCTTTTTGATATTGCGTTACCTTTTCAATGGCTTCCTCCTTTGAGGTTACTGAGTTCCCATTTAAAGAAGGACTTGAAGTATAAATCCTTGGACTTACTAAATTTCCATTTGCGGCCTTCTCCCTTAATTCCAAGTGTATTGGATTTCCAAGCATTCCTCGGATAGTCGTTACGCCGTTGGACAGGTACAAAAACAAGGTTTCGTTTATTCGCTCCTCACCGACTTCAGGAGGGGGGATATGGGCGTGCATTTCTGCGAGTCCGGGCATCAGGTATTTTCCGGACCCGTTGATTACTGTTTTAAAAAGTGCCGTGTCCACCGCTTTTTGGGAGATGGAACGTATCCGACCTGAATCGATAACCACATAACTGTTTTTCAAAACCGAACCGTTCGTGACATCGATAATGGAAATATCGGAAATTAGGATATCCTTTTTGGTCTCGATTTGATTTCCATCGTTACAGGCAATCAAAAAAGTCAGAAATACAAACAAAAGTGTTGTTTTCATCTGTTTATTTTTATTGTTATTAATAGATCAGATGCAATTATTCACATCATTTTATTTACATAGGTGTTCATGAATCTTCGATTTCGCCAATAACCATTTACTCACGAAGCTTGTCTATTTTTAAAACAGGTGTTCGTGAACCCTTGGTTTCAGTGGGTATCAAGACTTGTTATGGCTCATTTCATACCATTAATTGGGTATTAGTTGTTCCAAGGATTCCTTGGTAAATTTTTCACCGTGTTTAAACACCATAAATATTTTTTGGGTGTTCTGAATATTTTCAAGGGGATTGTTATCCAAAATCACGATATCGGCCACTTTGCCGGATTCCAAGGTTCCGTAGTCCGACTCTTGTTTTAGAAATTTGGCCCCGTTATAGGCCGAAGCCTTTAAGGCATCCAATGGAGATATGCCCGCATCTACCATGGCCTCCATTTCCTTATGGAGGGATATTCCGGGATAAGTATAGCTGTTAAAAGCACCACTATCAGATCCTGCCAATAGGGAAACCCCATTTTGGTTTAGGGTCCATGCCAATTTTTTGAAAAAGGTGTCCAACTCCTTTCGGTCCTGTATCGCCTTTTCAGAAGTATTTTTAGCCCGATTGATGCGCCCTTCATAGGTCTTGATAATTCCGGGAGCCATATATTTTAAATATGTGTCCTCGCTATGGTCCACCTCGTCCAAGTAACTAAGGGTATGCCCAATATGAAGTGTTGGCACCACAAACACATTTTTTTGTTTTAGGTGCTCATATGTTTGCTTGGCCACAGAATCATCATAAGTGGATTGCAGTATAGGCATGGCATCCCAAAAACCCATCTTGTTGTTTTGAAGTTGTTCGGTAACTGCGTCTTCTTGTGAGGAACAACCTTTCATGATGTAATACAGATGTTCCACAGCATCGATGCCTGCATCTATGGTGGATTCCAACGTAGCGGTAAAGGGCATGTGTCCGGAGGTAATCAATCCTCTTTTTTCCGCAGCGCGAATCGTATTGAGGTAGTTTTCTCCGGAAATCTTACTGTCATAGATTTTGACAAAATCGGTTGGGATGGCTTCGAGAGAATCTAATGCCTTTTCTATATCCGCCTCCTTTTCTACTTCCAAAGAACCGGCCCAAGTTGCCCCGGGACCATCTATTTTGGGTCCGGAGGTAAAGATAGTAGGTCCAACCATATCATTGTTTTCAATAGCCTTTTTCCATTGCATGACGGATGTGGTCAGGTCGCCGCCGGCATCCCGTACGGTGGTGATTCCATTGGCGATGAAGAGTTCTAAAAAGCGTTTGTTGGCATCAATTAGGGAGTCGCCCCCGCGAAAATGTACGTGGTTGTCCCAAAATCCGGGTAAAATGAATTTTCCGGTGGCGTCTACCACATTTTTTGCGGTGGAGTTTTCATCGGCTTTATCATAGGACACTTCGGCAATGCGCCCATCGGAAATATAAATATCACCCACGTTGACGGAGCCATCTTCCAAGTTTATGATATTTCCCCCCTTTAAAAGGGTATCATAGGAAACCTTTTTTTCTGCTTCACAGTTTATCAACAGCAAAAACAACATTGCGATACCTAAAAAGGAAAATCCGTATCTCATCAGCTAAAAAATAAATTGAGTACGGAAGGTAAAAAGAATTAGCGATTCAGTACTTGCCTAATCAGGATAAATATGAATATCATGATGGAATAGCCTATGAAAAAGGGAATGATATACTGTTGCCAGCCCAACGTAAACATGAGACCAATAAGCAATAGTTGAAAGCCCAATCCAAATGAGGAAACCGCAGTCATAAACCAATTTGGAAAGGCTTTGCCTTTGGCGGCATTTTTATCCAATCTGTAGATAATGGAATCAAAAGTACCATAGCACAAGGAGTATATCTTAAACATGGAGTTTACCGTTTTCTGACTTTCCCCTTTTAGCGCATTGGGGCTTTTATTTTCAAAAACCCGACTCGTGGTATCCCCATTATGCCTGTTCCGTAAAATCACATAGTAGTAATTGTAGAGGGTGCCCTGTAATTGAAGACAGATAAAGGATATTACCGTTAGCAGTAAAGAACCATCGGTAACGTACCAGATAGTCAAGAACAAGATCAGGTTTAAGACAATATCAGATATGGAATCTAAATACCTTCCCGTATGTGAAGGTGTATTTTTGGCCCTCGCCAATTCTCCATCGGCGGCATCTAAAATTGATTTTAGAATTAAAAACAGAAACGCCAATCCGTAATATTCATTGAGCAGGAGTACTATTGCGGTTAAACCGCTTACAAAGAATGCAACCGTAATATGAACAGGGGTTAGGGAGGTTGTTTTTATTGCTTGGACCAGTTGAAAGGCAACTGATCTTCCGTAATCCGATAGATCTAAAAAACGATGTTCTTCGGGTAATTTGGACATTTTGATTGTATCTGATTGAAATGTCAATAACGGGAACACGCTAGCTTGTCATATCAAACAAATACACGGCAAAAATAGGGCTTTATTCGGTTTAATCGATAATACAAGTGCTTATATGAGAAAAGTAAATGGTGTTACCTTCCACCTCCGTTTCTATATTTAATATTTTCATGGCAATGCTGTAATATTTCGTTGATGCGTTTTTGTCTTGTTTCATCGCGCTTTGCTTGATTCAACCAATAGAGATAACTCTTTTGTTGCCCTCTGGTGAAGTTCTGGAAGTTTTTGAAAGCCTGTTCATTGTTATCGAATGCGGATTGTAAGTCCTCAGGTACCTTACCCGTTTCCACATCGTCCAAGGCACTCCATGATCCGTTTTGCTTGGCTATCCGAATGGATTCTAGTCCGGTTTTATGCATTAATCCTTCTGCCTTAAGCTTTTTTATGTAGTCCTTATTGACCTTGCTCCATACGCTTTTAGGTTTTCTCGGACAGAAATACTGTCTTCTTTTACCATCGCCCAAACTTTTTACTGTGCTATCGATCCATCCGTAACAAAGGGCTACTTTTACGGCTTCCTCCCAGCGCATACTGTCGTTGGCATGTGCAACCTTGAAAAATATCAAGTAAATTCCGGAATGCTTATCATGGTTAATGTGTAACCATTCCCTAAATTCCGTATCATTTTTGAAATAGAGCTCTGGTATTTTTGACATATAATCTTTTTTCAGTGTTAAATTGTGTTTAAAATACAATTTTAGTCTATAAACAATTGGTTCATAAGCTAGCGAAACCTATTTTTGAGGCTTATTAAACCGACAAACAACAAAATTTACGTATGAAAAAAGTTTTTAATGCGCTGCTTTTGGGCTTTGCGCTTATTATTGTCTCATGTGGTGGCAATAAACGTGAAGGGGAACCTAAGGTCTTGGTATTCTCCAAAACCATGGGTTTTAAACACGCATCTATACCTGCAGGAATTGCCGCACTGCAAAAGATGGGACAAGAAAACGGTTTTGCCGTTGATACGACCAAAAATGCGGATATGTTTACGGATGATAACCTAAAACAATATTCTGCGGTGGTTTTCTTAAGCACTACAGGTAATGTTCTAGATCAATTCCAGGAAGCCGCCTTTGAGCGTTATATCCAAGCAGGTGGTGGTTACGTGGGTATACATGCCGCTGCCGATACCGAATATGATTGGGGCTGGTACAACGATCTTGCGGGAGCCCAGTTCTTGAGCCACCCTAGTGGAACACCCAATGCAGATTTCATCATCAAGGACAAAAACTTTATCGCTACGGAGTTTTTTACGGATAGTGTTTGGAACAGGGACGATGAGCTTTATAATTATAAAAATATAAATCCGGATGTAAATGTCTTAATGACGTTGGACGAATCTACCTATGAAGGCGGTCAGAATGGGGATTTTCACCCTATTGCTTGGTACCACGATTTTGATGGAGGCCGTGCCTTTTATACTGGGGGCGGACATACGGATGAAAGCTTTTCGGAGGAACTATTTTTAAAACATGTGTTGGGCGGAATCAAATACGCCATTGGGGAAAATGAATTGTTGGATTATTCCAAGGTAAAATCTCAAATCCCTCCGGATACGGATAGATTTTCCAAGGTTATATTGTCCGAAGGTCAGTTTTTTGAACCGACGGAAATGGCCGTATTGCCCAATAATGATGTGTTAATTGCACAGAGAAGGGGTGAAATAATGCTTTATGATGATGAGACCAAAGAATTAAAGGAAGTAGCCAAATTGGATGTCTATTGGAAAACCTTGGAAACCCCGGGGGTTAATGCAGAGGAAGGTGTAATGGGTTTGCAGAAAGATCCTGATTATGCCAATAACAATTGGATTTATGTGTATTATGCCCCTACTGGCGACAAATGGGTAAATCGTCTGTCCCGTTTTAAGTATGCCGACGGCAATTTTGATTTAGATTCGGAACAGATAATTTTGGATGTAGATTCACAACGAGAAATTTGTTGTCATACAGGTGGTTCCATCGCCTTTGGTCCTGATAATCTTCTTTACCTATCTACGGGGGACAACTCCACGCCATTTAACGAAAAGGGAGAAAAATATGTGAACAACGGTTTTGCGCCATTGAACGATACGCCAGGGCATGAGCAGTACGATGCTAGAAGGAGTTCAGGGAACACCAATGACCTTCGTGGAAAAATCCTAAGGATAAAGGTGAACGAGGATGGTAGCTACGATATCCCTGAAGGAAACCTTTTCCCTATGGGAACCGAAAAGACAAGGCCTGAAATTTATACCATGGGACATAGAAATCCTTATAGAATATCCGTGGATGTAAAACGCGGCTATGTTTATTGGGGCGATGTTGGACCCGATGCAAGGGTGGATAGTTTGAAAACGAGGGGTCCAAGAGGATATGACGAAATGAACCAGGCACGTCAGCCTGGTAACTTTGGTTGGCCATTGTTCATTGGTGACAACTATGCCTACAAGGAATACAATTATGAAACGGGGGAAACCGGAGAAGCATTTGATCCACAAAAACCGATGAATACCTCTAGAAACAATACGGGATTAACGGAATTGCCACCGGCGATGCCAGCTTATGTTTTTTACCCTTATGATGAATCCAGTCAGTTTCCTCAAACGACTACTGGTGGTAGAAACGCCATGGCAGGTCCCACCTATTATTCTGATTTGTATACCGGCGAGGACAAATTACCCGACTATTATGATGGTAAAGTGATTATCTATGATTGGATGCGTGGCTGGATGTTTGCGGTGCATTTGAAGGAAGATGGTAGTTTTAATAAAATGGAACCCTTTGCGCCAGAAGTGAAATTGAACAACCTTATAGATATGGAGATGAGTCCTGATGGAAGGGTATATCTTTTGGAATACGGTAGTGGTTGGTTTTCCCAAAATGCCAACTCAGGGTTGTCCTATATTGAATTTAATGGTGGAAACAGACCTCCTGTCATTGATAATATGATTGTCGAGACGACAGCGGGAAAAACACCACTTGCCATTAATGCTTCCGTTGTTGCCAGCGACAGGGAAGGAGACAACATAACCTATACATGGGACTTTGGTAACGGAGAAACCAAGGAAACTACGGAACCCAACGTTAGCTACACCTATACAGATGCGGGGGCGTATAACTTGAGCGTTACCGTTGGGGATGACAAAGGAGAATCCGCAGTGAGTGAAAGTACCGGGATTGTTGCCGGTAATTCCAGACCTGAGGTAACCATTAACCTAAATGGAGGTACTCCGGCCTTTTATTTACCTGGCCAAAAAATAGCGTATGAGGTGAGCGTAACCGACCCTGATGGTGGAACGGTGGATGAAAGTAATGTCTTCGTGAGTGTGGACTATCTGGAAGGGTTGGACAAAGTGACCATGAATTTAGGGCACCAACAGGTATCGGCAGCCGTTACAGGTAAGGCCCTTGCGCAGTCCATGGATTGTAAGACCTGTCATAAGGAAGCGGAAGCATCCATAGGACCAAACTATATGGACGTTGCCCAAAAGTATAAGAATAGAAGAGATGCCTTGAGTTATTTACAAACAAGGATAAAAACCGGAGGTAACGGTGTATGGGGCGAGGTAACCATGCCCGCGCACCCTAAAATCACCAGTGATGAAACAAGACAGATCGCTCTGTATATCCTATCCTTGGCAGGAGACCAAAAAGAGGAAAAGTCACTTCCTTTAAAGGGTACTATCACAGCAGAAGCTTCGGCTCCAGGAAATATGTTGGTGCTGACTGCCAGTTTCACGGATGATGGTGCAGAAGGTACCATTCCATTAACAGGCTCCAAGTCTGTTGCTATTCCAAGTAGCACAATCCAGCTGACCGAGGATATGAAAACCAGCAATATGCAGGCCATGAAATTTGGCGGTATGGACCTTATGCTCTTGAATGGCGCTGCGGGATGGTTGGAATTGAAAGACACTTCGCTTAAAGGAGTGAATGCCTTAGTACTCAATGCAGGTTGGCAAAGCCCTCCTAATTTGAGTTATACCTTTCAGATCCATGAGAACACCCCAGATGGTCCTGTTGTTGGTGAAGGAACCATGCCGGCCCAAACCGGAGGTCAGGGAACACAGGTCAATGTTCCTATCACGGGGACTGTTTCTGGCAATGGACCTTTTTATGTGACCTACAAGGCAGAAGAAGGTAAGGAACCCTCTATGGTTGCATTAACGGGCGCTATGTTCAATTAAGTTAATACGGACCTATTATACTAAAAGCCCGCTTGATGCGGGCTTTTTCAATTTATTAATAGGATTCACTATTTAACTAATTTTCTGGCAAATGGCCTCTCCAATCCCCATTAAGGAAGCTATTTCTTCTTCTGTGAAATCATAGGACACGGGTTTTGCTATTCCGATAGTACCATATAATTTTCCTTCATGTATCAATGGTGCGGCAAGCGACCCTTCTACTTTGGTCTCTTTTGCGGCTGGTCTGGCTACGCCAGACTCATCGGTTTGCAGGTTGCACATTTCTACGGGTTTCATACGTTCCGCGGCGATACCCGCCATACCTTTGCCTATGGGAATAGCCGAGACTTTCGGTAACAAAAAGTCGGGAATACCTTTTTGGGCCTTCAACTCCAGAATGGAGGTTCCTGATTTTAAAAAATGCAAAGTACCTGTAGAGCAACCGAAATGGCCAATAGTCTCTTCTAAAATACTTTGCCAATCGATGGGATTTTTTTCAAGTTGTGCCGATATTTTTTCGGGGATGTTATTCATGTTGATCAATAGAAATTTAAAATAATGATTTGCTATTTCCTCTAAAGATGGGCAATTTAGGGATATTATCAGTTTTCATATTATGATATTTGTCAGCTACCCCTGATATGACCTTAGGCCTTTTACTTATACTTTTTTAACTTCCACGTAAAAATTTGGGTCCACTTGTATGTCGTTCCCTTTAAGTGATTTTTGCTGCCACTCTGTGGTAGGGGTAATCCAATCAGTCTTTCCGGCCATCTCAACCTTTAAGGGCATTTTAAACCCATCGATGACATTGGTAAATCGGTATTTTAGCTTGCCGTTCTTGATTTCATATTCAAAAACTGGAATGTTCGCCGTTCTTAAATATTGATCAAAAAAGGAGGTGAAATCAGCCGATACCTGATTGTCCAAATAAGCTTCAATCTGTTTGGATGTTACTGTTTGATGATAAAACGTTTCGTTCAAACCTCGTAAGGTTGCCCGCCATTTTTCATCATCGTCCATGATTTGCCTAAGGGTGTGCAGGATGTTCGCCCCTTTGTTGTACATATCGCCGGACCCGGATTTATTAACATCATAAGGGCCAATGAGCGGTCGGTCATTTCTGATATTTTTTCGGATTCCAAGTAAATATTCCGCTGCAGCTTCCTTGCCATAGTAATATTCAATAAACAGGCTTTCTGAATACATGGTAAAACCTTCATGCACCCACATATCGGCGATATCTTTGTAAGTAATATTGTTTGCGAACCATTCATGTCCTGCTTCGTGGATGATGATGTAATCGAACTTCAATCCCCAACCGGTGCCCGAAAGATCGCTGCCTAAGTAGCCATTTCCATACTGGTTTCCGTAGGTTACGGAACTTTGGTGTTCCATACCCAAATAAGGGACTTCCACCAATTTGAAAGAGTCCTCATAAAATGGGTAAGGACCAAACCAATGCTCAAAGGCTTCCATCATTTGGGGAGCCTGTTTGAACTGCTCCTTGGCTTTTTCCAGATTGTCCCTTAATACGTAGTAATCCATATCCAAAGTGCCTTTTTCGCCATCATAGGTCTCCCCAAAATACACATAATCACCAATATTTACGTTCACCCCATAGTTGTTAATGGGATTGGATACGAACCAGTGGTAGGTATTGGTATTTTCATCTATTGAACGCAACCTACCGTTGGATACGTTCATTAGTCCCTTAGGTACCTTTACACTCATAAGCATACTATCCACTTCGTCGTACATATGGTCTTTGTTGGGCCACCAAACACTGGCTCCAAGTCCCTGACAGGAGGTGGCCACAAAGTGTTTCCCGTTTTCGTCCTCTTTCCAGGAAAAACCACCATCCCAGGGAGCTCTAACAGCTTCTTTGGGATGCCCGGAATAATGCACGACGATTTCATTGTAATCACCTTCTTTTTGTGCTTTTTCTAGTTTTACAAAATGGGCATTGCCCTTGCTATCGAATTCCAGTTTTTTACCGTCTTGGGTAATTTTTTCAATGATAAGTGGTGGTTGAAGGTCTACTTGCAATACCTGATTTGCATCCAAAACTTTGTAGCGAATGGTATTGGTGCCCGATATAAATTTATCATCCGGTTTAACCTCAATATCCAGATGATAGTAATTGAGGTCCCACCAAGCTCGTTCCGGAGTTATGCTGCCTCTAAGGGTATCTTGTTCCGTAAAATCTTGGGCCTTAATATGTAAGGTAGTCAGGATAACGGTAATCATTAAAAGTTTTTTCATTAGTCCCAATTATCTAAAAATTCCGTTTGGAAATACGACCGGACTTTCAAATCCGTTTTCACCTACCGCGGACAGACCAAAGAAAAAATTATCAATAACGATTCCTTCCAATGTAAATTCGGTAACGTCACCTACATATCTACTGTAATCCCAAGTGGGTGAGGTCGTATCCCTCCAGTAGATTTTGTATCCTTTGGCTCCATCTACCCTGCTCCATTGGAATTTGGCCGATGGTTCAACAATACCACCAATTTTTACTTCTTTAGGTGCCGGTGGTGCCCAAGCCAAGGAAGCCAGGTTAATCGCATTTACAGCGGTTAGTTTTGCCGCGTAGTCAAAGTTTACATGTTCTAGGACATCCCCATATTCAATGCCGTCTTCCACCCGAATATCCTGATGTTGCTGGGTGTAATTTTCGTGCGCCTCCATGATTCGTATTCCCGCAAAACCAGCGTCGTTAAAGGGCCTGTGATGTCCTCCACGGCCAAAACGATCCAAACGATAAATCATCATGGGATTCATTTCGGGCATATAGGTCTTTACATTCTTATGCACATATCTAGCCAATTGTCTTGAAATACCATCGACTTCACCTCCATAAAACCGTCTTGCCCTGCGTTGCTCTTCCGTTTCATTGGGAGGTACGGGTTCGGAAAAAATTCGGAAATCCACATTGCTTACTACTCCATCCACACCTTTGATATTTCCAATCATATCGTTATTAAAAATCCCAATGATTTCCCATCCTTGATCTTTGGCGTATTGCGCCACGCCGCCGCCGCCAAAAAGACCTTGTTCCTCACCGGAAAGACCCATATAGATAATGCTGTTTTCAAATGTGTATTTTGAAAGTACCCGTGCTGCTTCCAAGGTTCCGGCCATACCGCTGGCATTGTCGTTGGCTCCAGGTGAATCGTCCGTAAAATTGGTAGGGTCGCTTACCCGACTATCAATATCGCCGCTCATAATAATGTATCTATTGGGGTATTTGCTTCCTTTTTGAATGGCCAAGACATTCACGACTTCCACATCATGCACAATGCGTTGATTGGCGCCCTTTTTGACCAAGTCTTTTTGATAAAAAACGTTCAAACAACCGTTACAGGCCTGGGAAGTTTTCTCAAATTCAGACTTTATCCAGCGTCTTGCCGCACCTATGCCACGGGTTTGTGAGACTGTATCGCTTAAGGTATGTCGGGTGCCAAAATTGGCCAATTTGGTGATATCGTTTTCTATGCGTTCCGCAGAAACGGCATCAATAATATCATAGATGCGTTGGTCCGTTTGCGCTGATAATGTAAGGGTTATGGTCAAAAGACCCAGAAGTAGCCATTTTTTCATATTCGGTTTCATTTGAAGTGTCTCTAAAAGTATTAAAAATTAATCTTTTTCAAGGCGTATAAGATGCCAAACTCCCAACGCCGGACCCAATGTCAACACCATGAATAAAAAGTTTGCACTTGTGATGGTCTGCATGTAGTTTAAGAGTTGAATACTAAAAATGGTAATGGCAAAGCCGATGCAGGTTGCTAGGGTAAGCGCCGTACCTTTGATTTCGCCCATAGCCGATGCAGCCACTAGTTTTGATAGTTGTGGGGAATCTGCGGTAACGGCCAAACCCCATATACACCATGCCGATAGGAATAGTATGGGAGGCAGCATGAAAAAAACCGGGGAGATTAGGCAACATAGGCCCGATATCGTAAGAGACGTTAAGGCTACCTTACGGCTTCCTATTTTTTCCGATATCAAACCACCAAGGGCACACGACAGTCCACCAAGGGCAATTACAATCCCTGTCCAGAGGGGTACCGAAAAGTCCATACCAGTTTTCGTATTATAATATGCAATCGCAAAGGGCGTAAAGGCCCAAAAGGCGTACAACTCCCACATGTGTCCAAAATAGCCAAAAGCGACCTTCTTAAAATTTACCATGCCAAAGAGTTGGGGACCAATGGATAGATCAAGTTTTTTGCTAGGGGTTCTATAGGGTCCGTTGGGAACCAGAAAATTAATTGCCAATCCACCCATAAAGGTCATTGCCGTAGTTATTTTTATGACGGTGTTCGCCTCATGGCCCCAACTATTGGCCTTGATAAAAAATGGAAATGCGGTACCCAAGACCAAGGCACCTACCAAATACCCTAAAGCCTTGCCCAATCCTTTTTCATAGTAATCTGCCGCAATCTTCATTCCCACGGGATAAATACCTGCAAGAAAAAAACCAGTGCCAAACCTCGTTAGAAGAATCGTCCATTTGGTCATAGATTCTTGAAGCAATGCAAAATTGCAGAGTGCCGCCAATAGGGCACAGACCATAAATACCTTGGAAGGCGGAAACCTATCTGCTACCATCAATAATGCAAAAAGCAGCGTGCCCAGAATGAATCCCAATTGTACGGAGGATAATACCCAGCCCATAATATCTTCACCCAACCCTGTTTTCAAGATAAGTTCATCGATGATTGTATTACCGGCAAACCATGGGGAGGTACATGCAAATTGGGCAATTATTATGGTTGGAAGGATATGTGGTTTTTGCTTCAACCTCAGATTTACTTTAGGAAAGTGACTTTGGATATTTTCTCATTTTCAACTTCGTAAATAGCTACGGCGGAAAACGTATTGCCATTGGCCGTTACCTCCTCTTCGTCTATCACTTTGTTGCCTATGACGATTCTGTTTTTGATTTCGCAATGCAGGTCTGGTGTGGAGGTGAAAAATTCGGTGTAGCCCTTACGCATTTCCTCTGGTCCATCTGTAGTTAGGTTTTTTGGGAAGTTGTAGAGTTTTACATCGTCAGTATACGTTGCCATAAATGCATCGATATCTCTTTTATTATAGGCATCCACCTGTTCTTGGACAACACTTTCGGGGATGGATTCCGACCCATTGTCAAAAATAAATGTCATGCTAGAAATTCGGTCGGCGACTTCATATATTGCCACTTGCTTAGAAATACTTCCGTCTCCCGTAACTATTTCATGGTCGATTACAAAATTTCCCATGGTAATCCTATTTGCGACCTCTACATCATATTTCTTATTATCCGGGGACAGGCTCCCATAGTTCTCCCGCATTTTTTGATGCCCGATATAAAGGGTGTCCGCCGGAAAATTTTGAACTACCACGTTTTCACTATAACAATTGACGAAGGCATCCAAATCCCCCGAATTATAGGATTCCACCTGTTTTTGAACGATTTTGTATTTGGGGTCCTCGCTTACGAATGCCAATATTTGACCATCCGGACTAATGGCCAGTCTTGATATTTTAGGTATTTCCAATTTATCAAATGTGTGCAGGAGTTTCCAGGAGCCCTTCTTTTTGTAATCGTAACCCAACAAATTGTTTTCGTACGCCGTAAGCAAGGTTCCTTCTTTTGTCCAACTTACATCTTCAAATGAGCCAGGAAGCGTCACGATATATTCCGTAGCCCCGGAAATAGGATTCAGGGATTTTACCAAGGTTGTATCATTTTCTTTTGAAATATAACTGATCAGCTCCGTTTGGGGAATCTTGTGCAGCGACCTGCCTACACTTTTCTGTATAGTGTAGAGGGTATTATCCTTTATGTTTACGATCACCAAATCCATTCGGTTTTCAACCAAGACCGTGCATACTATGACATGGTCGTTGTACCACACATGATATCCAACTTTTAAATTGGCAATAAGTTCTTTATACTTTCCAGTCTTAAAATCATACCTATACAATCTTTGTAATCCATCATCGTCTAATCTGATGGCCGAAATATCCTCTTGGTCCAATATTCTCAAAGGTGAATATTCACCTCCCTTTGGAGTACTGTTGATCCACGATTTTGATTCGGAATTAATATTGTAAAGGGCTATATCGGTCTGTCCGTTTCGGGTGGAAGCAAGTAGAATTCGGTCGTCATCGTAGAAGGAAGGTTGATTGTCGTAGCCTTCATTGTTAGAAATGTTTTTGGGATTCCCGATTTTTAAAGTTCCCTCGTTCCATTCCAAATCGGCCAGAAACACTTCTGTGCTAGGCTGGGAATAGCTTTTTAAAGAAAAAAATAAAAAGAGTACCGAGAGGAATAATAACCGATTCATTCGTTTAGCATAGAGTTCCAAATTAATGCATGTCAGCAAATCGGCCTAAAATATCCCTAACATTTTTGGTACTGTCTACAAAATACTTGGCGTGGGTTTTTTGTCTTCCCACTTTGACCGTAATGGAATCTTCCGGGAGTTCCTGGAACATAAACTCATCCGTCCAGTCATCGCCTATGGCAAAAACAAAATCATATTCATGTTCCGCAAATACGCGCATGGAGGCCCTTCCCTTGTTTACATTGCTACTCTTGATTTCCATAACCTTATTTCCGTTTAAAACGCTCAAGTCGTCATTCGCAATCAAACTGGTCAATACTGTATTCAATTCCACGGCCCTCTTTTGGCCAAAATCGGGATCGGTATTTCTATAATGCCATGCCAAGGAATAATTCTTTTCTTCGATAAAACTTCCCGGAGTCCTATCCACAAAGGAATCCAAGACCGGATGAATTTTCTCCATCCAATCCTTTTTGACCTTTTCCAGCATTCTAAAGTCTTCTCCATTTTGGGAAATCCAAACCCCATGCTCGACTATCATGTTGTACCCTTTATGCTTGAACCACTTGGTAAAGGTTTCTTTGTCCCTTCCGCTGATTAGATACATATCCGTATTTTCCTGGGCGGAAATTTCATCCAATAATCTGAATAGATCTTCATCAGGACTGGCCTTCTGAGGGTCTTTATGAAAGCCGGCCAAAGTGCCGTCATAATCTAGAAAAACAAGGCGTCTTTTGGCCGACTTATATTTTTTCATGACGGTGTTCATTAAATCTACCGAAAGCTTTCTGGATATATAGGTGAGGTCCTTTTCTTTTTGATTTAATAGGGAGGTCATGAAATCATTGGCCCATTTCTCCACGTTATAACGCTCCAGGCGTTTTTGAAGAATTGAATTACGCTGCTGTTGTTCCTCTTTGGGCATATTGATGGCCTTGTCCAAGGTGTCCGCAATTTCCTCGAAGTTATTAGGGTTTATTAGGAGGGATTCATTCATTTCATTGGCAGAACCTGCCATTTCACTTAAAATAAGTACCCCTGTCTTATCGGTTCGTGTTGCAATATACTCTTTGGCTACCAAGTTCATACCATCCCGAATAGGGGTTAACCAGGCAATATCACAGGTCGTATACAGGTCGATGAGGTTATCAAAGGGCATAGATCTATAAAAATACCAAATAGGGGTCCAGCTTACGGTAGAAAGTTCCCCATTGATTCGGCCTACGAGCTCATCGATTTCTTTTTTCAGCAGTTGGTATTGTGGGACATTGGAACGAGAAGGTACAGCCAAAATAATCAAACGTACCTTCTCTTTGTATTGTGGGTACTTATTTAAAAAATATTCAAAGGCATTCAAGCGCTTGGCAATTCCCTTGGTATAGTCCAATCGGTCTATGGAAAGGAAGAATTTCGCATCGGGAGTAGATTCTTTATGGGTATCCAATCTTTTTTGAAGCTCGGATTTTTGGGATTCATCGCGTTGCGCATGTTCCTTAGCTGCCTCGTTGAATTTTTTATAATCGATTCCCATGGGAAAGGAATCCACTTTTATCACCCTATCATCCAAATAAATATCGTTAAAACTGACCTCAAGGCCCAAAAGCCTTCGGACCGAGCTTAAAAAGTGTCTTTCGTAATCATAGGTGTGAAAACCAATTAAATCGGAACCTAAGAGACCTTCCAATACTTCCATCCTCCAAGGTAGTGTTCTAAATATTTCAAAGGAAGGGAAGGGGATATGTAGGAAGAAACCAATTGAAACATTGGGACGTTTTGCCCTGACCATTTGCGGCACCAGCATCAATTGATAATCATGTACCCATATAACATCGTCATCTCCCGCTTTTTCTAAAATAGCATCGGCAAATTTCTGGTTTACAGTTTTATAGATTTCCCAGCTCTCCCATTCAAACTCGGAATACTCCAAAAAGTAATGGAAGAGGGGCCACACTGTTCTATTGCTAAATCCATAGTAAAAGCCGTCTACTTCTTTTTGGGTAAGTTTTACCTTGGAGGAACCATGCTCGGCCAAGGCATCGTCTATTTGTGATTCCAATTCTTCGGGTGTTTCCTCATCGGTGAGACCGCTCCAACCAATCCAAAGGCTATCTCCACCTGAGTGGACCGATTTCATGCCGGTGGCAAGTCCGCCCACACTAGGTATTGCCGTAATGGTTCCATTGCTGATTTGTAATTGTACCGGGAGTCTATTTGAGATAATGATAGTTTTGGCCATAAATAGCAAGTTTTGCTTTGAAATGAATTTAATTTCTCTCAATTTCGGGAAAAAGATGGGCAATAGCAATTGAATGCCCAAATGAATCAAGATTTTTAGGGAATGAATAACTTAGACTACGGAATAATAGGAAATTGTAGAAGTGCTGCATTAGTATCAAAAAGAGGCTCCATAGATTGGTGCTGTTTGCCTGAATTTGACTCTTCATCGTTATTTGCAAAGTTACTGGATGAGGAAAAGGGAGGTAGTTTTGAAATTCTGGTAGATGATTCCTATATCATAGAGCAGCGTTATAAAAAGCATACCGCTGTTTTAATAACCAAATTCTCTTGTGGAGACGACGTTTTTGAAATTCGCGATTTTATGCCCCGCTACAGGAAGGCTGAAGGCGGTTATAATTCACCTCCCGAGCTAATCAGATACATTAAACATGTAAGCGGTAAACCTAAGTTTAAGGTATGCTTTAACCCCAAATTGGAATATGCCCATGGTAAAACGGATACCTATGTCAAAAAGAACTTTGTAGTAAGTCTTACCCATGGAGAAAAGTTCGATACCTGTTTTCTGTATACCTCATTTAATAAAAATGCCGTAGTTGATGGAAGGGAATTGGAGATAACAGAGGACGGCTATTTTCTATTGGGGTATAACGAAAAATTGTTCCAACCTACGGTTCGAAAGATGTACACCGAATTGGAACGAACCAAGGTGTATTGGTTGAATTGGAGCAGTAAGACTCCTAACTATAGAAAGTACAATTCCCAAATCAGTAGAAGTGCCATCACCCTTAAACTCTTGACCTATGACAAATCGGGAGCGGTTCTGGCCGCAGCCACGACCTCGTTACCGGAAACGATAGGGGAGGTCCGTAACTGGGATTACCGTTTTTGCTGGATACGGGATGCTTCCATGGCCATTAAGGTGATCGGTGAACTGGGGCATAGGAATGTTGCCAAGAGATATCTGCAATTTATCGTAGATCTCATTCCAGATAAGGATGAGAAACTACAGATTATGTATGGCATTAACAAGGAGAAAAAGTTAACGGAACGTACCTTGGACCATTTAGCGGGCTATAAAGGTTCCAAACCGGTACGAATTGGGAATGCGGCCTACAAACAACGGCAAAATGATATCTATGGCATTTTGATGGATGTTATTTATGAGCAACTTTCAAAGTATAGTAATGATACGGAAAACGGTGAGGATTTATGGGGCATTACCAAAGGAATCGTATGGATCGTTTCCCATCACTGGAAGGAGGCGGATAAGGGTATTTGGGAATTTAGGACAGAGGATAGACACTTTACTTTTTCAAAAGTATTGTGTTGGGTCGCCATTGATAGGGCCATCAAGGTAGCCAGATTGTTCAGAAAGACCCATAAACTGGAAAAATGGACTCAATTGGAGCAGGAGATTAAAAACGATATCCACGCCAATGCTTGGAATCCGGAAGTCAACGCCTTTACCCAATCCTATGGTTCACCGGATATGGATGCTTCGGTCCTGTTGATGGAATCCTACGGATTTATCCATGCCAAAGATCCTAAGTTCGTAAGTACGGTACATGCTGTTGAACGGGAACTTAGTAATGATGGTTTATTATATCGATATAAAAATGAAGATGACTTTGGCCTGCCCTCTTCCTCATTTACCATTTGCACTTTTTGGTTTATCAACAGCCTTTTCAAAATAGGGGAAACGGAAAAGGCGATGAAGCACTTTGACACCCTTTTGTCCTACAGTAATCATTTAGGTCTCTTTAGTGAAGATATTGATTTTAAGACCAAAAGATTGCTTGGTAATTTTCCCCAAGCCTATTCACATTTGGCCTTAATTGAATGTGCCATTAACTTTTCCAGACAGGAAAGCGAGGAGCAAGTAATGGCATCGATTAACAAACTGTAGTTTTAGAGGAAACCGATTTCTCTGCCAATGAAACTATCTTGTCCAGCAGTTTTTGAAAATGGTCCGTTGTGGTGAAAGGGTTCATTACTGTGACCCGTAAATAGTGCCAACCGCGTAACTTGGTCTGCACTATGTAGAATTCACCATCTTCCAATAGTTGGTGCCGTATTTTGGCATTTAATTCGTTCAATTGTATTTGTGACAAATTTGAATCGACAAATCGAAAACATACAATATTGGCCATAGGCGTTACGGCCAAATGAAATGAAGCGTGATGTTCAATTATATCACCAAAGGATGCACCCATATCATACAATTGGGTTACGTAGGCATCAAAAACCGCTTCGCCATAGTATTTGAGCATAGTATACCAATGGATGCTCATCATGGTCTTTGTACATTCAAAGGTTCTCTTCCCTGAATTGTACCAATCCTCATGGTCTGAATCTGTGAGGAGATAGTCCGCCTTTTGGCTAAAGGTGGCATTGGCATACATTCCATTTTTTAGGAGTAGGGCAGTGGTTATCGTTGGCAACATCATCATTTTGTGTCCGTCAATTACCACAGAATCGGCATTTTCGATTCCTTTAAGGGTGTGTTTGTATTTTTTTGAGAAAATCCCCGCACCACCATGGGCACCGTCCACATGGAACCACACGTTGTATTTTTTTGCAAATTGACCAATAGCTTTAAGATTATCGAACATTCCCGTTGCCGTGGAAGGAGCACTTCCCACAATGGCAAAGATGGTAATTCCCTTTGCTTTGGCTTCTTTATATTTTTCTTCCAAAACGGATATATCCATTTGGAAGGATTCGCCACACGGAATTTTTATGATGCCTTTTTCGCCCAAGCCCATAATTCTGGCCGCTCTGTCCACACAGTAATGAGCTTCCTCGCTCACCATAATACCTAGAGCACTGCTCGTTCCTGCATTCCAAACATCTTCGTTCAATATAGCTTTTCGCGCCGTTAAGAGCGCTGTGAGATTCGCCAAGGTCCCGCCGGAGGTCAGAAAACCTCGGGCATCGGCATTCCAACCTATCCGTTCACATAGTAAATCTGTTACCACACGTTCAATGGCACTTGGTGACATACCCATTTCATAGACGGCCATCCCATTATTTAAAAGAGAACTGATCATACCCGTTAATGCTGTTATGGGAGCAGCGGGACTCACCTGATGTCCTATGTAGTGGGGATGGTGTACATAGGTTGTACGCTCTGTTATCGTCTTAAAAAGGTCGTTTTCATCACCATTCTTCAAAAAATCCTTCCAGAACTTCAGTTCTTCTTCTGGATCGTTCCAATTAATGGCTTTTTCCGACTTTTCATTTAGTTTATCATCCAAATGGGCTGTTAGCTCATCAATTAACTGATAGCCCCTTTTTTGAAAATTCAAAGGGGAATAAACTTTAGCAAGGAGATTTTTATCCATGAGTTAAATGTAATTTGTTCCCTTCAGTCTCACAATATCAAGTTCAAAAAAAGGCCGTTCAACTTGAACGGCCTTTTTAATAAATTTAATATTCAGGCTATTCGGTTACAGCTCGGTAAGCATTTACCCTACCTTCGCCGTGATAGAGACTTACTCCGTTGCCATCTATTTTATCAGCTGTATTCACCAATTTTTTGGTAACTTCATGTGGCGCCATGGATCCTCCATTTTTTCCGATTATCAAAGCTGCTACACCAGCCACATGTGGTGAGGCCATACTAGTTCCCGCACTAAAGAAATAACCTCCAGGACTGGTACTCAAAACCATATCATAAAACCAAAAATCACTTGGGCTATCAAAATCCCCTCCAGGTGCAGAAACGGTAATATGGCTTTTCCCGTAATCCGTGTAGCTTGCTGGAAGATCTAGATCACCAGTTGGGTTTTCAATCCAACTTAAAGGAGCGGTGGCGGATACAGAAATAACATTATTTAGACTCGCCGGCAAACCTATAGCTGAACCGTTTCCATCAAAATTGGAACCGCCATTTCCAGCGGAAACAACAACAGTTACTCCATTTTTATAAGCAAAATCTATCGCTCGTTGTTGTGCAATCCTAATTTCCGATATTAGTTTTCCAGGTACTTTAATGACGGAACCATCTTCAAGAGTAATGAATCCATTTTTATTAAAAACGGCTCCTAGGCTCATATTGATAACGTCTGAATCTATCAAGGTCGCATAGACAATACCTGCATTAATGCTACTAAATGGGCCGGAGCCAGAGTATTCCGATAACACTTTTACGGCTACAATTTCAGCGTTGGGAGCAACACCAATTACTCCGATGCCGTTATCCGCAGCTGCGATAGTACCTGCAACGTGGCTACCATGATTGAAAAAGGAACCTTCTCTTACGTTCCAATCTTCACCTGGGATGAACGATGCACTTAAACTGGTATTTAAATTGGCGGACAAATCCTCGTGTTCGGCATCTATACCGGAATCCAATACTGCTACACGCACACCTGTTCCAGTTTGTCCTGTATTCCAAGCCTCTGGAGCATCAATGGCGTCCATTCCCCATAGTAATGGAAAATAAAGTTCATCACTACCTATACTAAGTGGGGAAGCTTGAGGATATAAATCAGGGGTTATCCATTGTACATTCAAATCAGGAACAATAGACCTTACATCACTTAAGCTACTAATTTTTGAGTTAATTTTTTCAGTAGAGCTTATAACCGCCACTCCAATTTCCGGTATGGAAGATTTTAGTGTCGCTCCCATACTTTCCAATTCAGCTAAAAATCCATCAGGAATCTCCTCGCTTTTCAAAATTACCATGAAGTCCTTTTTGAAACTGGCTTTGGCCGAAATGGCCTTTAATTCCTCGGTTTCATTAGTTTCAAATTCCGATGTACAGGAAGCTAAAATAGTTGCTCCAAGGATGATTGACCAAATGGTCTTTCTGTTCATTAAATACATTTTTTTCATTTTCAGTTTTAATTTTAGTTAGTGGCCTTAAGTTAAATAAATATTAAATTAAAACCGCTCCATTTGGAGCGGTTTTTCTTCTGTCTAACAAAACAAAAGGGCAATCTGAATTAGTCAAAGGTGTAACCCTGATCTGCAGCAACTTTATCCGCAATTTGTGTACGTAAAGCCACTACATTTGGGTTATTGGTATATTTTGTAAAACGTTTAAGCCCCATGAGCATCATACGTTGCTCATCACCTTCGGCAAAGGAAACAATAGCTTCCTTCCCTTTCTGAATGACGATTTCCGTAGCTCGATACAAATAGAGTTTGGACATGGCAATTTGTGTCGCCTGTGCCTCCTCGCCAAAACGTTTTGCATTTTTTTCGGTTCTTAATAATGCCGACTCCGCAAGATAGACTTGTATCAATATATCCGATGCGGCCATCAATAATTGCTGATGCTCCTCAAGGTCAGGACCAAATTTCTGAACGGCACTACCGGCAACCATCAAGAATACTTTTTTCAATCGTTTTAATAAATCCTTTTCCTCGGCGAACAATTCTGAAAAATCCGGCGTGTCAAAAGAAGGTATGCCCATAAGTTCCTCACCAACCGCTGTGGCGGGTCCCAAAAGGTCTACATGACCTTTCATGGCCTTTTTGATCAGCATGCCCACGGAAAGCATACGATTTATTTCATTGGTACCTTCGTAGATTCTTGCAATCCGTGCATCACGCCAAGCGGATTCCATAGGAGTATCGGCACTGAAGCCCATTCCTCCAAAAATCTGTATACCCTCATCCGTAGTATGCTGAACATGTTCGGAAACCGCTACTTTTAAAATGGAACATTCTATTGCATATTCCTCCACACCTTTAAGTTCTGCCTCTTGATGGGAATTACCTTCTGCTTCCCGAATGGCGATTCTATCCTCTATATTCTTGGCTGCGCGATAACAAGCGGATTCATCCACATAGGCATTGGTGGCCATATCCGCAATCTTTGCCTTAATGGCGCCAAAGCTAATAATCGGTACTTTGAACTGGATTCGTTCATTGGCATATTTTGTGGCCTCGTTTATGACCCGTCTTTGGGCCTCCAAACAAGCAGCTGCCAGTTTAATACGGCCAACGTTCAAGGCGTTCATGGCAATTTTAAAGCCGTTTCCGCGCTCTGATAACATATTTTCAACGGGCACCTTGGTTTCATTAAAGAATACCTGACGGGTAGAGGAGGAGTGGATGCCCAGTTTTTTCTCCTCGTCCCCTAATGTGATACCATTACTTGGGTCATTTTCAACAATAAAACCGGTGATGTTCTTATCGTCCCCTATTCTGGCAAAAACGATGAAAAGATTGCAGAATCCGGCATTGGAAATCCACATTTTTTGTCCTGTGATGCTATAATATTTCCCGTCATCGGATAGTACCGCTTTTGTTTTACCAGAGTTGGCATCCGATCCCGCGCCTGGTTCCGTTAAACAATAGGCGCCGAACCATTCTCCCGTGGCTAATTTTGGTACGTACTTCTGTTTTTGCTCTTCCGTTCCATATAGGGTTATTGGCATAGTACCGATACCGGTATGAGCTCCAAAGGCCGTGCTGAAAGATCCAGTAGCTCCGGATATATAATCGCATACCAACATGGTTGAGACGAAGCCCATGCCCATTCCATCGTATTTTTCCGGAACGGCGATGCTCAAGAGCCCCAGTTCACCAGCTTCGCGCATGCACTCTTCCGTATAGGCATAGTCCTTTTTTTCAAAACGCTCCCAATGTGCCCAAAGCTTGCGATCAACAAACTCTTTGGTGCTTTCGCGCATCATTTTTTGCTCTTCGTTGAGGTCTTCTAATGTGAAAATGTCTTCACAATCCGTTTCCTTTACCAGAAATTGACCACCTCTTAGTATTTCTTTATCTTTTGTTTCCATAAGCCTCTCCCAATCTCTCCAAAGGAGAGAAAAATGTCAGGTAATTTTATTAGTTAAACAATTTTTATCTATTTCGATTCCCAAATAAGTCTCACCCTTTGGTGGAGATTTAGCGGGTTTTTTTAATTCAAAAACTCATAAATGCCCGCGGCACCTTGACCGGTACCCACGCACATGGTGACCATACCGTATTTGCCCTGCATATTCCTTTTACGCATTTCATCAAAAAGCTGAACCGATAGTTTTGCCCCAGTACAGCCTAACGGGTGGCCTAATGCAATGGCCCCGCCGTTTACGTTTACGATATCAGGATTTAACTTCAATTCTCGTATCACGGCAATGGATTGTGATGCAAAGGCTTCGTTCAATTCAATTAATTCTACATCTTCCTGTTTTAAACCGGCCTGTTTCAAGGCTTTGGGTACTGCAGCTACCGGACCAATACCCATAATTCTTGGAGGAACACCGGCCGCAGCATAGTTTACCAATCGTGCAATGGGCTCCAAGTTCAGTTCTTTTACCATTTCCTCGCTCATGACCATGACGAAGGCGGCTCCGTCACTCATCTGGGACGAGTTTCCGGCTGTCACACTTCCATCTGCAGCAAATACAGGACGTAATTTTGCCAATGCTTCCAATGAAGTTCCTTTTCGAGGACCTTCATCCTTGGTTACCGTATATTTTTTAGTGGCTTTTTTTCCATTTTCATCCACATAGGTTTGCTCGACTTCAATGGGAACGATTTGGTCTTGAAACCGATTTTCCGCTTGGGCCTTTAAGGCTTTCATATGGGAATTATAGGCAAACTCATCTTGGTCCTCCCTTGAGACTTTAAATTCCCTGGCAACGGCCTCAGCGGTATTTCCCATGCCCCAATAGTAGTCTTCGTGTCCGGATTTTACCAAATCATAGTTGAGTTCGGTCTTATATCCGGTCATGGGTACGGCACTCATACTTTCCGCACCTCCAGCAATGATGCAATCTGCCATTCCCGATTGGATTTTGGCCGTGGCAATCCCTATGGTTTCTATCCCGGAAGAACAAAAACGGTTGACCGTAACTCCTGGAACATCGACTATGTCCAAGCCCATGAGTGAAATCAGCCTTGCCATATTGAGTCCTTGTGATCCTTCAGGCATAGCGTTGCCTACAATGACATCATCGATTCTTTTTTTGTCGAGACCGGGTAATTCCTTCATCATATATTGGATGGTCTCTGCTGCCAGTTCATCCGTTCTTTTGAATCGGAATACGCCTTTGGGCGCCTTTCCTACCGCGGTTCTATATCCTTTTACTATGTATGCTGTTCTCATTTTTAATTTCTTAGTGGTTTACCAGTTTTTAACATGTGTTGAATACGTTCCAAGGTTTTTCTTTCGGTACAAAGGGAAAGGAAGGCTTCACGTTCCAAATCCAACAAGTACTGTTCAGTAACCATGGTTGGTTCCGATAAATCCCCACCCGCCATGACATAAGCTAGCTTGTTGGCGATTTTTTTATCGTGTTCACTAATATAATGGCTGGCCTCCATGGAATCCGTTCCCACTAGGAACATGCCCAAAGCTTGTTTGCCTAATACTTTTACGTCTTTTCTCTTTGTTGGTTGTGTGTAGCCGGATTCCGCCATTAACTTGGCATATTCCTTAGCGGTCGCTATTTGTCGGTCTTTGTTCACCACCACAATATCCTTTCCATGCTGAAGGATGCCCAAATCGTAAGCCTCATAGGCAGAAGTCGATACCTTGGCCATTCCAATGGTCAGGAAATATTCCTGCAGAACGTTCAATTCCACATCACCTTTTCTGAAGGAATCAGATGCTCTCATGGCAAACTCCTTGGATCCGCCACCGCCTGGAATAACACCCACACCAAATTCCACAAGACCAATGTATGTCTCCGCAGCTGCTACGACCTTATCCGCGTGTAGCGACAATTCACAGCCACCTCCTAAGGTCATGCCATGAGGTGCAGAAACAGTAGGTATGGCAGAATAACGCATGCGCATCATTGTGTCCTGGAACATTTTTATGGCCATGTTCAGCTCATCATACTCTTGTTCAACGGCCATCATAAAAATCATTCCTATATTGGCCCCGACAGAGAAATTTGCGGCCTGGTTACCAATAACCAGTCCTTGAAAGTCCTTTTCGGCTAGGTCGATGGCTTTATTTAGTCCGGCCAAAACATCGCCGCCAATCGTGTTCATTTTGGACTGGAACTCGCAATTAAGGATTCCATCCCCCAAATCTTCTATTACGACACCGCTATTTTTGAAAACTTCTTTACTTTTTCTGATATTATCTAAAATGATAAAGGCATCCTGACCGGGAACCTTGACCATTTCTTTTTTGGGAATATCATAATAATAGGTGTTGCCTTCCTTCACACTGTAAAAGGAATTAATTCCTGATTCCTTCATTTCATGCACCCAAGTAGCCGCCGTTTGGTTTTCGGAGGCAATGAAATCAAGACCTTTGTCCAAGCCTACGGCATCCCAAATTTGGAATGGGCCGTGTTCCCATCCAAATCCGGCTTTCATGGCATCGTCTATCTTATATAATTCGTCCGATATCTCTGGAATACGGTGTGAAACGTAGGCGAACAACTGCCCAAAACTCTTTCGGTAAAATTCTCCTGCCTTATCTTTTCCGGATACCAAAATCGGGAATCTGTCCACCACCTTGTCTATGGTCTTGGTCAATTCCAAAGTTCCGAATTTTGCACTTTTCTTGGACCGATAGTCCATCGTGTTTAAGTCCAAGGTCAAAATTTCACTTTTGCCTTTATCATCCTGTACTTTTTTGTAAAAACCTTGGCCCGTTTTGCTGCCTAGCCATTTATTTTCCATCATTGTCTTGATGAAATCCGGGAGGGCAAAAAGTTCGTGTCTCTCGTCCTTCTTACAATTTTCCGAAATTCCATTTGCAACGTGTACCAAAGTGTCTAGGCCTACTACGTCCACTGTTCTAAAAGTGGCGGATTTTGGTCGGCCGATTACCGGCCCCGTCAATTTATCCACTTCCTCTACTGTCATGTCCAATTCCTTAACCATATGGAAAAGACTTTGGATACTGAAGATACCCACCCTGTTCCCAATAAATGCGGGTGTATCTTTTGCGATTACGGAGGTTTTTCCCAAGAACCTTTCCCCGTATCCATTTAGAAATTCCAATACTTCTGGAAGTGTCTTTGGTCCCGGGATAATCTCAAAAAGTTTTAAATATCGGGCTGGGTTAAAAAAGTGGGTGCCGCAAAAGTGCTTTTGAAAATCCTCACTTCTTCCTTCGCTCATAAATTTTATGGGAATCCCTGAAGTATTCGAGGTAATAAGCGTTCCCGGAGTACGGTACTTTTCAAGGTTTTCAAAAACTTGCTTTTTGATGTCCAAACGCTCCACAACCACCTCAATAATCCAATCGACTTTACCTACCTTGGAAATATCGTCCTCTAAATTTCCGGTGGTAATTCTATCGGCGAACTTTTGATGGTAAATGGGGGAGGGCTTCGATTTTAATGCCGATGCCAAGGAGTCGTTCACCAATCTGTTGCGAACTGCTTTGTCCTCCAAGGTAAGTCCTTTTGCCTTTTCCACGTCATTAAGTTCCCTTGGAACAATATCCAAGAGTAAAACTTCCACTCCAATATTGGCAAAATGACAAGCGATACCGCTTCCCATAATGCCCGAACCAATGACTGCTACTTTTTTAATATGTTTGTTCATTTCACTAAAGATGTATTATTTAGTTGATGCGTTTTTTATGTAAATCTTTTTATCCACTATGAGTTTATTGATAGTCTCGGTTACTTCAAAGAAGTGCTTTAACTTTTCTTCAGATACATGGTTTTTGACCACTTCGTTAAATCTCAATACTACATCTTTAGAATCCTTTCTTTTTTCCAGTCCGTAATTCGTTAGGTGGATCAACACGCCACGGCCGTCAGAGGGATTCGGTTTTCTCTCGATCATACCTTTTTCTTCCATACTTTTTAATATTCTGGATAAACTCGTGGCTTCCATTCCCATTTTTGGACCCAAAGAAGTAGAAGGTGTACCCGTTTTGGGGTCAATGCTCAATAAAGTAAAGCCAATAGCCATTGTAGTTTCAAAGTTTTTTGCTTCCTCATTGTACATTCTAGCTACTGCCTGCCAAGTAGCACGAAGGGCGTAATCAATGGTAACTTCCTTCATAAGGTTTTTAGTTGGTTACCAAATATATAAAAATTTATTATGCATGCATAATAAATTTATGAAAATGTTTTTTTCTAGCGGTGTAAATTCTTGTCTCTAAAAAACAATGTTTTAGAACTATTCCTAAGTACGGTTTTACAATTCGTTTCTCATCAAAGAATTGACGGTCAGCATCATTACTATGTATATTAGACTAATTAAGGATGGAACGAAGTAATTCAGTTTCATTTCTTCCATTTTTTTTAAATGGTCAAACCAAAGTTGATTTCTTTCTTGACTATTGATGTCCGTAAATTTCGTTATACAGGTCAATGTACTTTTCCTTAACGATTTTCCTTCTTAGTTTCATGGTAGGGGTGAGGTGTCCGCCTTCAATGCTCCAAACATCTGGTGTAAGCTTAAATTGTTTTACTTTTTCCCATTTGGCGAACTGCTCATTGGCCAAGTCCACCTCGGTCTGGTATTGTTCCAACACCACAGGATTTAGTATGATATCCGAATTCTCTGGAATGGTCAATCCTTTTTTTGCGGCCCAATCGTGGAGGTAGGCAAAATCTGGTTGAATCAGTGCTGCGGGCATTTTTTCTCCTTCGCCCACTACCATGATCTGTTCTATGAATCGGGATTGTTTGAATCGGTTTTCCAATAATTGCGGTGCCACATACTTACCCCCGGAGGTTTTGAACATTTCCTTTTTTCGGTCCGTAATCCGTAGAAAACCATCGGCATCTATTTCACCAATGTCACCTGTATGGAAATAGCCATTTTTCAATACTTCATCGGTTTTTTCAGGTTCCTTGTAATAGCCCAACATTACATTGGGACCTTTGCAAAGAATTTCGCCGTCGTCCGCAATTTTCACTTCTACCTTATCGATGATTTTGCCCACGGAACCAATTTTCCATCCACCTCCTTTTTCCTGGTTAACCGAAATCACCGGCGAGGTTTCCGTAAGTCCGTATCCTTCCATTACAGGAATTCCGGCCGCTCCAAACACTCGGCTCAACCTTGGTTGAAGGGCGGCACTTCCTGAAACCATGGTCGTAAGATTACCA